>NZ_CP011834.1:1638219-1965863 GCF_001412575.1 Limnohabitans sp. 103DPR2 | reverse complement strand
CCTTCTGCATAGCAGCCATAAGCGTAGCTGAGGCGGTCGTCTGTTTTCAAGCGTTGAGCGCCCACTTGGGTGGTCCACAGCCAACCATTTTCAAGTTTCTGCTTCAGGCGCATGCTGCCTGTCAGCCCATCGAATACGCCAGGTACAGACCAGCTTTGTTTGGAGAAATTGTTTTGTCCGTAAACAGGCGAGGGCAATGTGTTGCCTGTGATGCTGGCGGCATTCACGCCCATTTGTTGACGGTTGCTGCTTTCAACTTCCCATTCAAGTCGGGTGTTGCTGCTGATACGCCAATCCATGGCCAAGGCCAAAAGTTGACGGTGACCTTTTGCGTTTTGAACATACGGGTTAAGGTCCTCGTAGGCTGCATTCACGCGATAGCCCAAAGCATTGTTGTCGCCAAATCGACCGCCTAAGTCCAAGGCAACAGAACTGTTGTTGCCATTGCCGTAACTGACTGTGAGACTTCTGCTGCCCGTTTCAGCGGCGTTGGGTGGACGCTTGACTACATAGTTGGCCAAACCACCCGGGGCACTGGTTCCCGCTTGAATGCCGCTGGTGCCTTTGAAGAGTTCGATGCGCTCTTTGTTGTCCATGGGGATCATGGTTTCAGCGCTGATGGGCAAGCCTTCGCGGCGGTAGTTGTAGCGGTTGTCCAAGGTGAAACCGCGCACGCTCAAAATGTCCCAATAAGCTGGCGAGTTGTAGCTGTCAGTGACGGAGGAATCCAAACGCAGTGCGTCTGAAATTCTTTGCGCACCCAAATCTCGCAGCGTAGCGTTGTCGATATTGGTGGCGCTGAACGGTGCTTCGCGCAGGCTGAGGTTTTCAAAACCACTGACTTGTTGGGCGGCAGGGCTGGTTACCAAGACGGTGTTGTTTTGGGCGATGGCAGAGGCACTGGCAAGCAGCAGTGCGTGGCAAGTCAATTTTGGCAAATGGTGTGCCATTGCGTTTTCCTTCAACGAAATGGCAGGTCGGCTGGATCATTCAACGAATGTTGGCAATTGAGTATTTGCCTCGTTGTTTAGACAAGCTTCCCTGCGCGAGGATTACCTCAATCAGGTTCAAAGGGACTTTCTCAGTCTTGGCTGGTCAGCCAAAACACCCCTAGCGGATGTGGCAACAAACAAGGTTTGTTGCCACGGGTTGTATTCTACGACACGCCCAAGAGTTTGTGCAGGTGTGTGGACGTTGTGGTGTATTGAAGCAGGGTTTTTTGGTCTGGACGCAACAGAGCTGAGGCTCCAAAAGCGGCCAAAGTGGCCTCATGAAAGCCGCACAAAATCAGTTTCTTTTTACCGGGGTAGGTATTGATGTCGCCTATCGCAAAGATGCCGCGCGCTTCAGTGGCATAGGTCTCTGTATTGACCGGAAGTTGTTTGCGTTCCATGGCCAAACCCCAATCACTGAGTGGGCCGAGTTTGGGTGAGATGCCTAGGCACAAAAGCAAAGCGTTAGCAGGTAAAACCTCTGTGTCCCCTTGGGCATTCAGAATCTCTAGTCCTGTTAACTGACCATTGGCTTGAACGAGGCCAGTCGGTTGACCTGCTACAAAGCGCATGGTTTGGTTGGCGCAGGCCTTTCTCATGTCTTCGATGGTTTGAGGCACCGCTTGAAATTGGTCACGTCTGTGAACCAACGTGACGCTGGCCGCTGCATCAGGGCTTTCACGCCAATGTGCGCAAGCCTCTAGCGCAGCATCGTTGTCGCCCAGCACGATCAAGTGCTTGCCTTTGAATGACGAATGCTTGGGAGCCGCGTGAAAAATTTGCTTATTCAAAAGCTCGTCAAAGCCTGGCAAGCTGAGGCCGCGTTTGACGAAGGCGCCAACGCCAGCTGCAATGAACACGGTGGCTGCTTTGAACTGGGTGCCTTTGTCTGTTTGCACATGCCACTGACCGTCTTCAGTGGCTTTCAGTTCACTGACCAATTCTTGAAGATGAAACTGCGGTGCAAAGGGTTTGACTTGCTGTTGCAGTTGGTCAATCAGCTCTTGTCCCGTGCAAAGTGGAATGCCAGGAATGTCGTAGATGGGTTTGTTTGCGTAAAGTTCTACGCATTGTCCACCCACTTGGGGCAGTGCATCCACTACGTGGCAGCGGATGTCTTGAAGCCCTAGCTGAAACGCTTGGAACAGACCCACCGGGCCCGCCCCAATGATCAAGGCTTCGGTTTGAATCAACGTTGCAACTCGCTCAGTTTGCCTGTCTTGTCTTTCCAGTCGTCGGCATCTGGCATGGGCGCTTTGCGCTTGGTGATGCTTTTCCAAGTGGGCAGCAAGGCCAACTCGGCGTTGAGCTTGGTCATGTGAACTTGGTCGGCGGGCAGGTCTTCTTCTGCATAGATGGCATTGACGGGGCATTCGGGAATGCACACGGCGCAATCGATGCACTCGTCGGGGTCAATGGTCAGGAAGTTAGGGCCTTCGCGGAAGCAGTCGACTGGGCAGACATCCACGCAGTCGGTGTATTTGCAACGGATACAGGATTCGGAAACAACGTGGGTCATGTCAGTTTGAAGTGGCTAGAGCGTTAAAGAGCTCAATGGTCTTAGAGCCCGAAAATGGGGATTTTAAGGTACTTAAGGGCTTTGTCTCAATTCACCAACACTGCGCCTGAGGTCTTATGGCTGGCCGTATCGACCAAAATGAGGGCGCCCAAGATGCGAGATTTGGCAAATGGCAGGGTGATCAGGGGTTCTTGGAAGGCCAAAGTCACGTGGCCCACAGAATTTGCTGGCAGTTCGGAGGCTTCTTCCTTGGCCAAGGTGTTGATGTTCAGCCGGTTCACCACGCGCTGAACCTTGGCCTTGACCCAACGATGTCCATGCAAAGCCCAATACAGACGGCCTGCTACCAAGGGTTCGTCGTCCATCCAAGCAATGGTTGCATCAATTTGACGCTGACCTTCTAGGCCAGCGTCTGCGGCCACAATCCAGTCGCCACGCGACACATCGACTTCACGGTCTAGCACCAAGCCTGCACTTTGGCCCGTGACCTCAGACTTTTCTTGGCGAGTGGCAGACAGTACCTGCGCCACCGTGGCTGTTTGACCACTTGGAAAGACTTTGACGCTTTGACCCACGCTCAAATTGCCCGTGGCCACACGGCCCCAGAAAACGCGGCGGCCTTGGTGCGTGACGTTGGAGTCGTGGAATTTTTCAACCCATTGAACGGGGAAGCTCAAGGCCACATCGGCTTCTGCAGGTGTGCTGGGCAGTGTTTCCAAAATTTGTAACAAATTAGGGCCTGTGTAAGCACACCAGTTGGCATGACTGTCCACCACGTTCCAGCCCTTGAGTGCAGAAACGGGCACCCAAGCTTTGACGTTGATGCCGGCTTCGGTCGCAAATTTGGCCAAGGCGCCTTGAATGTTTTGATAAGCCAAGGTGGCGTCTTCAACGGCGTCCAGCTTGTTGATGGCAAACACCACAGAGGGCACGCGGAGCAACTTCAAAAGCAGGCTGTGGCGTCGTGTTTGAGGCAACAGGGTGAGTTGAGCGTCGTGCCAATCGAGTTTGGTGGCATCGACCAACACCACGGCTGCATCGGCACTGGATGCCGCTGTCACCATGTTGCGGGTGTATTGCTCATGGCCTGGCGCATCGCCAATGATGAACTTGCGCGTTTCGGTACTGAAGTAACGGTAGGCCACATCAATGGTGATGCCTTGTTCGCGTTCGGCCGACAAGCCATCGGTGAGCAAGGCCAAGTCTGTCTCGCCTTGACGTTGCACGCCGGCCAAGTGATCTTGCAACACCGCTTTGGTGTCGACCAGCAAGCGGCCAATGAGGGTGCTCTTGCCGTCGTCCACCGAACCGCAGGTGATGAATTTCAGGGCGTTGGCATTGGGCGCGAAATGTGGAACTGCGTTAATGGCAGCGTCGAAGTTAGCAGTCGTGGTCATTAGAAATATCCGTCTTTTTTGCGTTTTTCCATGGAAGCGTCAGAGGTCTTGTCGTCCATACGCGTGGCGCCGCGTTCGCTCACTTCGGCGGCCAATGTTTCAATCACAATTTCTTCTGGTGTGGCGGCCGTGCTTTCTACGGGGCATGTGCAGGTGATGTCGCCCACGGTGCGGAAGCGCACATCGCGCACTTCCACTTGTTCACCATCCTTAGGCGGTGTGAGTTCTGTGACAGGCACCAGCAAACCGCGGCGATCGACCACTTCGCGTTTGTGCGTGTAGTAGATGGACGGCAGAGCAATGTTCTCGCGGGCAATGTATTGCCACACATCAAGTTCGGTCCAGTTGGAAATGGGGAACACACGGAAGTGCTCGCCAGGTTGCAATTTGGTGTTGAACAATGACCACAACTCGGGGCGCTGTGATTTGGGCTGCCATTGGCCAAAGCTGTCACGGTGACTGAAGATGCGTTCTTTGGCGCGGGCTTTTTCTTCGTCGCGTCGTGCACCGCCAATGAGGGCGTCAAACTTAAACTCTTCAATGGCTTCGAGCAGGGTCACCGATTGGTGAACGTTGCGTGATTCGCCAGGGTGAGCCAAGCGCACAGTGCCACGCTTCATAGAATCTTCAACGCTGCGCACAATCAGTTCAGCGCCCAATTCATTGGCGCGAAAGTCGCGGAAGTCTGTCACTTCTTTGAAGTTGTGACCCGTGTCGATCATGAGCAAGGGGTAGGGAATGCGGCCGCCCTTTTGTTTGTCGACAAAGGCTTTCTCGGCGCACTTGAGCATCACCAAAGAGTCTTTACCGCCAGAGAACAGCAGGGTGGGGCGTTCAAAAGCTGCAGCCACTTCGCGCAGGATGAAGATGGTTTCTTCTTCCAAAGCGTCGAGATGGGCATTGCTCAAGTGATGGAGCAGTTCGGGTTGCGTGCGTGCGTTCATGGTCTTCTTCAATGCTTTATTTCTTGGCGTGCAAGCCACACTCTTTGGCTGCTTCGTCTTCCCACCACCAGCGTCCTGCGCGAAATTCTTCGCCTAAGCTGATAGCGCGGGTGCAGGGTGCGCAGCCGATGCTGGGGAAAAATTGATCGTGCAAGGGGTTGTAGTCCACTTCGTGGACGTCGATGTAATGCCAAACATCCCCCCACGTCCAATTGGCCAAAGGATTGAGTTTGAATTGGCCTTTGGTCAATTCGTCTGCACGGTCAATCAACGGCACCTCTGCGCGGTTGTTGGATTGCTCGCGGCGCAAACCTGTGACCCATGCGCGCTGGCCTTTCAGTGCCTCGGCCAAAGGTTCGAGCTTGCGCACCTGGCAGCAGGCTTTGCGCAGTTCCAAACTTTCGTACATGGCGTCTTGGCCATGGGTTCTCACGAAAGCAATGACTTTTTCAGAAGACGGACGATAGACTTTGACGGGGGCAACCGAATGTGCTTGTGTCCGTTCAAGCAAGGCCAATGTTTCGCGGTGCAGTGCGCCTGTTTCCAAAACAAACACAGGAATGTTCAGTGCGTTCTGATTGATCAGGTGCGTGATGACCACGTCTTCTGCGCCCAAGCTGGAAGCTTGCGTCACTGGGGCGAACTCAGAAACAGCTTGCTTCAGCAATGCGATTGTTTCTGCAAGCTTCTCTTTAAAGTCGGCACTGGCCTTGGCATTCAAGGCGATGGCGTTGTATGCCTTGGCGGCGTTGCCTGCGCTGATGGAGGATTTCGTCATGCTGCTGCTTTTGCAAACAAAGGCTGCGTTTCGACCGCGGAACCTTGGTAGAACGCAGGAAAGCGATCGAATTGACGTTGTGCTGCACTTGCATCCAAACCTTGACGCAAAACCGCAACATCAAAACCAGTGCGAGCCATGGCCACCAATTGGTCAATGAGCACATCGCCAGTGGCGCGAATTTCACCTTGAAAACCCAGTCGGCGGCGAAGCAAAAAGGCTTGGCTGTAGGCTCGGCCATCCGTGAATTTGGGAAAATTCAAATCGATGCGTTTCACGCCATCTAGAGATACGGTGCGCGGATCGACATCATTGGCCAAGCTGATGGTGCTGCTGTCGAGACCCGTTGAGTGATCGTTGAAAGACAAAATTTTCATGACATTCAATCTGTTGTTCAGGCGAGCTCGGGCTCAGGATGACGCGCTGCATTGGCCACTTGCTTGAAAGGATCTTGGCCTACACGGCGCAAGGTTTCAATGAAGTGCTCGGCACGACCCTTCGCTTCTTGCGATGGCAAACGCAATTCGAGGTACTTGTTAATGACGGCTTCAATCACGCCAGGCACTTCGGCTGCAGAGAATGAAGGGCCTACCACTTTGCCAGGACCGGCTGCGCCTGACAGATTGGATCCATCAGATCCACCCAAGGTCACTTGGTACCATTCCTTGCCATCTTTATCCACACCCAAGATGCCAATGTGGCCGCTGTGGTGGTGACCGCATGAATTGATGCAACCGCTGATGTGCAGGTCGATAGGTCCCAAGTCGTCCAACTCGTCCAAGTCTTGGTAGCGTTCTGAGATGGCTGCTGCAACAGGGATGGCTCGTGCATTGGCCAACGCGCAATAGTCGCCGCCTGGGCAAGCAATCATGTCATTGAGCAAGCCAATGTTGGGGCTGGCCAAGCCCAAAGATTTGGCTTCTTGCCAAAGGTCAAACAATTGGTTTTCAGGCACCCAAGGCAGCACCAAGTTTTGAGAGTGCGTCACACGTGCTTCGCCTCGCGAGTATTTGGCCACCAATTGTGCTGACGCTTCAAGTTGCTCAGCTGTGGCATCACCAGGTGCCAAGCCCAAACGTTTGAACGACAGTGTCACTGCACGAAGTAATGGATTTTTGTGCGCCACCACGTTTTGATGGACCCAACGTTGGAACGCGGGATCTTCTGAATTACTGTTAGTAGCGGCATGGCTGCTGGCAGGTGCTGGCGGCTCGACAAAGCAAGCTGCAACACGATCGAACTCGGCTTGGGTGATGGTGTGGGGGCCGCCGTCTTTGTGAACGACGTCGTTGAACTCTGCTTCAACTTCATCGATGTAGCGCTGGCCTTCGGCTTTCACCAAAATTTTGATACGCGCTTTGTACAAGTTATCGCGTCGACCCCAGCGGTTGTACACGCGCACAACAGCTTCGAGGTAGTTCATGATCTGTTGCCATGGCAGAAACTCGCGAACCAAGGTGCCGATGATGGGCGTTCTGCCCATGCCACCGCCCACCCAAACTTTGAAGCCTATTTCACCAGCAGCATTTTTAACCAGCTGCAAGCCCACATCGTGCCAACCAATGGCGGCGCGATCTTCTGTAGCGCCAGTGATGGCGATTTTGAATTTGCGAGGCAGAAAGGCAAACTCAGGATGCAGCGTGCTCCACTGACGCAAAATTTCTGCGTAGGGTCGTGGGTCCACCACTTCATCGACAGCAACGCCTGCCAATTCATCGGTGGTGATGTTGCGGATGCAATTGCCACTGGTTTGAATGCCATGCATGTCGACCGTGGCCAAGAGGTCCATCACATCGGCTGATTTGTCCAAGGGAATCCAATTGAACTGGACGTTTTGGCGCGTGGTGAAGTGACCATAGCCTTTAATCAGGCGAGGCGACTTGCCTGGCAACAAATCCTGTTGCGCTTGGGCTTTCGCAAACAGTTCTGCATTGGGTTGGTCGTACTCTTTGGCAATTTGGGCCAAAACGCTCAGTTGTTTGCTTGAGATTTCGCCGTAAGGTACCGCTACCCGAAGCATGGGGGCGTAGCGCTGCACGTACCAGCCGTTTTGAAGACGGAGGGGGCGAAATTCGTCATCGGCCAATTGGCCTTTTTGCCAACGCTCAAGCTGATCTCGGTGCTGTGCCGCGCGAAGTTTCACAAACTGGCGGTCAAATTCTGTGTATTGGTACATCTGAGGTAGGGGGGATGCGGTCATTGCCGATTAAGTCGGGAACTTTAATGGCTCTTTATGACCAAACAAACTATTTATTCGTTTTACATATATGCTTATTGATCATAAGAGCTTGACCGTAAGGACTAAATTGTCTCCAAAGTGACTGGTTTTTAGCTTGCTGATACAGTTCCTTTTTTCAGGAGATAGGCATGAAGTCTTGGGCTCAGGTGGGTGTTGGCTTGGTTTATGTTTGGGCTGCGATGTCAGCAGGCGCGCAGACCCCCATTCGCATTGGCGAAATTAACAGTTATTCCGCAATGCCTCAATTCACCCAACCCTACAAACAGGGCTGGCAGCTGGCTGTCGAAGAAATCAATGCCGCCGGTGGCTTGTTAGGCCGCAAGGTTGAGGTGATTGCGCGCGATGACGCTGGCAAGCCAGAAGACGCCCTGCGTCATGCGATTGAATTGACCAGTCAAGAAAAAGTCGATGTACTGGCTGGTGGCTTTTTGTCCAATGTGGGATTGGCTTTGGCTGACCATGCTGCCAAAAACAAACGTTTGTTTGTGGCCAGTGAGCCTTTGACGGATGCCTTGGTCTGGGACAAAGGCAATCGATACACCTTCCGTTTACGCCCCAGCACTTACATGCAGTCTGCCATGTTGGTGGAAGAAGCAGCGAAGTTGCCCGCCAAACGTTGGGCGACGTTGGCCCCCAATTATGAATACGGCCAAAGTGCAGTTGCCAGTTTCAAAGAGCTCTTGAAAGCCAAGCGGCCTGATGTGGAATTCGTGGGTGAACAGTGGCCTGTGCTTGGGAAGATTGATGCGGGAAGCAGCTTGAGCGCACTGATGCAAAGCAAGCCGGATGCTATTTTCAATGTGACTTTTGGTGCCGACCTCGCCAAGCTGGTCCGCGAAGGCAATCAACGTGGAATTTTTCCAAAAGTACCCGTGGTGTCCTTGCTGTCAGGTGAACCCGAGTATTTGGAAGTCTTGAAGGACGAAACGCCCAAGGGTTGGATTGTGACGGGCTATCCATGGGACCAGATTGACGCCAAAGAACATGCCGCATTCGCAGCCAACTACTACCGCAAATTCAAAGAAAACCCCAAAGTAGGTTCCGTGGTGGGTTATGCCACCATGCAAGCCATCTTTGCTGCCATTAAAAAGGCAGGCAGCACAGACAATGAAAAGCTGGTGCTGGCCATGCGGGGTTTGAAATTCAGCACACCTTTTGGCCCTGCAGAATTTCGAGCCATTGACCAACAGTCCACCATGGGTGCTTTTGTGGGCAAGTTGGAACTTCGCGGCAATCAGGGCAGCATGACGCAATGGCGATATGCCGATGGTAAAAACTACCAACCCACAGATGCTTACGTGAAGTCACGCCGACCTGCAGCTGCGCAGCAGTAATTATCCGAATCGCGAAGCGGCCATCAGCTTCGCCAGGGAGGCTGCCATGGGCAGGGGCTCGTGATTCAAGTGCGCGGCCAACAGTTCTCCGCACAGCACAGACCAACTGATGCCACGGGCACCCATGCCGGTACAGACTTGCAAGCCCTTAAAGTCTGGGTGCTTAAATTCTCCAACGGCTGGGACGCGATCTGGTAGGGCAGATCGTATGCCGGCCCATGATCGGGTTTTAGAAAGCTCAATGCCTTGTTGGATTTCATCTGACAAGGCGGGCATCAGTTCTGCCCATTGTTGTATGTTGCTGACCACATCTTCATGTCGAGGGGTGACGTCAAAATCATTGCGTTGAAAACTAGATCCCACGATCCAATAGTCTTCTGCATCTGTGCCTAGGCTTTGCAAAGTTTTGAGTTGGCCAATGAAACTGCCATGACCGTTGACCGGAAATGAGGGCAGTTTCTCCCGGAGTGTTGGCGGCAGCATGGCCATGCTGCCCAAAGTGACTTGGCCTCTTAAGGCAGTGGCTGGCAGGTGAGGGCGCTGGTTGATCTTTTCGTGTTCAGTGCATTGCACTGTGTCCAGCAAAGCTTGGCACTGATGTGCATTGGCCAATACCATGTGCTTGGAGGTGGCCAAGCATTGGCCATGTGCATCGAGCGCTTGCCATTCAGAATCGATGCGTTGAAGTTGGGCCACATTGCAGCGACCTCGCCAGCTGATATTGGGGTGGGACAGCTGCGCTTTGACAAACGCGTGTGTCTGAATCCAACCCGCCATGGCATGCCACAACGCGTCAGAGTTTTCTTGCAATCCGCCAGCTACTTTTTGGGGTGTTTGCGCATTGGTGCTCCATTCGTGTCCCGCTTCAGGCCACAATGCCCCACTGGGCAATTGGCGCTTGCCAGCATATCGGTGTTCAAGCAATTCAGACACTTGCCATTGTGTCCCTTCTAATCGCAATTGTTTTGCGCGCTGCAATGTGGCGCGCACGCCATCGCGCGTAATGCGAGACAGCACGTTGTTGTCGGGCGATACGTGCGTGGCAAAGATGCCTGCAGGCAAGCCGGAAGCGCCTGCACCTAAGTTCTCGCCTTGGTCCAAAACCTCCACAGTCCAACCTCGGCCGGCCAAACTGTGTGCCACGGCGGCACCTGACAAACCGGAACCTATGACCACAGCATGCCTGTTGGCAGCATCGTTGGGCAGATGAAAGAGTGTCGAGGAACTTGGACGCAGTGAAGTTTTGGGTGTCCATTGCGGTTGGTACACGCCGCTTTGAGGTGGGTCATTGATTTGGATGCCGATCTGCTGCAATTCCTTCAGCAGAGGGGACGCTGTGTATGACCAAGCCAAGCAGGTACCACGCTTGCACAAGCGCGCAATGCTTTTGGCACCCCATTCTTCAAGCGAGTCGGTATAAAAACTGTCTGCGGCAATGTCTACTTCACGCGCTATGACTGGCGCTGGGCCAATGCACAAGGTCAGTTGGACTTTGTTGTTTTCCAGCGCGATGCGGTGAACGCCTGGTAACAAGCCAAAGAGGTGGCCTGCTATAAGTGGTTCAAGGTGGGATGGCGATTCATTTGCAAACGCCGTGAAGAACAGCGTTGCAGGTGCATTGGCATCTTGCTGCCATGCTTGAAGGGTGTGGAGAAAGGATTCTCCACGTCCAAATGAAGTTTCAATTGCGTGCCAGGTGGTTTGCCACGCGGGTCGGTGTTGCCAATGACTCGCGTGAAAATTAGGCGCTGGGGGGTGGGACATAACCTTGGGCAGCGTCTGCACCTGTGCCAAAGAAATGGTTTTCCATTTGGCGAGCCAAATATTGACGCGCACGAGCGTCGGCCAAGTTCAGTCGGTTTTCGTTGACCAGCATGGTTTGGTGCTTGAGCCAAGCAGCCCATGCCTCTTTGCTGACACTTTCCCAAATGCGTTTGCCCAGCTCACCAGGGTAGGGAGGGAAGTCCAAACCTTCGGCTTCTTGTTCTAATTTGATGCATTTAACAGTACGCGCCATGATGTTCCTTGATGAAGCTTAAGATTGCTTGTCTATACAGATATAAAATTATTGTATTTCCAATACATGCGAATCAGGCCGAAAATAGCCTGTTTTGTTTTAATTCCCCTAGGTTTTATGAGTGCATTTTTAGAAGAAAAAGTCCTGAGTGTTCATCACTGGACTGATCGCTTGTTCAGCTTTACCACCACGCGTGATCAAGCGCTGCGCTTTTCAAACGGGCATTTCACCATGATTGGTTTGCGCGGCGACAACGGCAAACCTCTTTTGCGTGCTTACAGCATTGCCAGTGCCAATTACGAAGAACACTTGGAATTCTTGAGCATCAAAGTACAAGATGGCCCCTTAACCTCCAAGCTGCAACACATTCAAGTAGGCGACACGATTGTGGTGGGCCGCAAGCCCACAGGAACTTTGCTGATCGACTACCTCACACCGGCCAAACGTCTTTACCTGATTGGGACGGGCACGGGCTTAGCGCCTTTCATGAGCATCATTCGCGACCCAGATACCTACGAACGTTTTGAACAAGTGGTCTTGTTGCACGGGGTGCGTGAAGTGAAAGAGTTGGCGTACCACGACTACATCACCAAAGAGTTGCCTCAAAACGAATTTTTGGGCGAGATGGTCAGTAAGCAATTGCTGTATTACCCCACCGTCACCCGTGAGCCCTTCATTCACCAAGGTCGCGTGACAGATTTGCTCGAGAACGGCAAGATCAGCGCCGACCTGGGAATTCCTGCGCTGAATCCAGAAGAAGATCGCGTCATGATTTGCGGTAGCCCCGAGATGTTGCGTGACCTCAAAGCATTGTGCGAAAAACGTGGCTTTGTTGAGGGCAACACCAGTACGCCGGCACAGTTTGTCATTGAACGTGCATTTGTCGAGAGCTGATCATTCAAAGCCTTGACTTCGAAAGACACCATGCCCATCACGCTTGAAACATTGAAACAATTGCCCGCCCGCGCTTGGTTGGCCATTGTGGCGCTGGGTTGCACTTGTGTGCTCTCGTTTGGTATTTTTTACTTGCAAAATTTTTTAGGCATGGTGCCTTGTCCGATGTGCATCGTTCAGCGCTACGCCATGATCGGTGTCATTGTGCTGTGTGTTGTCGGTGCACTGGGTGGCTCGGTCTTGCGAACCCTGTTGTCAACCTGGCTGGTTTTGTTTGCGGCAGGTTTTGGTGCATTTGTTGCAGCCCGTCAAACTTGGTTGCAATGGTATCCACCCGAAGTTGTTTCATGTGGCCGTGACTTCTACGGCATGATCGAGAACTTTCCTTTGCAGCGCCTTGTGCCCATGATCTTCAAAGGCAGTGGCGACTGCACCAAAGTCGATTGGACCTTCTTGGGAGGCTCCATTGCCAACTGGTCCTTCGTCGCGTTTGTCTGCATCGCGCTGTTGATGTTGGCCATTCGCTGGCGAGATGGTTGGTTCAAAACGACCGATACACATTCCAGCCCATTGGCTGATTGATGCTGCGTTGGCCTTCGGCCACTTAGCTCAGCTTTTTCATCAGCACTTGGCTGCGACGATCCCAGTTGTATTTGCGCTTACGAGCCTCTGGCAACCAGTCCGGGTCCATCTGGACAAAACCGCGTTTGATGAACCAGTGCATGGTGCGCGTGGTGAGCACAAAAATGCTTTGAAGGCCCATGGCCCGGGCACGCTGCTCGATGCGTTTCAAAATCTTTTCGCCATCCCCCTGGCCTTGTGATTGAGGTGAAACGGTGAGTGCTGCCATCTCGGCAGTTTTAGCTTCAGGGTAGGGGTACAGGGCAGCGCAGGCAAAGATTACGCCATCGTGTTCAATGATGGTGTAGTGATCCACATCGCGCTCAATCTCTGTGCGATCGCGTTTGACCAAGGTGCCATCGTTTTCAAAGGGCTCGATCAATTGCAAGATACCGCCCACATCGTCGTGTGTGGCTTCGCGCAGCTCTTCCAGTTTTTCATCAATCACCATGGTGCCAATGCCATCGTGCACATAAATTTCCAGCAGCAGCGCGCCGTCCACAGCAAAGGGCAAGATGTGGCTGCGTTCCACGCCTTCTTTGCAGGCTTTGACGCAATGCTGCAAGTAGAAGGCATGGTCGGTTGGTAGCAAAGCTGCAGGCAATTCATTGAGCCACTTTTCGGCAGTGGCCAATGGCAACTCCGTATCGATGGGATTGTCTTCAGACTCAGGGGCTTCTGGGTTGATGCGCAGACCCGGAATTTCAGTCAAGAAAATAAGTTTGTCGGCTTGCATTTCGATGGCCACACTAGTGGCCACTTCTTCCATGGACAAGTTGAAAGCTTCCCCGGTGGGTGAAAAACCAAAGGGTGAGAGCAGCACCATGGCACCCATGTCCAGGGTTTGGGTAATGCCCGCCACATCAACTTTGCGGACCAAACCCGAATGTTTGAAATCGACCCCGTCCACAATGCCCACGGGTCGCGCAGTTAGAAAGTTGCCGCTGATGACGCGCACCGTTGAGCCTGCCATGGGCGTGTTGGGCAAGCCTTGGCTGAAGGCCGCTTCAATTTCGTAGCGCAGCTGGCCAGCAGCTTCTTGTGCGCAATCCAAGGCCACTTCGTCTGTGATCCGGATACCATGGGAATACTTGGGCTCATGGCCTTTGGCCAGCAACTGGTCGTTGACTTGCGGTCTGAAACCGTGAACCAACACAATTTTGACGCCCATGCTTTGAATCAAGGCCAAGTCTTGAGCCAAGTTTTGCAATTTGCCAGCGGCAATGGCTTCACCCGCGATGCCCACCACAAAGGTTTTTCCGCGGTGCATGTGAATGTAGGGCGCCACCGAGCGAAACCACGGTACGAAGGTGAAGTTAAAGACAGTGGACATGGGCTAGTGGTTCTCTTGAAAGGGGGCCAAGACAGCGGATAATTCAGGCCTTACGCCATCCCTGATTTTTACAGAAGTTTTGCCATTGTCCGCCACCCCCTTGAAAATCGAGTTTCCTGAATCTTTGCCAGTGTCGGCAAAGCGCGACGAAATTGCGCAGGCCATGGCGGATCACCAGGTCATCATCGTCTGTGGCGAGACCGGATCAGGCAAAACCACCCAACTCCCCAAGATTGCCCTGGCTCTGGGCCGCGGCAAGCTCAATGCTGCCCCCGGCCAACGTGCAAAGTGGATTGGCCATACCCAACCCAGGCGAATTGCCGCCAGCAGTGTGGCCAAGCGCATTGCAGAGGAGTTGAAAACGCCCTTGGGCGATGTGGTGGGTTACAAGGTGCGGTTTCAAGACCGCTTGTCCAAGGATGCTTCAGTCAAATTGATGACTGACGGCATTTTGTTGGCCGAGACGCAAAACGACCCGTTGCTCGAAGCCTACGACACAATCATCATCGATGAAGCGCACGAACGCAGCCTGAACATTGATTTCTTGTTGGGCTACTTGCGCCAGATCTTGCCCCGTCGTCCCGACTTGAAAGTGGTCGTGACGTCGGCCACCATCGACGCAGATCGTTTTGCGCAGCACTTTGCTTCCAGCAAAGGTCCTGCCCCGGTCATCATGGTGTCGGGACGCACTTTCCCGGTTGAAATGCGGTGGCGTCCCTTTGAGGAATCGCGTGACCGCGATTTGAACGATGCCATTGCCGAGGCGGTGGATGAACTTTGGACCGGCCATGCTGCTGGCGACATCTTGGTATTTTTGCCAGGCGAGCGTGAGATTCGCGAGGCCAATGACCATCTTCGAAAGCATTTGTCGCACAGCGCTGTGACGCGTGGGGCAGAAGTCTTGCCTTTGTTTGCGCGTTTGTCTCAATCTGACCAAGAGCGCGTGTTTGAAAGTCACAACGGGCGCCGTATCGTATTGGCCACCAACGTGGCCGAAACATCTTTGACGGTGCCTGGCATTCGTTATGTGATCGATGTCGGCACTGCACGTGTGAAGCGGTACAGCCTGCGCAGCAAGGTGGAGCAATTGCTGGTGGAGCCCATCAGCCAAGCGGCGGCCAATCAGCGCGCTGGCCGTTGCGGCCGTGTGGCCAATGGCATTTGCATCCGTTTGTACGACGAGAAAGATTTCAACAGTAGGCCACGTTTTACCGATCCGGAAATTTTGCGCTCCTCGTTGGCAGGCGTTATTTTGCGCATGAAGTCTTTGCACTTGGGTGTCGTGGACGATTTCCCTTTCATTGAAGCGCCGTCCAAGCGCGCCATTACCGATGGGTATCAGTTGCTGGCCGAGCTTGGCGCCGTGAACGATGCCAATGAGTTAACCCGCACAGGCGTAGAGTTGGCGAAGCTGCCACTAGACCCACGCGTTGGCCGCATGATCTTGGAAGCGCGTGACCGACAGGCTTTGGACGAAGTGTTGATCATTGCCAGTGCCTTGTCGGTGCAAGATGTGCGCGACAGACCCTTGGATGCGCAAGCACAGGCCGATCAGGCGCATGTGAAGTTTGACGACGAAAAGAGTGAATTCACAGGCTATTTGAAATTATGGAAGTGGTTATCCGAGGCGCGTGGCGGCAAGTCCGCTGCAGGCTCTGAGCACAAGCTGAGCAATCGTCAATATGAACAACTCTTGCGTCAAAACTTTGTGAACGTTCGCAGAGTTCGTGAATGGCGCGATACGCATACGCAATTGCACACGACGGTTGCTGAGCATCGATGGGTCCTGAATGCCAAACCTGCGAGCTATGAACAAATCCACTTGTCGATGTTGGCGGGTTTGCTTGGCAATGTGGGCTGCAAGCTGGACGATGAAGACGTTTACTTGGGCGCACGTGGCATCAAGTTTTATCGTCACCCAGGTGCGCACTTGTCTAAAAAGCCTGGCCGCTGGACGGTGGTCTCTGAATTGGTGGAGACCACACGCTTGTTTGGTCGTGGCATTGCCAACATTGAACCTACTTGGCTTGAGCAAGTGGGAGGTCATTTGCTGCGCAAGCAACTCTTAGATCCGCACTGGGAAAAGAAGTCTGGCGAGGTCATTGCACTAGAGCGGGCCACGCTTTATGGCCTGGTGGTGTACAGCGGTCGACGCGTGCCCTTTGGCAAAGTGGACCCTCAAACTGCACGTGAAATTTTCATTCGCGAGGCCTTGGTGCAAGGGCAGTGGGAAACACAACTGCCGTTCTTGGCGGCCAATCACAAGATGATTGCCAAGGTCGAAGAGTTAGAGCACAAGTCGAGACGCCAAGACGTTTTGGTGGACGATGAGCTGATTTATGCTTTTTACGATCAGCAAATTCCAGCCGATGTGTGTTCGGGGCGTTTGCTTGAAGCTTGGTATCGCAACGAAGTGATGCGCCAACCTAAGTTGTTGGTGCTTAGCCGTGAAGAGTTGATGCGTCATGAGGCTGCAGGCATTACCACGCAGGCTTTTCCCAAAACGATTCGCCTCGGTGGCACGGACTGCAATGCCACCTATCTGCACGAACCGGGTGATGCGCGCGATGGCGTGACGGTGACCGTGCCTTTGTTTGTGCTGAACCAAGTGAGCGAAGAGCGTTGCGAATGGCTGGTGCCCGGTTTGCTCAAAGACAAAATTCATGCATTGCTGAAAAGCTTGCCTCAAAAACCACGCTCTAGGTTTGTACCTTTGCCCGAGTCGGCTTCGAAGTTGGCTGAGGTATTGGGAGCCCCCGATGTTTTTGGCGCAGGCTCTTTAACCGACGCCTTATTGAAGAAGGTACGTGACATCACCAGTTTGGATGTGAAGCGCGCTGACTTCAAGCTGGACATGCTCAGCCCGCACTTGTTCATGAACTTGCGTGTGGTCGATGAGCATGGCCGCCAATTGGGCATGGGGCGCAACTTGGGAGCGCTTAAGGCCGATTGGGGATCGCAAGCGCGAGGCGCATTTCAGGCATTGGCGCAGCTCAAGGTGCAACCTAGTGCGGGTCCAGTGGCGGTTTCCCAGTCGGGATCTGTCAATGCGCAACAACGTGCATCAGGTACGGCCGGTGCTGCTACAAAGGCCGCATCAGCTTCATCAGCGAATCCATCCCAAAAGACACCTGCTGTCTCGCAGCAACGCTACACCGCTTGGACTTTTGGTGATTTGCCTGAACTCATGGAGATCAACAAAGGCGGTCAAAGTCTGATTGGCTTTCCTGCATTGGTGGACTTGAACGATGCGGTGCAAATTGAGGTCTTTGACGAACCCGAGGTGGCAGCGCAAAAACACCGAGAAGGCTTGCGTCGTTTATTCGCATTGCAAATTAAAGATGCTTTGAAGTATTTGGAAAAAAACATTCCCGATTTGCAAAAGATGGCCGTGGCCTACATGCCTTTGGGCACGGCCGATGAATTGCGTCAGCAAATCATTGAAGTTGCTTTGGACCGTGCATTTCTCATGGACCCTTTGCCGGCAGATGAGTTCAGCTTCAAGAAACGCATTGATGAAGGAAGAGGGCGCCTGACCCTGATTGCGAATGAAGTGGCGCGCTTGACCGGCATCATCTTGCTTGAATTTGCGGCTGCCACTCGCAAAATCAAAGATACCAAGAATGCACCCGACGCCACAGCCGATTGTTCGCAGCAATTGCAACGCCTGATGCCCAAACGTTTCATGGCGTTCACACCTTGGACGCAACTGCAGCACTATGCCCGTTATCTAAAAGCCATCGTGTTGCGCTTAGACAAATACCGCGCTGATCCTGCGCGTGATGCTGCGAAGTTGTTGGAACTCAAGCCACAAGAACAACGCTATTGGCGCTTGGTCGCCGAGCGCAAAGGTGCTGTCGATGACCGAATGCTGGAATTTCGGTGGTTATTGGAAGAGCTGCGGGTGAGTTTCTTTGCGCAAGAGCTTCGCACACCTCAACCGGTCAGTGTGAAGCGCCTTGACAAAGCTTGGGCACAGTTGAACCACTGAGGCCTTTGCTTGAGTTCGCTTGCTGGCGTTTAATAGCGCTTTATGTCACTTTGGGCAAAGTCATCAGGGGGATGTCTTTGTCTGCTGCTAACTTCTCGAGTTGCTGTCTGGTTTTGCTGAGCAAAAATGCCGCGATGGCCTCATGGGTTGACTTTGCAAACAAGGCCTTCATGTCTTTCACCTCAATGCCTGCTGCATTGCAAAGTGACTTTGCAAAATGAGGCTCTAAGGCCGCCACTGCGACACGACCATTTTTACAGGCATACATTTTGTAGCCTGCATGGGCACCACCGACCGCACCCTTGGGCAAGGTCATGCCCCAATGTCTGGGCAACGCTAACCATGCCGCAGCATCGCTCAAGGCCACTTCGTGAAAGCTGCCTTTGCCGGAAGTGCGTTGGGTCAACGTAGCCTTGAGCACGGCTTCGCTGGCCATCATGGCGCCGCCCATGTCGGCAAACAAGCTGGCAGGCAAATCCATGCCAGGCACTAAATCGACTTCAGCTTGGTACGTTAAATCATGACCTGGAATTTCTGCCAATGGGCCAGGTGCACCCACCACGCTGACCAAGCTGAGGCCAGGGTATTGTTTGTGCAATGCTTTCCAGCCAAGTCCCAATTTATTGAGCGCGGAAGGTCTGAAAGAAGTGAGCAGCACATCGGTGCTTGCCAGCAAGGCATGCAATGCTTGCTGACCTTTGGCATCTTTCAAGTCACAGGTGATTTGTTTGACACCTTTGTGCAAGGTGTCATAGCCCTGGGGTGTGTAATGCGCCATCGGATCGCCAGCAGGTGGGTTCACTTTGGTGCAGGTCGCTCCCATTTGCGCCAAGCGCATCAAGGCTGCAGGTCCTGGCAGGTTAAGTGCCAAGCTGACAACACGAACACCGCGCAATGTGGAATCTTTGGCCATGACTGAAAAGATGCTTGTTGAATGAATTAAACGCCCAAATGCTGAGCCATGATGTCGGGTTGCGATTGCAGCATCGCTGAACTGCCTTCAAACACCACTTCACCTTTGACCAAGATCACATTGCGATCGGTAATTTGAGTCACGTGTTTCCAGTTTTTGTCCACGATGATGCTGCTGATGCCGCTGTCTTTGATGACGCTGCAGATGCGCCAAATTTCGCGGGCAATGAGGGGCGCTAAACCTTCCGTGGCTTCATCCAAAATCAGCACGTCTGGGTTGGTCATCAAGGCCCGTCCAATGGTGAGCATTTGTTGTTCGCCGCCAGACAGTTGTTGACCGCCATGACCTAAGCGTTCCTTTAAGCGAGGAAAGGTTTCAAGCACCCGGTCGTACGTCCAATCGTTTTGGCCTTGTGTGCCAGGACGCGCAGCCATCTTCAAATTTTCAACCACGCTCAGGTTGCCAAAAATGCCACGGCCTTCGGGCACATAGGCAATGCCTTGTTGTGCCACTTCGAAAATGGCGCGATCGTTGGTGCGAACCCCTTTGATGTGTACGTCGCCAGAGCGCGGCGTCACGATGCCCATGATGGATTTGAGCAGGGTGCTTTTGCCCATGCCATTGCGCCCCATCAGTCCAATGGTTTCGCCGCGCTTCACTTCAAAATCAATGTTGCGAAGAATGTGGCTGGCCCCGTAATAACTGTTCAGGCCCTTCACTTGAATCAATGTATCGCTCATTTCAGTGATCCTCACCCAAGTACGCGGCTTGCACACCGGCGTCAGCACGAACGGCTGCGGGCAGACCGCTGGCAATCACAGTGCCATTGACCATCACGGTCAGTTGATCGGCCAAGGTAAAAATGGCATCGATGTCGTGTTCGACCAGCATCATTGCGTGCGATGGTTTCAGGCGCAATAGCAGCTGAACCATGCTGTCGGCTTCGGCAACACCCATGCCCGCCAAGGGTTCGTCTAGCAGCAACACTTGAGGCTCGGTGGCCAGTGTCATGGCAATTTCCAATTGGCGTTGCTCGCCATGGCTGGCGGCACCGGCCAGGGTGTGGCGTCTGTTTTGAAGGCCAGCCAATTCAATGGCGCGTTCGGCACGTTCATTCACATCGTGCATGTGCTTGGCTTGCTGCAACCATGCGAAGGGATTGAAGGGCATCGGTTGGCTGCGCGATTGCGCCGACAAACGCACGTTGTCCCAAACCGTAAAGCTTTTAAAGATGTTGGTCTTTTGATAGCTTCGACCCAGGCCATGTCGCGAGATTTTTTCCGGCGTCCAGCCCGTGATGTCTTGCCCGTTCAAAGCCACATGGCCAGAAGTGGCGGGCAGGTCGCCTGTGAGTAAGTTGGTCAGCGTTGATTTGCCTGCGCCATTAGGTCCAATGACGGCATGAATTTCACCCAGACGCAAATCGACTGACACTTCATTGACAGCCGTCAGACCCCCAAACTTTTTGGTGATCTTGTTGGAACGTAGTAACAAGTTGTGATTTGAATGCGCTTCAGTCATGAGCTTGCTCCTTGCCTTTGAACAAGGTGGCAAACAATCCCAAAATACCGCGGGGCGCCAATACCACCAGTGCCACAATGAAAAGGCCCATCCAAAGTTGCCAATGTTTGCCCAAGTTAAAACCGCCAAACTCAGGCAAGTCCTTGAACACATGCAACAAATACTCGAACGAGAAAGCGCCCACAATGGCGCCTGCAAAGTTGCCCATGCCGCCTAAGATCACCATCATGATGACGTGCGCACTCATGTGAAAACCCATCAGTTCAGGATTGACGTAGCCCGACTGTGCACCCCATAAAAAGCCTGCCAAGCCAGCCAGTGCGCCCGCCAAGGTGAACGCGGCCAATTTATGGCTGAAGGTGCCATAGCCCAAGGCGCGCATGCGGTGCTCGTTCACGCGGATGCCTGCCAGCGCACGGCCGAAAGGACTCCACAACAGGCGTCTTAAGAAAACATAGACCAAGACCATGAGTGCCAGTGTGAAAAAGTAAAAAATGGTTTTGTTCTCTAAATCAAACAGCATGGCATCTGGTTTGAAGTTGATGTACAAACCATCCGAGCCGCCCAAAGCCTTGTTGTCAAAGAAGGCGTAGAACACCATTTGCGCAAAGGCCATGGTGACCATGATGAAATAAATGCCATGGGTTCGGACCACCAGAAAACCGATGATCAGCGCCAGCAAGGCCGATGCACCAATGGCCACCGGCATCGCCACCCACAAGGCAATAGGCTCTCCAGGCGGCGTGATGAAGGCCAGTGCATAACCTGCCACACCAAAGTAGGCGGCGTGTCCCAGAGAGACCAATCCAGTGACGCCTTGCAGCAAATCAAGGCTCATGGCAAAGATGGCCAAGATCATCATGCGCGTGACCATTTGCAAGTAATAGTCAGAGCCTACAAATGGAAATGCCGCCAGGGCCAACAGCGCGGCACCTAGCAAGATGTTCAAACTGCGTGGCAGTGTTTCAAGTGGAGCGTGTGAGTTGCTCATGCCATCCACCTTAGTTCTTGAACAAGCCTTCAGGCTTGTAAAGTAAAACAAGGGCCATCAGCACGTAGACCAACATGCCAGAAACTTGGGGCAACAACACTTTGCCAAATGTGTCCACCAATCCCACCAACAAGGCAGCAATCAGTGCGCCTTTGACAGAGCCAATGCCGCCAATCACCACCACCACAAAACACATGATCAGAACTTGCGAGCCCATGTTGGGGTAGACGCTGGAGACAGGCGCTGCCACCATGCCCGCAATGGTGGCCAGGCCAACACCGAGCGCGAATACCAGAGCATGAATCAGTTTGATGTTGACGCCCAGTGCTTCAGTCATTTCATGATTAAAAGCGCCCGCACGAATTTTCATGCCGAGGCGTGTTTTTGAAATGAGCAAGTAAAGGCCCAAAGCCAAGATCAAACAAACGCCCGACATGAACAAGCGATAAACGGGATACGACAAAGTGTCTGTGAGAGGAATCGAAGCGCTTAAGACATCGGGAATGGTGACACCATGCACATCGTCGCCCCACAAAATGGAACGCATTTCTTCAAAAATGTAGATCAAGCCAAAGGTCAGCAGCACTTGGTCAAGGTGGTCTCGTTTGTAAAAGTGTCTGAACAGCAGCCACTCCAATATCAAACCAAACAGCACGGACAGCAGGGTGCCCAACAAGATGGCCATCGTCAAGCTTTGTGTCAGAGCGGCCAGAGAATACGCGAGATAGGCGCCTAGCATGTAGAAGCTGCCATGGGCCAAATTGACCACGCCCATGATGCCAAAGATCAGCGTGAGGCCAGCAGCCAACATGAACAGCAACAACCCATACTGAACACTGTTCAGCAATTGGATGAGGAAATTGACGAAATCCATAAGGAGGAAAGAATCACACAGATGCGATGAGCATAGCGCGCCCATCTAGGCAGAAAAAAAGCGGCGGATCGCTCCACCGCTTTGGCATCGTGAGCTGCAATTAGCCCATTCGGCAGCCTGTACCAGGATCGGCCAAGGCTTTGGCTGCAACGCCGATCACTTTGTTTTCGCCTTTTTCCGCCACACGCAAGTAGATGTCTTGCACGGGGTTGTGGGATTTACTCATGGTCCACTTGCCACGTGGGCTGTCAATCACAGCGCCTTCCATGGCTTTGTAGAGCTCCGATTTCTTGGACAAATCGCCTTTGACAGCGTTGGCGCCTTGGAGCAATAACAAGCCAGTGTCGTAACCCTGAACGGCATACACGTCAGGTTGCATTTTGAAGGCTTTGGCGTATTCCAAGCGGAACTTGTTGTTGCGAGGTGTGTCCAATGAGTCGCTGTAATGCAGCGTGGTCATGACTCCATCTGCTGCGGGGCCAGCGGCTTCCAGTACGCCTTCTGTCAAGAAGCCAGAACCGTACAAAGCGATCTTGCCTTTGAGGCCAGCTGCTGCAAAGTCTTTCATGAACTTTGCGCCAGAAGGACCCGCAAAGAAGCAAGCGACTGCATCAGGTTTGAGGGCCGCAATTTCGGTCAGCAAGGCCTGGAATTCAACGTTGGGGAAGGGCAAGCCCAACTCTTTGACGATGGTGCCGCCTGCTTTGGTGTAGCTCTCTTTGAAGCCTTCATAGGCTTCATCGCCCGCTGCGTATTTCCAAGTGATCCAAACAGCCTTCTTGTGACCTTTGGCGACCATGGCTTGACCCAAAGCCAATGTGGGTTGGCTGTTAGAAAAACTGGTGCGGAACACATTGGGTGCGCACAAAGCACGCGTAGCAGCATGGACACCTGCGTTGGGAATGAGGGTCAGCACGCCAGAGTCGCGTGCAACTTTTTGGATGCCCATCTGAACGCCAGAGTGAACCGTGCCGATCAACACATCCACTTTGTCGCGCTGAACCAATTTGTTGGCGTTTTCAATGCCTTTGGAAGGTTCTGATTCATCGTCAACTTTGAACCATTCGATTTCTCGACCTGCCAATTTGCCGCCTTGCTCATTGATGGCCATGCGCACACCATTTTCAATGGCCACGCCCAAGGGAGCGAAGGCGCCTGAATACGGCAACATCAAGCCAACGCGAATTTTGCCGGACTGGGCCAGCGCCCATTCAGGCAACAACAAACCAGAACTGGCAGCACCAACCAAAGCGGCACTGCGCGTTAAAACCAGGCGACGTGAGGGGGAATTAGTCATGAGAAATCTCCTTGTGAGATGCATTATGTTGCATATTGAGGAGGGGAAAAGCTAGGCAAAACCCTGATGCCTGCAATGGCATCATGAAAACAAAAGAGGGGAAAGTTTGTAGGTGGCCTGCCCGGAGGGACTCGAACCCCCGACCTACGGCTTAGAAGGCCGTTGCTCTATCCAGTTGAGCTACGGGCAGATAAAAAAGGCCCTAGAACCAAGAAGGTAGGGCCTTTAATTGAAATGAATGGTCGGAGCGAAAGGATTCGAACCTTCGACCCTCTGGTCCCAAACCAGATGCGCTACCAGACTGCGCTACGCTCCGACAAGCCTCATATTCTAATGCGGGATCGGGCCAAAACTTGAAATTGGATGAAAAAGTTCATGCATTTTTCAACATTCGCTCTGATGCGGTAGGTAAGCGCATGGGATCACCTACCGCGTAAGTCGATCAGCTGCCGCGTGTGACAGGCATTTCAACTTCGCCCGGCATCAGCAAGTGTTTGGCCAATTCGAGCTTGGCCAAAGAGTTGCGGTGCACTTCGTCCGGACCATCGGCCAAACGCAAAGTACGCTGGTGCGCATAGGCATAAGCCAAGGGGAAGTCTTGTGAAACACCGCCGCCGCCGTGCGCTTGAATCGACCAGTCGATGATTTGGCAAGCCATTTGAGGTGCCACAATTTTGATCATGGCGATTTCAGCCTTGGCCACTTTGTTGCCGACCGTGTCCATCATGTAAGCCGCTTTGAGCGTGAGCAAGCGCGCTTGTTCAATCATGCAGCGTGATTCTGCAATGCGTTCTTGCCACACTGTTTGGCGTGCGACTTCGCGACCAAACGCTACACGTGAGTTAAGGCGCTTGCACATCAACTCCAAGGCGCGCTCGGCAATGCCGATGGTGCGCATGCAGTGGTGAATGCGTCCAGGGCCTAAGCGGCCTTGGGCAATTTCAAAACCACGACCTTCGCCGAGCAGCAAGTTACTGGCTGGTACACGCACGTTTTTCAAGACCACTTCCATGTGACCGTGGGGTGCATCGTCGTAACCAAACACCGACAAGGCACGGACCACGGTAATGCCAGGCGAATTGGCGGGCACCACAATCATGGACTGTTGTTCGTGACGACCTGCATCCGGATTTGTTTTGCCCATGACGATGTAAACGGCGCAACGTGGGTCTCCCGCACCAGACGACCACCACTTGCGACCGTTGATCACGTACTCATCACCCTCACGGCGAATTTCACATTGAATGTTGGTGGCATCCGACGAGGCCACTTCAGGTTCTGTCATCAAGAAGGCGGAACGAATTTCGCCGCGCAACAAGGGCTCAAGCCAAATGTCTTTAAGTTCTTCGCTGGCATAACGCTCCAGCGTTTCCATGTTGCCCGTATCGGGTGCAGAGCAATTGAAAATTTCTGCAGCAAATGGCACACGACCCATGATCTCGCACAAGGGCGCGTATTCCAAGTTGGACAGGCCTTGAGGTGCACGAGGCGACTTGGGCAAAAACAAGTTCCACAATCCTGCAGCCTGAGCTTTGGGTTTGAGTTCTTCCACAATTTTGGTAGGAACCCATGCATTGCCTTTGGCGCGGTTGTCCTCAATCTCCTTAAAGAAACGTGCCTCGTTGGGATAGATGTGCTCGTCCATGAAAGCCAGCAAGCGTGCTTGCATGGTTTTGACTTTGTCTGAGTATTCGAATTGCATTGAAGGTCTCCTGTTGAATTTCGATAGGGGGTGGGTCAGACTTGGCTGGCGAAGTGCCACGCCATTTCCGCCATGGGTTTGGCGCCAGCGCCCGAAGCTTTTGCTTGTTCACTCGATGCCGTTCCGTCTTCCACGCGTTTGGCAATGCCTTGCAAAATGGCGGCGATGCGGAAGAGGTTGTAGGCCATGTAAAAGTTCCAGTCTGTGGCCAACTTTTCAGGGGTGGTAAAACCAGTGCGCTCGCAGTAGCGTTTGATGTACTCGGCTTCATCAGGAATACCCAAGGCTTTGTGATCCAAGCCGCCAATGCCACGGAATGAGCCTGGCTTGATGTGCCATGCCATGCAGTGATAGCTGAAGTCGGCCAATGGGTGCCCCAGTGTTGACAGTTCCCAATCCAACACCGCTAACACTTTGGGCTCGGTGGGATGGAACATCAGATTGTCTAAGCGGTAGTCGCCATGAACGATGCTGACCAAGGATTCATCTTTGGCGCTGCTTGGAATGTTGGCGGGTAACCAAGCCATCAATTTGTCCATTTCAGGAATGGCTTGCGTGACCGAGGCGACGTATTGTTTGCTCCAGCGTCCAATTTGGCGCTCGATGTAACTGCCAGGTTTGCCATAGTTGGCCAAGCCTTGGTCCGCAAACTTCACGGTGTGCAGCGCAGCAATGACGCGGTTCATTTCGTCGTAAATTTCGCCACGCTGTGCGTTGGTCATGCCGGGCAAAGATTGATCCCACAACACGCGACCCGCCACAAATTCCATGACATAAAAAGCGCGGCCAATGATGGCCTCGTCTTCACAAAGCACATGCATTTTGGCAACTGGCACGGCTGTTCCGGCCAAACCTTTCATGACCGCAAATTCGCGCTCAATCGCGTGTGCTGAAGGCAGAAGTTTGGCAACAGGGCCAGGCTTTGCGCGCATGACATACGAACATGCGGGTGTGAGCAGTTTGTAGGTGGGATTGGATTGGCCACCTTTGAACATTTCAACTGTTAAGGGGCCTTGAAATCCAGGCATGTTGGCTTGGAGCCATGCCTCAAGTGCTGGCACATCAAAGGCGTGTGTGCCGGTGACGGGGCGGGTGCCCACGAAATGATCAAACTGGCTCATGTGGGAGTACCGCCGTATGTAAACAAACTTGGTTTTTTAAAATCGCTGCTCAGTCGTCCGAATCCACGATTTTCAGAAGTGCTTCTCTGTCGAGAACCGTCAGGCCACCAGGCTCGATTTTGATGACATGTTCGCGCTCCATTTGCTTGAGCTCTTGGTTGACGCGCTGACGTGATGCGCCCAGCAGTTGCGCCAATTCTTCTTGCGCCAATTGCAAGCTGATGCGAATGGCTTTGGCATCCGACAGGCTGGGCACACCGTAGCTGCGCAGCAAGTGGTTCAATTGTTTGGCCAGTCGCGCGCGCAATGGCAAGGTGTTCAAGTCTTCGACCAAGCCAAACAGCTGGCGAATGCGCCGAGCGTGCAGTCGAAGCATGGCGTCGTAAAGCTCTACATGCGAGGAGAGAATTTTTTTGAAATCCGCTTTGGCTACGTTGAGCGTGGTGGTCTCTCCGTGAGCATACGCATCGTGCGTGCGTCTGTCGCCATCGAATATTGACACGTCGCCAAACCAAATGCCTGGCTCGACGTAGGTGAGGGTGATCAGTTTGCCCGAGACCGATGTGGAACTGACGCGCACGGCGCCCTTGGCGCACGCGATCCATTGCTCCGGCGGCTCGCCGCGGGCTGCAATCAGTTCGCCGTCTTTGTAACGCTTGACGTAGGCACATCGAAGAATGTCGTGTCGGAGTGAAGGTGAAAGGGTAGAAAACCAACGTCCTGCGTTGATTGATTCTCTTTCCTCCATCGTAAGAATGGGTTCGTCCATAGTCTGTCTTTTGCGTGACTGGGTTGGTGAAAATTGTCGCCTGTGAGACCCGGTCTTATTCGTAGCGCGGTGTTTCTTTGTTCAAAAAGGCTGAAATGCCGATGCCAGCGTTGGCATGGTGCAAATTTTTAACGAAATGATCACGTTCTTGGGCCAATTGGTGGTTCAAGCTTGAACCATCCGCTTCGTTTAACAGTTCTTTGATGCTGGCCAATGCATTGGGTGCACGCTGGTTCAACTTGCTGGCCATGGTGAGTGCTGTGCCCAAGGCTTGCCCAGGCTCGCACAATTTGTTCACAACGCCTAATTCGTGTAACCGCTCGGCGCCCACTCGATCACCCAACATCAAGAGCTCTGTGGCCAATTGACGGGGCATGACGCGCGACAAGCTCCATGTACCGCCGCCATCCGGCGACAAAGCGATGTTGCTGTAGGCCATGACAAAAATGCTGTTGCGTGCTGCCACAATCATGTCGCAGGCCAATGCCAATGAAAAACCAGCGCCAGCAGCGGGTCCTTCAACGGCCGCAATGACGGGTTTGGGAAAAGTGCGAATGGCTTCAATCCAGTTGTGCAAACCCTCAATGCTTTGGGCTTGGTGCTCTGGCGGTTTTTGACGGTTGTCGTTCAGGCGCTGCAAATTGCCACCGGCACTGAACAAACCACCGTCACCCGTGATCACCACACTCTTGACCTCTGAGCTGGACTCGGCCACGCTAAGCGCTTCGACGCCGGCTGCATACATTTCTGGGCCCAGTGCATTCCTGTGTTCAGGATTGCTGAGGGTCAAAATGAGTGTGGCGCCTTCGCTGGTGCTGAGCAGTTGTGCTGACATGAGATCAGTCCTCGGTTTGCAAAAGAGACAAACCAATGGCACCACGGCGACGCAACCATGGACTCGGGCGATAACGTGGGTCGCCATAGACGGTTTGCAGGTTGAACAGCACTTCTAAAACATTGGTGGGGCCTAGCTTGTTACCCAGGGCAAGTGGGCCGACAGGGTAGCCCAGACCTAAGGTGACTGCAATGTCCAAGTCTTGCGGCGTGCACACGCGTTGTTGGCACATGTCGGCTGCAATGTTCACAATATTGGCCACCACACGTTGCGTGATGAAGCCACCGCTGTCGCGAACCACACTGACAGCTTTGCCATCCTTGGCAAACAAGGCATGGGCTGCGTCGCGCATGTCGCTGCGTGTGGCAGGATTGGTGGCCAAGACGCGGCGCTTGGTGGCTGCATCGTCAAACAACATGTCGATGCCAACCGTGCGGGCAGGGTCCAAACGCTCAACCACAGCCACAGTGGTGACATCAAAGCCCAATGGCGCTACCAGCGTCAGCGCTTGTGGAGAAGGCGATGCCCCTGTTTCAATGGTGGCACCCAAGTCCTTCAACAGCTGAAGAAGCTCAAGCCTTCTGGAGGCGCGAGGCGAAACCCAGACAGGTGGGAATTCTTTAACCTCGGGTACTGGCGGCTCGGGCGCAATCACGGGCTTGCCTTCTACATAAGTGTAAAAACCTTCACCTACTTTTTTGCCAACGACACCGCCTGCAAGACGCTGGGCTGTGATGACGCTGGGTCTGTAGCGTGGTTCTTGGTAGTACTGGTTGTAGATGGATTCCATAACAGGATGTGAGACATCCAATGCCGTTAGATCGAACAGTTCGAAGGGGCCTAATTTGAAGCCGACTTGGTCTTTCAAAATTCGATCGATGGTGGCGAAATCGGCCACGCCCTCGGACACAATGCGCAGCGCTTCAGTGCCGTAACCACGGCCCGCATGGTTGACGATGAAACCAGGCGTGTCATTCGCTTGGACGGGTGTGTGGCCCATTTGCGTTGCAAATTCAGTGAGACGTTCGCAAACTGCTGGGTTGGTTTTCAAACCTGCGATGACTTCCACAACCTTCATCAAGGGAACAGGATTGAAGAAGTGATAACCCGCAAAATTGGCTGGTCGCTTTAAGGCTGCTGCAATGGCGGTGACGGACAGTGAAGAGGTGTTGGTGACCAGTACAGCCGTCTCAGGCAACAAGTTTTCAAGTTCAACGAACAATGATTTTTTGATGTCTAAGCGTTCAACGATGGCTTCAACAACCAACTCACACGACTTCAAATCATTCAGGGTGCTGGCACCGTTTAAACGTGATTTGTAGGCATTGACGGTGTCTGCATCCAGTCGCCCTTTGGTGGCCAGTGATTCCCAGACTTGGAAGACGGCTTCTTTGGCTTTTTGAATGGCGTCTGCTTGCGTGTCATAAAGCCAGACTTGGCTACCTGCTTGTGCGGCAATTTGAGCAATGCCGCGGCCCATAGCGCCTGCGCCAATGACGGCCACTTGATTGAATGCGATGGTCATTTGTTGAATTCGAATTTGTAAAAAAAAGTTACTGCATCCGCGCAGTGTGTTTTTCAGCGACGAACTTGAAGTGCGCCGGGATTGACGATATTGGTCGGTGTGCCTTTGATGAAGTTCACGACGTTGTCAAACGCTGCACCAAAGTACAACTCGTAATTGTCTTTTTCGACGTAGCCAATGTGAGGTGTACAGATGCAATTCTCGAGACGCAGCAAAGCATGACCCTGCAAGATGGGTTCATGTTCAAAGACATCAATGGCAGCCAAGCCAGGACGACCACGGTTGAGTGAACTGATGAGTGCATCGGGTTCAATCAGTTCTGCGCGCGATGTATTCACAATCATGGCGCTGGTCTTCATGCGTGACAAGTCGTCGAGCGTGACGATGCCGCGTGTGGCATCGTTCAAACGCAAATGCAAAGAGATCACATCACTTTGTTCAAAAAAGGCTTCACGTGTGGTGGCTGGAATGTAGCCGTGCTGTGCTGCTTTTTCCCTTGAGGCTTCACTTCCCCAAACTACAACTTGCATGCCAAAGGCCTTGGCGTAACCTGCGACCAGCTGGCCAATCTTGCCGTAGCCCCAGATGCCCATGGTGCGGCCGCGCAAAACCGTTCCCATTCCAAAATTGACAGGCATGGATGCAGACTTGAGGCCTGATTGTTGCCAAGCACCATGTTTGAGGTTGCCAATGTATTGCGGCAATCTGCGTGCCGCAGCCATGATCAGTGCCCATGTGAGCTCGGCCGGTGCGTAAGGTGATCCGGTGCCTTGGGCCACAGCAATGCCTCGCTCGGTGCAAGCTTCTAAATCAATGTGAGAGCCTGCATGGCCAGTCTGTGAAATGAGTTTAAGTCGAGGCAACTTTTCAATCAGTTGTCTGCTGAGGTGTGTGCGTTCGCGAATCAAAACCAGAATGTCTGCGTCTTTAAGTCGCACAGACAATTGGCCCAAACCCTTGACGGTGTTGGTATAGACCTTGGCGCTGTAGGCATCCAATTTGGACGCGCAATCTAGTTTTCGGACGACATCTTGGTAGTCGTCAAGGATCACAATGTTCATAGGCACTATTGTGCCTTGCCCGAAGGCTTCTATGGCCTTCTGAATTCAAATTTTGAGCACCAAAATGCACTGCATAAATGGCAGCAATGGTGCAGGGGGATTAATGGGGCAGGGAAGGCTTGCTTTTGGCTTCTAAAGCAACCAAACGGTCGAGTTCGGCGCAGACGTCGGCCATGCGGCCAGAAATGACCATTCGACCTGCGCAAGAGGCGGTTTCGCCTTGCTCTGACACGCGAAGGACGCGAAGTGCACGTTGTTGTGCTTGTCGAGGCCCCAAGCTTGAACTTGGACTTGCACCAGAAATGCTGACTTTGTGACTTGGCTGGGCCTTTTCAAATGGGTTGTCCAAGTTCATTGAAGAGCTGAGGAATTTTTGAAAACCGTTGTAAATGCTTGTGATGCCGAGGAGTGCGATGGTCATATCTAATCTTTGAAAATGGATGAGCGAATCAAATAATGCGGTGGACAGGGCAATGAGAGATTTACATCAGCAGCGTGTTGCGGATGAGACCCACAGCCAAACCTTCGATGTCAAAGGGTTCGCCAGGTTGAACCAAAATGATGGGGTAGTCGGGGTTTTCGGGCAGCAGTTCAATGCGATCGGATTGGCGACGCAAGCGCTTGACGGTGACTTCTTCACCAAGTCGTGCAACCACAATTTGGCCATTTCGTACCTCTTTGGTGGCTTTCACGGCCAGCAAGTCGCCGTCCATGATGCCTGCATCGCGCATGGACATGCCACGAACACGAAGCAAATAATCGGGTTGCTCTTGGAACAGGTGAGTTTCGACGTGATAGGTGCGATCGACATGTTCTTGGGCCAAAATAGGTGAGCCGGCAGCAACACGTCCAATGAGTGGCAATGCCAATTGGGCAAAACCTGGCAATGGCAGGCTGAACAGGTCGCCAGAGTTGCGCAGGCTGTCTCGTGAGTTGCCTTTGAGACGAATACCGCGGGATGTACCGCTGACCAAATCGATGGCGCCTTTGCGTGCCAAAGCTTGCAGGTGTTCTTCGGCTGCATTGGCAGATTTGAAACCCAATACCTGTGCAATTTCTGCGCGTGTTGGCGGTGCGCCAGTTTCAGCGATGGTTTTTTGGATGAGCTCCAAAATTTGTTGCTGACGGGCTGTGAGCTTGGGTTGATCGATCATGGTGCGGTCCTTGAAAGGTGGCTGAGTTGACAGATAACTGTTTTCTTATCCAGTAACTGTATTTTTAACCAGTCTTTTTTGAAATGCAAGCAAAAAATCAAAAAATTGTTGTTTTAGGCACCGGCGGCACGATTGCGGGCGAGTCCAGTTCGGCTTCTGAGGGGCTCAGTTACAAGGCTGCTCAGAGGGGGATTGATGTCTTGCTCCAGTCTGTTGCAGAAATCGGACAGGGTCTTCCAGAGGCCTTGAGCGGCTACCAATTTGAATCTGAACAAGTGGCGCAGCTGGACAGCAAAGACATGGACTTTGCCACTTGGTATCACTTGGCTCAGCGTTGTGAGGCTTGGCTATCGCAGGATGATGTGGCGGCGGTGGTGATCACCCATGGCACGGATACGCTGGAGGAAACGGCTTATTTCTTGTCCCGTGTCATTGCCAATGAAAAACCCATTGTGCTGACTTGTGCCATGCGTCCTGCCAATTTCAAAGATGCCGATGGCCCCCAAAATTTGCGAGACGCATTGACGTTGGCATCAGTTGCCAAAGGCGCTGGTGTTTGGATGGTGGCAGCTGGCGAAATACACCACAGTCAGCATGTTCAAAAAGTACATCCCACGCGGTTGAATGCCTTTGACTCGGGCGAAGCTGGCTTGGCAGGCACAGTCATTCAGGACCATGTGACATGGCGTTCAGAGTTTGCGCCAGTGGCTCAGCCCAACAAAATCAAGCTTTCTCACTTACCTGATCCCGCATCATGGCCATGGGTTGAAGTCATCATGAACCATGTGCAAGCCAGTTCTAAGCTGGTAGATCTGCTAATCAATGCCGGCGTACGAGGCATCGTGCTTGCAGGAACAGGCAACGGCTCTGTCAGTACCGATTTGAAGGAAGGGCTGCTGCGTGCGCAAGATGCGGGCGTGCAAATTCGTGTTGCCAGTCGGTGCAACCAAGGGCCTGTGATCGTGACGGCGTCACACATCTTCCCTGTGCTGTCAGGATTGAGCCCAGTCAAATCAAGAGTGGCTTTGATACTGGACATGGTGTCCAAGCCAACCGACTGATTTACCCAAAAAAAATCCGGCCTCAGCCGGATTTGGACATCGCACGTGCGCGTGATCAGGCAGCGCCCAAAGCTTGCATGGCGCGCTGGGTAATGTCCTCCACTGAGCCCATGCCGCTGATGGCGCGGTACTGAGGCGCAGCGTGTGCTTCAGCTTTAGCCCAATCGGAGTAATAGGCCACCAAGGGGCGTGTTTGTTGGCTGTAGACGTCCAAGCGCTTTTTGACGGTTTCCTCTTTGTCGTCTTCGCGTTGAACCAAGGGTTCGCCGGTGACATCGTCTTTGCCTTCCACTTTGGGTGGATTGAATTTGACGTGATAGGTGCGGCCAGACGCAGGGTGTGAGCGACGTCCGCTCATGCGCTCAATGATGGCATCAAAGGGCACATCAATTTCGAGCACGTAGTCGAGTTTGACGCCTGCGGCTTTCATGGCATCAGCTTGGGGAATGGTGCGAGGGAAGCCATCAAACAAGAAGCCATTGGCGCAATCTGCTTGCGCAATGCGTTCTTTGACCAAGTTGATGATGAGGTCGTCGCTGACCAGGCCGCCCGATTCCATGACGGCTTTGGCTTGAAGACCGAGCGGGGTGCCCGCTTTTACAGCGGCACGCAACATGTCGCCTGTGGAGATTTGCGGGATGGAAAATTTCTCGCAAATGAAGGCCGCTTGCGTACCTTTGCCCGCACCAGGTGCGCCTAAAAGAATCAGTCTCATGGAAGTTCCGAATAGTTGTTAAATCTTTCGCCACAGCCTGCATGGCTCTCACTGGAGAATAGCATGGGAATCCCAAATTTTCCTGACGCCAGCCCTTCGCGGGGATCAGGCCTTGAAAAGTTCACGAACGCGTGCCAGGTCTTCGGGTGTATCAACGCCTGGGCCTGGGGCTTTTTCTGTGACGTGGACTGCAATTTTGTGGCCATGCCACATGGCGCGCAACTGTTCCAGTGCTTCGCAGCTTTCAATGGGAGCAGGGGGCAACTGGGGGAAGGCTTTTAAAAAACCCACTCGGTAGCCATAAATGCCAATGTGCCTGAGTGGCGCGGGGGACGGCAGTTGTTGAATGCCTTGGGTGTTGCCATCGCGCCACCAAGGAATGGGCGCACGGCTGAAATACAAGGCCAGTTGCGCCTGATCCAGAACCACTTTCACCACGTTGGGGTTGGTAAATTCTGCAAGTTGGTGGATGGCATGGGCTGCGGTGCTCATGCTGGCCGAGGGGCGTTGAGCCAGCAAAGAGGCAACTTGGTCGATCAAATCTGGGTCGATCAGGGGTTCATCGCCTTGCACATTGACCACCACATCGTCGTCTGTCAATCCGAGCAAGGTGCTGGCTTCTGCCAACCGATCGCTGCCACTGGGATGATCAATGCGGGTGAGCAAAGCTTTAATGCCATGAGCTTCGCAAGCAGAAACAATGTCTGGACTGTCTGCTGCAACCACCACTTGCGATGCGTTGGACAATGCAGCACGCTGCGCAACCCTGACCACCATGGGCAAGCCTTGAATGTCTGCCAAGGGTTTGTTGGGTAGCCGTGTTGACGCTAATCGCGCGGGAACCAGGACTGTGAAAGAGCGACTCATGTCAGTGGTCGGGCTGTTTAGACCAAAGGCGTACGGGGTTTAAGTGATTCCAATTCTTCGTCACTGAGTGTGCGTGCTTCGTTTTCTAGCAAGATCGGAATGCCATTTCGAATGGGGTAAGCCAAACGCGCACTGCGCGACCACAGCTCTTGCAATTCGCGTTGCACATCCAAATGGCCCTTGGTGACTGGGCAAACCAACAGTTCGAGTAATTTCGTGTCCATGGCTTCAATGATAACGGTGACGGGTGTTGACGAGTGCATCGAATGCCTGCCAGAACGACAATTCTGGCTCAAACAGCAGAGGAACCGCAAAAGCTTCAGGGTGAGTTGCCCAAAGCTTGATGGCGTCTTTCTCTGTGCACAGCAATTTCAAATGGGGATGGGATGCGTGCCAGTTTGAAAAGTTGGCGTGATCGGGCAGGGCATGGAATTGTGCAATTTGAATGCCGCGCTCTTCCAGCATGTGGGCGAAAGCCTTTGGTTTCGCAATACCACACACCACTTCAACAGATTGATTTTGGAGCGCAGTCAATTCGATGGATTGACCCAAGCCATTGATGGCCTGCGCACTGAGTTGGCGAGTGGACTCGAAGCCTTCAGCCAAAGTTCTGCGCTGCGTGTGAAGCAACAAGTCGACAGTTCTGGGCCAAGACTCTCGCAAGGGGCCGGCCGGTAGCAGGTGCCCATTGCCGATGCCCATGCTGTCCATGACGCAAATTTCGATGTCCCTTTGAAGCGCTGCATGTTGCAAGCCATCATCGCAAACAATGAAGCGGATGTTGGGGTACTGATGCAAGAGCTGCTGTGCCGTAGCGACGCGATTGGCGCCTACTGCGACGGGGACTTGGCACTTCTGAAAAATCAACAAGGGCTCATCACCTACTTGATCGGCTGAACTTTGCGCGTTGACCAGCTGAATTTGATCTTGCGTGCGTCCGTAGCCTCTGGACACCACACCCACTTGATGACCTTGTTGTGTCAAGCGTTGCACGATGGCCATCGTGAGCGGGGTTTTGCCGCCGCCTCCCGCCACCACATTGCCCACCACAATGACAGTGGCATCAAGCTTGTGTGTTTGAATGAATCCCAAGGCGAACAATGAGCGCCGAACAAACCAGGCCAATTTGTAAAGCAGTTCGATGGGCCACAACAAATAGGTGATGACTGAAGTGGTTTGCCAATGGCGTGGCAGTTGATGAAGCCATTGCATGGTGCGTCGCTCAGCGAATAACGCTTATGGCTTGGTCAAGTTGTTGCCAGACGCATTTTGCGTGGCAAACGAAATTTTGGAAATGCCTTGCATGCGCGCTGCTTCAAGGACATTGACCACGGCTTGATGAGAAGCGGATGCATCGGCTTTGATCAACAAGGTGGCGTCTGATTTGTTCATGCTGCTGAGTGCCGTGCCAATGTCTTGCGGTGTTTTGCCTTCGAGTTTTGCACCATTGACAGCGTACATGCCTTGCGCATTGACTGACACCACCCAAGTTTGGGGTGTGCCTGAAGACTGTTGCGAATTGGCTGATGGCAAGCTCAAGTTCATTTCATTGAACTTGGACCACGTGGTGGTGAGCATCAGAAAAATGAGGATGACCAGCAAGACATCAATGAACGGGATCAAATTGATGTCGGGTTCGGCTGGTGCGGTGGTTTTGAATTTCAAGGCGGGCCTTTTGAAAAATCAATCGCGCATGGCGGCCAAATGTCTTGCAAAACGCTCGGATGCCCACTCCATTTGGAGCACCATGCGATCGACCTTGGCTTTGAAAAAACGCCATGCCATGAGGCAAGGAATAGCGACCAACAGGCCCAATGCCGTGTTGTACAGCGCCACCGAAATGCCGTGGGCCAGTTCAACGGGTTGTTGTTGTCCAGGCGATTGCAAACCAAACAATTCAATCATGCCAATGACGGTTCCCAACAAGCCAAGCAAGGGTGCCGCAGACGCCAATGTGGCCAAAGCGTTCAGGTAACGCTCAAGTCCTTGCGCCGCCATTCGGCCTTCCATTTCCATGCTTTCTCGCACGTCTTGGTGACTGGCGGAGGGATTGAGCGCCAATGTCTGAAGGCCCGCTGCAAAAATGGGTCCAACGGAACCCATTTGGGCCAATTCTTGAAGGCTTGCATCGGAGGGGAAGCCTTGTCGTGTGCTGTCGATGGCTTTGGTTAGCGCGTTTGCTGGCAGCACTTTGGACGTTCGCAAAGCAAAGATGCGCTCGAAAATGATAGCGAGTGCAAAAATGGAGCAGAGGATCAAAGGCCAAATGGGCCAACCTGCGGCTTGTATGATGCTTAACAAAATCAATCTTTCTACTTCTGGTTTCAGTTTTAATTATGGCTGATGGAATTGTTCCGTCATTCTGTGGATAACTTTGTGAAGAACATGGCCAGAACGGCCTTGTAAACCGCATGAATCCTGGGTTTCTTTTGACTGCTTATTATTTGATCAATATTTTTTTCAATGATATCAATGACTTACAAGAATGAATGCATTTGTTTGGCCGTTTATTCAGTGAACCGCCTTGCTAATCCGAAACTGTGGACTGTTTCGGATTGAAATTAAAGGCTTGGCTGTAGAAATGCTTCTAAAACCCGCAAAAAATAAGGCTTTTTTGTCATGCGCGTAGATTCTGAGCCACGTGTTTGGTCGGTTGGTGCTTTGTGCCTTGCAATTGCAGACACTTTGAATGCGCGCTTCAATCCTGTTGCGGTCAAGGGCGAAATTTCTGGCTTTGCGCGCGCAGCCAGTGGCCATTGTTATTTCAATCTCAAAGACAACAGCGGGCAAATACGCTGTGCCATGTTCAAAAGGGCCGCCAGTGCTTTGGGCTTTGTACCGCGCGATGGCGAGTTGGTTGAAGTTCGCGGCAAATTGGGCGTTTACGAAGCCAGAGGCGACTTGCAGTTGATTGTCGACAGCATGCAGCGGGCTGGGCAAGGCGATTTGTTCGCCCAGTTTCTCAAGCTCAAAGCCACGCTTGAGGCAGAAGGCTTGTTTGAACCATCTCGCAAGCAAGACATCCCCGCGCAACCTCGTGCCATCGGCTTGATCACATCTTTGGGGGCTGCGGCATTGCACGATGTGGCCTCAGCCTTGCAAAGGCGTGTCCCGCACATTCCTGTCATTTTGGCGCCGGCCTCAGTTCAAGGTGCCAACGCCCCCTTGGAGTTGCTGCGCAGTCTTCAGCAGTTGGTCGGCTGGCAAGGTCCGACAACAAACGCATCACCCCAAGGGCTGGCCGTGGATGTCATCTTGATGGTACGCGGTGGTGGTGCCATGGAGGATTTATGGGCCTTCAACGACGAGTCTTTGGTCCGAGCGATTGCCTCGTGCCCGATTCCCATTGTGTCGGGTGTCGGTCATGAAACTGATTTCACGCTCGCAGACTTCGCCGCTGATTTACGCGCGCCAACGCCCACAGCAGCTGCTGAAATGGTGGCCACTGAAAGAGCCCAGTTGTTGGGGGAACTGGATGCATTCCAAGAAGAACTCGCGTCTGCACTGAACCTCACTGTCGACAGAATGAATCAACGACTCGATTGGATAGCAGGGCGTCTAGGTCGACCTTCTTCGCGCTTGAGTGACCAAACCCGCCGTTTGTCGAGAATTTCTCAGGCCATGATGTTTGGCCTGAAAGGCCAGGTTCAACGCAATCAGCAAAAATTGCAGCGACTGGCGGAGTCCATGCCCCGAGCGCGTCAACAAAACCTGAACGATGCGCATCGACAGCTTCAAAATTTCGAAACGCGCCTTGGGTTGCTAGACCCCCACTTGGTTTTGGACAGAGGCTATGCGTGGCTGACGGATGAGGCGGGACAGGCCTTGACCAAGGTGGGCAGTTTTCAAACTGACCAGCGTGTGACGGCCACCTTGGCTGATGGCGAGGTGCTACTGCAGGTTAAATCCCAAAGCTAGCACCCCGTTAGAGGCAACCCTTGAAGGCGTGAGCTTTTTGCGGGTCTGACGCAGACAAATGTGCCTGATCAACCTACAATAGTCTTTTGATTTTTATTGCACTTTTACGAGGACACCATGGAACATACCCTGCCAGCACTGCCTTATGCCATCGACGCATTGGCCCCTCACTACAGCCAAGAAACTTTGGAATTTCACCATGGCAAGCACCACAACGCTTACGTTGTGAATTTGAACAATTTGCAAAAAGGCACTGAATTTGAATCAATGTCTTTGGAAGAAATCATCAAGAAATCCAGCGGCGGTATCTACAACAATTCCGCTCAAATCTGGAACCACACCTTTTTCTGGAACTGCATGAAGCCCAACGGCGGTGGTGAACCTACAGGCGCTTTGGCTGCTGCCATTAACGCCAAATTTGGCTCCTACGCTGCGTTCAAAGAAGCTTTTGTCAAAAGCGCCGTGGGCAACTTCGGCTCTGGCTGGACATGGTTGGTTAAAAAGGCTGACGGTAGCGTCGACATCGTCAACATGGGCGCCGCAGGCACACCCCTGACAACAGCCGACAAAGCCTTGTTGACAGTGGACGTTTGGGAACATGCTTACTACATTGACTACCGCAACATGCGTCCTAAGTTTGTTGAAACATTCTTGGACAAGTTGGTCAACTGGTCTTTCGCAGAAGCCAATTTCGCTTAATTTGCGAATTGCCAAGCTGCAAAAAAAAACAGCCCCTTGGGGCTGTTTTTTTTTCGTACGCTGAAGCTCAGCGAATCATCATGCCACCATCGGCCACGATGGTTTGACCCGTGATGTATTTGCCCGCGGCACTGGCCAGCAAAACGGCAATGCCGCCAATGTCATCGGGTTCACCAATGCGGCGCAAGGGCGTTTCGTTTTCAACCATGCCCGCTTTCACGGGGTCGTCTGTTAAGGCTTTGGCAAAGTCAGTGCGAATGAGGCCTGGCGCGATGCAGTTGACGCGAATGTTGTCGGGACCCCATTCAACTGCCAAGTTGCGAGCCAGTTGCATGTCGGCTGCTTTGGAAATGTTGTAAGCCCCAATGACGGCGGAGCCGTGCAAACCACCGACCGATGACACCAAGACAATGGCGCCATCTTTGCGAGCCTTCATGTCTGGATAGACCATGTTGCAAAGCCAAGTGCTGGACAACACGTTGTTGTGCATCACTTTGTTGAAGATCTCATCGCTCATGCCGGTAGCAGGGCCGTAGTAGGGGTTGCTGGCGGCATTACAGACCAAGATGTCGATCGGTCCCCACGTTTCTTTGGTTTTTTGAATCATCGCCTGCAGTTGGTCCTTGACTGCAATGCTGGCGCTGATGGCCATGGCCGTGCCGCCTTCGGCTTGAATTTCCTTGACCACCGCTTCGCAGGCGTCCAATTTACGGCTCGACACCACCACTTTGGCGCCTGCGCGGGCCAATTGAAATGCGATGGATCGGCCAATGCCGCGGCTGGCGCCTGTGACGATGGCAACTTTGCCAGTGAGGTTGAACAGTTTCATAGGTCTCCTTGGATGTGAAGGGTTGATGTCCCAAACCAAAAGTGTGCCTTTAAATGGGCCATTGAACTGTCGTGCGTGTGTCAGCGACAATGGCGTTTGAACAAATGCAATGAGCAAACTAAACCATTTGAGCATGTCAATGGATCGAATACAAACAGTGGTGATCGGGGCTGGGGTGGTGGGCCTGGCGGTTGCGCGCAAGCTGGCGCTTGAAGGTCAAGAGGTCCTGCTGCTCGAGTCTGCAGATGCCTTTGGCACAGGCACCAGCTCGCGCAACAGTGAAGTGATTCACGCCGGTATCTATTACCCCCAAGGGTCCCTCAAGGCGCAACTTTGCGTGCAGGGTCGCCAACGTCTTTATGCCTACTGTCGTGAGCGCAACATTGCGCACCAACAGTGTGGCAAATTGATTGTGGCGACTTCGCCCGAGCAAGTGGCGCAATTGAGTGCAATTCAAGCCAAAGCGACGGCCAATGGCGTTGTGGGGGCGGATGCGCTGCGGCTGTTGACTAAATCGGAAGCCTTGGCCAAGGAGCCGGCTTTGAATTGTGAAGCCGCCTTGTGGTCGCCTAGCACCGGCATTGTGGACAGCCATGCTTTGATGCTGAGCTACTTAGGTGATTTTGAAAATGCTGGCGGTTTGTTGGCACTGAATTCGCGCTTTGAATCCGCGCAAGTGTTGCAGCAAGAGGGTGCCACTCAGTTTTTAGTCCGCACCGTCGATGGCACTGAGTTGTTGGCGCAAAGTGTGGTCAACGCAGCTGGTTTATCAGCCCCCGATGTGGCTCGGAAATTCTTGGGCATGAACACTGCGCATTTGCCCAAGGCTTATTACGCCAAAGGCAATTATTTCAGTTTGTCTGGCAAGTCACCATTCAAGACGCTGATCTATCCGGTGCCCGAAGCAGCAGGCTTGGGTGTGCACTTAACTTTGGACTTGGCGGGCCAAGCGAAGTTTGGACCTGATGTGGAATGGGTGGACTCTCCTGATAATTTAGAGGTTGATCCGCGCAGAGGGGATGCGTTTTATGCCGAGGTACGAAAGTACTGGCCTGGCTTGGCCGACGGCGCTTTGCAAGCTTCTTATGCCGGCATACGGCCCAAGATCAATGCGCCTCATAAAGCCGCGGCAGACTTTGCCATACTGGGCCCGCAAGCCTTGAAAGTGAATGGATTGGTTCACTTGATGGGAATTGAGTCACCCGGCCTGACAAGCTCATTGGCCATTGCTGAGCGGGTGTGTACTTTGCTTCAGCGGTGATGCTGGTTAAGACTTGCTCAATTGCTGCAAGGCCTTGGCCACTTCATGGACCAATGTAGGGCCTTTGTAGATGAGACCCGTGTAGATTTGCACCACATCGGCACCGGCTTCAATTTTACTGACGGCGTCGTAAGCGCTGAGAATGCCGCCCACGCCAATGATGGGAAATTGTGAGCCTAAGTGTTGCCTTAACAATCGAATGACACGGTTGCTGCCTGCCAACACAGGGGCGCCCGACAGGCCGCCCATTTCATCGCCGTGCGGCATGCCCTTGACGGCATCGCGCGACAAGGTGGTGTTGGTGGCAATGACGCCGTCAATTTGATGTTTGCGCAAACTGTTGGCGATAACGGCCACTTGTTCGTCGTCTAAATCGGGTGCGATTTTGAGGAACACGGGAACGCGTTTTTGATGCTTCTCGGCCAAGGCTTGTTTGCGTTCATTGAGCGCCGACAAGAGTTGGTCCAAAGCCTCGTCGGTTTGCAATGAGCGCAAGTTTTTGGTATTGGGACTGGAGATGTTGACCGTGACATAGTCGGCGTGTTCGTAGACGCCGCTGAGGCCAATGAGGTAATCGTCGGTGGCGCGTTCAATGGGCGTGGCGGCGTTTTTGCCAATATTCAAGCCCAGCAGGCGACCTTGGCTTCTGAACCTGGACTTTTTGACGTTACTCACAAACGCGTCCAGACCTTCATTGTTGAAGCCAAGCCGGTTGATGAGGGCTTTGGCTTCGGGCAGTCGGAACATGCGCGGCTTGTCGTTGCCTGGCTGGGGGAGTGGGGTGACCGTGCCGACTTCGACAAAGCCAAAACCCATGGCACCCAGACCATCGATGCACCGGGCATTTTTGTCTAGACCTGCAGCCATGCCTACGCGGTTGGGAAATGTGAGACCCGCCAGTTGGACAGGGTCGGCAATCCATGGCTGGCGGTAGGCACGGTCTAGAAAAGTGTTTTGGGTGCGGGCCAACTGTTGCAAGGTGAGGTCGTGCGCAGCCTCGGGGTCGAGGTTGAATAAAATTGGGCGGGCGAGGGCATAAAGGTTCAGGGACATTGGATAATCTCGTTCAATACAAGCATTGTCTCAAAAAAGCATATGACGCAAGACGAATTGAAAGCATTGGTAGGCCAAGCCGCATTGCAATACGTGGTCCCTGGTGAAATTGTGGGTGTGGGAACCGGCTCAACCGTGAACAAATTTATTGACGCATTGGCCTCCATGAAGGACCAAATTAAAGGCGCTGTGTCGAGTTCTGAGGCTTCTACGGTTCGCCTCAAAGCGCTGGGCATTCCCGTGTTTGACAGCAACGATGTGGCCGAGTTGGCGGTGTACATCGACGGTGCGGATGAAATCAATGGTCAAGGCCACATGGTCAAAGGCGGCGGCGCTGCGCTGACACGTGAAAAAATTGTGGCCGCGCAATCGAAGATGTTTGTGTGCATTGCCGACGAATCCAAATTGGTCGATCACTTGGGCACATTTCCATTGCCTGTTGAAGTAATCCCCATGTCCAGCGCCCGCATCATGGCGCAATTTGCCAAGATGGGCGGCCAAGCACAAGTTCGATTGAAAGATGGCCAGCCACTGGTGACAGACAACGGACAGCACATCATTGATGTGAAGGGTTTGACCATTTCAGACCCCGTGGCCTTTGAAGCTGAAGTCAGTCAGTGGCCAGGTGTTGTCACTGTCGGCGTGTTTGCCTATCAGAAGGCCCAGGTTTGTTTGCTGGGCACTTCTTCAGGCGTTAAAACACTCAAGTTTTAAGTTTTTAAACTTGAAGCTTGCGGTGCCATCATGCCTTGATGGCGAAGCAATGCATTCAAAGACGGTTCACGGCCTCTGAAGGCCACAAAAGAGGCCAATGCAGGTCGGCTGCCGCCAGCTTCCAAAATGGCTTCACGGTACCGTCTGCCTGTCTCCAAGCTAGGAGAGCCATCAGCTTGTGCCGTTTCCTCAAATGCTGCGTAGGCATCTGCTGAAAGAACCTCCGCCCATTTGTAGCTGTAATAACCGGCTGCATATCCACCGGCAAAAATATGGCTAAAAGTGTGTGCCATGCGGTTGAAATCGGGCGCTTGAATCACAGCCACTTCAGCACGAACCTTTTGCAACACGGGCATGAAATCGTCTTGCGGGCGGTGCTCGCTGTGCAAGAGCATGTCCATCAATGCAAATTCAATTTGACGCAAGGTCTGCAGACCACTTTGGAAGTTTTTGGCGGCCACCATTTTGTCGAACAATTCACGCGGTAAAGCTTCCCCTGTTTTGACATGGGCTGACATGTGCTTCAGTACATTCCATTCCCAGCAAAAGTTCTCCATGAATTGACTTGGTAGTTCCACGGCGTCCCATTCAACGCCACTGATGCCAGACACATCGCGCTCGTTCACTTGCGTCAACATGTGATGCAGGCCATGACCAAACTCATGGAACAGCGTGATGACATCATCGTGCGTTAGCAAGGGAGGCTGACCATCGACGCCCTCTGCAAAGTTACACACTAAATGCGCCACGGGCGTTTGCAATTGTTGCGTGTCGGGCCTGAGCCAACGAGCACGAACATCGTCCATCCAGGCACCGCCTCGTTTGCCTGCACGTGCAGGCGGATCTAGGTAGAACTGACCTACCAATTGACCATTGCGTTCAAGGCGATAAAAGCCCACGGCAGGGTGCCATACTGGCGCTTGATCTTCTCGAATGCTGACTTCAAACAATCTCTCAATGATTTTGAAGAGGCCCTGCAATACTTTCGGCGCTGTAAAGTATTGCTTCACTTCCTGCTCGCTGAAACTGTATCGGGCCTCTTTCAGTTTTTCCCCGATGTAAGGCCAATCCCAAGCTTGCGGATTTGGCATGTCCAAGTGGTCTGCGGCAAATTGACGCATGTCTGCCAAGTCTTTTTCTGCGTAAGGACGCGCACGCTGAGCGAGATCGCGCAAAAAAGCAATGACTTTGGCAGGTGAGTCAGCCATCTTGGTGGCCACGGACACTTCCGCGTAATTTTGATAACCCAAAAGCTTTGCTTCTTCTTCGCGCAGTTGCAAAATTTCTTGAATGATGGCGCTGTTGTCAAGCGCTGCAAATTCTGCAGGTGCTTGGTCTGAAGCCCGGGTGACATAAGCGCGGTAAAGCTGATGACGCAAATCGCTGCTTTTGGCAAATTGCATCACTGGCAAATAACAAGGCATTTTGAGGGTTAACTTGTAACCTGCCTTGCCTTCTTTTTCTGCAGCTTCGCGTGCTGTATTTTGAACATCTTCCGGCACACCCTCTAATGCCTCTTTTTCGACATAAAGTGAGAATTTGTCGGTGGCATCCAAAGCGTTTTCACTGAATTTTTGGCTCAATTCCGCCATGCGCTCTTGGATGGCTGCATACCTGGTTTTAGCTTCACCCTGAAGCTCGGCACCGCCCAGAACGAAATTGCGCAATGCATTCTTCAGTGCTTGCTGTTGTGCCGCATCCAATGACGCTGGGTTGACTGCTTTGTATTTGGCATAAAGGCGTTCATCGGCGCCAAGCTTTGTCCAAAATTCAGTAACCTTGGGCAAGACTTCGTTGTAGGCCGCACGCAACTCGGGGGTATCGGCAACGCTTTTCAAATGGCTCACGGCGCCCCAGGCGCTGCTCAAGCGCTCGGTGCTGACATCCAAGACTTTGGCAATGGCTTGCCATTGCGCTGGAAACTCGGGGGCGGTCACTGTTTCAAGTGCTTCAGATGCAGCTGTCAATAAAACGTCGATGGCTGTGCTGACATGTTCGGGTTTGATTTGGTCAAACAAAGGCAAGCTGCCCAGTTGAAGCAATGGGTTGTTTGCGTGAGAAGAAGTTGTCATGGCGTGGTTAAATTTTGGTTCAATGCTCAAGCCGCAGTACGTTCAGCAGCTTCTAAAGTGTTCACCAACAACATGGTGATGGTCATCGGGCCAACACCGCCTGGCACAGGCGTGATGTAGCTGGCAACTTGCTCAACGTCTGCAAAGTCCACATCGCCACACAACTTGCCTTCGTCATTGCGGTTCATGCCAACGTCCAACACCACGGCACCCGGTTTGACCATGTCAGCGGTTAAGACGTTTCGTTTTCCAACGGCAGCCACAATGACATCAGCCTGAAGCGTCATGGCTTTGAGGTCCTTGGTTGCACTGTGGCAAATGGTCACGGTGGCATTTTTTTGCAAGAGCATCATGGCCATGGGTTTGCCCACAATGTTGCTACGGCCAATGACCACGGCATGTTTGCCCTTCAAGTCGTAGCCAATGCTTTCTAACATTTTCATGCAGCCGTAAGGCGTGCAGGGCCAAAAGCCTGGCATGCCTGTCATCAGAGCGCCGGCACTTGCAATGTGAAAGCCATCGACATCTTTGGCGGGTGAAATGGCCTCAATGACCTTCTGTGCATCAATGTGCGCAGGTAAGGGTAATTGCACCAAAATGCCGTGAATGCTGGGGTCGTTGTTTAGAGCTTGAACACGTGCCAATAAATCGGCTTCGCTCATGCTGTCTGGGTATTTTTCTAAAACTGAATGCAGGCCGCTGTCGTGACAGGCCTTCACCTTGTTGCGCACATAGACCTGGCTGGCAGGGTTCTCGCCAACCAACACCACGGCTAGACCTGGTGTGATGCCTTTGGCTTTCAGCGCTGTTGTGCGCGTAGCAACTTCTGCACGCAGTTGTTGGGAGAGGGCGTTGCCATCAATGCGTTGTGCGGTCATGTTGTGTCTCTCAAAAATTGAAATACCGAGTTTGAAGTAAAAACGCCCGCGATTTGAAAATTCACGGGCGTTGTAAAAGCGCTGAAGCCTTTAAGCTTTGGGTGCGTTTTGTCCCAATGCAATTTTGAGCAGATCTGCCACTGTGTTGGCATTCAATTTTTCCATGATGTTGGCGCGATGTGCCTCAACTGTTTTGATGCTGATGCCTAAGTCGTCGGCGATCTGTTTGTTCAAACGACCCGCCACAATGCGCTCAAGGACTTGGGCTTCACGACCGGTCAGTTTAGACAGCAGCGCATCACGATTGGCAGCGTTTTGATACTCCGAGAAAGACTCACGCGCGCTGTCCAGCATGCGTTCAACCAAACTCACCAATTCGTCTTCTTTGAATGGCTTTTGAATAAAGTCCATCGCACCTTTTTTCATGGTGTTGACTGCCATGGGCACGTCGCCGTGGCCAGTGATGAACACAATGGGCAAAGGAGAGCGACGCTCGACCAGCTTGTCTTGCAATTCAAGACCCGTCATGCCGCCCATGCGGATGTCAACGATCAGGCAAGCAACCTCACGCGGGTCGTAGCGGCTGAGAAATGATTCAGCAGAGTCAAAGCATCGAACACGGTAATCTTTGCCTTCTAACAGCCACTGAAGTGAATCGCGAACGGCCTCGTCGTCGTCGACAACGTAAACAGTTCCTTTTTTGGGTATCAAACTCATGTGGGGTCCCAATGTTACTAAATCAAATCAAAGTCGTTCCGCCGGATGGGATCCAAAAGGAAAAACAACATCCAACTACCTCGTCGGCATTGTAGAGGTTCTCGGCGGCAATTCTGCCTTTGTGAGATTCCACAATGGTCCGGCATAAATTCAGGCCAATGCCCATGCCTTCCGATTTGGTTGAGAAAAAGGCCTCGTAAAGCCTGTCCATGACCTCAGGTGGCAGGCCTTTTCCGGTGTCGGTGACAGAAAAATAAACCGTATTTTGTTGGTCTACTACCTTGGGAACCACACGTAGCTCAACATGGCGCTGTCCAACGGGGCGTTCAGCATTGTCAATGGACTCTGCTGCATTTTTCATCAAGTTGACCAACACCTGTTCAATCAGGATGGGGTCGACTTGAAGCTTGGGCAAGCGGGATGCGACGTAATGCGAAAGTCGCACATTACGGCGTCTCAATTCAATTTCAGCCAACTCAACGGCTTCATTGACCATGGTTAGGACGTCAGATTCAGTCCTGTTCGGTTCGCTGCGTTTGACGAAGGATCGAATGCGATGAATGATTTGACCCGCACGTTGGGCTTGGTGTGCTGTCTTTTCTAGGGCCCAAACAAGGTCTTTCTCTTCAATTTGTTGGCCTTTGATGCGTGACAACATGCCATTGCAATAGTTGGTGATGGCTGTCAGAGGTTGATTGAGTTCATGGGCCACACTGGAGGCCATTTCACCCATGGTGATCAGGCGGCTGGCGTTTTGCGCGCGTTCTGCTTGCTGCGCTGCCAATTCTTCAGCTTGCCTTCGTGTCGTGATGTCGGTTGCAATGACCAATTGCGCCAGTCTGCCATCAGCCCAGTTGATGTATCGCGTGCGAATTTCAAGCCATTTGCTGAGGTGCGAAACATAAATTTCGGCCCGTTCTGCTGGGGCGACCGTCAAGCTTTCAGTGGGTAATCCCGCCAAAGCGTCAACATCATCCAATTCGAGTTCGGCATTGCGAATGTCTAACATGCCTGCTTTTTCAACCAAACTCAAATGGCCATTCGTGTCTGTGCCAAACCACTGGCGGTAAAGTTTGTTGGCAAACAATAGTTCTTCACTGCCAAGAGGTGCAACAGAGACAGACGCATCCAAAGCTTCCAACACAATTGTGAAGCGTTCGTAGGATGCTGCCAATTGCTCTCGGACTCGGTTGGGTTCCGTGATGTCGGTCATGGAAGTCATCCAACCGGTTTGTTGACCCATGGCATCAATCAATGGAGAGACGTACAGACGGGCATCAAAAATGCTGTTGTTTTTGCGTTTGACGCGAACTTGAAAACCACCGGCAATTTGTTTGCCGCTCATCTCCTCTTCCAATCGGGCCATCAGTTGGTCGCGGTCCTCATCGGGCCAGTATGGAAAGGGCGCCACGGCGCCAATGAGTTCGTTTTCTTGCCATCCGGTCATCTGACAAAAAGCCAAATTGACATACGTGATCCGACCTTCCATGTCGAGCGCACGCATGCCCGTCAGCATGGAGTTTTCCATGGCGCGGCGGAAGTTGGTTTCTGCCATCAATTCTTTTTGTGTTTGCTGACGCTTTCGTGTGTGACGCCAATTGCCAATCAACATCCATGCTGTGAGTAAACTCAAAGAACTGACCAGCCAGAATAAGCCGCTGCCCACCAAATCTTGCGAAGTTTTCCAAGTTTGTGCACGCAATATCAACCCATTGCCGACAGGCGAGACCGGCACTTCAAACTCATTGTTTTGGTTCAAGATACCAGGTATGAAATTCCAGATGCTGGTTCGCTTTGGAATGGTCTGGCCTGCAATCAAATTGCCCTCGCTGTCAAGCAATGAGACGGCATACTTCGCCAAAATTTCTGTTGGCACGCCATAGCGCAACAAACTTTCTACTGCATATTCCGCCATCACAACACCATTGAAGCGGCCTTGTGAATTGGTCAACGGTGTGTGCAGTTGTAACACCACGTTGCGCGCGTAATTTTCTTGTCCAGCACCAGGACTTCCAATCGACAAGCTTCCATCGTCTTCTTGAGAATAAACAGGTTGCATCAAATCTCGAGCCAAGCTGTAGCTGTTTTCGGATTCGCCCCATTTCAGAACTTCGCCAACGCGCCACTTTTGACTGACCAAGACGCTGGGTGCCGTTTGACTGGCCAATATTTTTCGTTTGTCATCAACCCACGCCACAGTTTGCAGTTCTGGGTTTTTCATCACCAAGGATTCAGCCCTTCTTGTGAACTCTTTGATGTCGATGTCTTTGTTGGATGCGTCCCTGGCCAAACGCATGATTTGTTCTTGGCGTTCCAATAACCGCAGGCGCAGACGTTGCTGGCTGTATTCCACATCGCGTTTCACAGCCTCTTGTTCGCGGTCAATTTCCTCTACGCGCAAGTACCAAAACGAAAAAATGATGGCACTTAAGAACAGAAGAACAGAAGCAATAGGGGCCAAACTGGCAAAACGGTCTTGGCGAACTGGATTCTGGCGTTTCCACCACCGGCGCCACCAGTTGGTAGGTTTCATCGCCTTTAAGGCTATTGCTGCGTTTTGCGACTTCATCCCTTAGAGTTTAGGGGAAACACTTTTTATTAAATTTCACAATACAAAATGTAAAAGCACAATTTGAAATTTATAAAACTTTGTGCGAGAATTCCGAAAAAATAGATCAACCACGGCCTACAAAGGAGACAAACATGTCAGCCGTTCAGCCTAATAACGTCCTCAATGACTTGGACGCCATTGAAACCCGTGAATGGATGGACGCACTGTCCGCCGTGATTGAAAAAGAAGGGGGTGAGCGCGCCCACTTCTTGTTGGAACAACTCCTTGAACATGCCCGCGAAAACAGCATTGACATGCCGTTTTCTGCCAATACGGGTTATGTGAACACCATCGAGCCTGATCAAGAAGCCCATTGCCCAGGCAACATTGAAATTGAAGAGCGTCTGCGTGCTTACATGCGGTGGAACGCCATGGCCATGGTGGTCAAGGCCAATCGCCACAACCCTGAAGATGGTGGTGATTTGGGCGGCCACATTGGCTCTTTTGCCTCATTGGCTCACATGTTCGGTGCTGGTTTCAATCACTTCTGGCATGCTGAAAGTGAAAACCATGGTGGTGATTGCTTGTACATCCAAGGCCACGTGTCACCTGGCGTTTATGCCCGTGCCTATTTGGAAGGCCGCTTGACAGAAGAGCAGTTGCTCAATTTCCGTCAAGAAGTAGACGGCAAAGGTTTGTCCAGCTACCCACACCCCAAATTGATGCCTGAGTTCTGGCAGTTCCCCACGGTGTCCATGGGCCTGGGTCCATTGATGGCCATCTACCAAGCCCGCTTTTTGAAGTACTTGCATGCCCGTGGCATTGCCAATACCGAAAATCGCAAAGTGTGGGTGTTCTGTGGCGACGGTGAAATGGACGAAGTGGAATCCCTAGGTGCCATTGGTTTGGCTGCGCGTGAAAAGCTGGACAACTTGATCTTCGTGGTCAATTGCAACTTGCAGCGTTTGGACGGTCCTGTGCGCGGCAACGGCAAAATTGTTCAGGAGCTGGAAGGCGAATTCCGCGGTTCTGGCTGGAACGTCATCAAGCTCTTGTGGGGCAGCGAGTGGGACAAACTCTTGGCGCGCGACAAAGATGGTGCACTGCGCAAGATCATGATGGACACCTTGGACGGCGACTTCCAAGCTTTCAAAGCCAACGATGGCGCCTATGTCCGAAAGCATTTCTTTGGACGTGATCCACGCACCCTAGAAATGGTGGCGCACATGAGTGACGACGAAATTTGGGCCTTGAAGCGTGGCGGACATGACCCCCAAAAAGTCTATGCGGCTTATCACGCAGCAGTGAACACCAAAGACCAACCCACCGTGCTCTTGATCAAAACGGTGAAAGGTTTTGGCATGGGCAAAGCCGGCGAAGGCAAGAACAACGTTCACCAAACCAAGAAACTGACAGACGAAGACATTCGCTACATGCGCGATCGCTTCAACATTCCAGTGCCAGACAGCGAATTGTCCAAGGTGCCTTTCTACAAGCCGGCCGATGACACCCCCGAGATGCGCTATTTGCATGAGCGTCGCAAAGCTTTGGGTGGCTACTTGCCACACCGTCGCACCAAGGCGGACGAAAGCTTCACGGTGCCTTCTTTGGAAGTATTCAAGTCCGTGATGGAGCCCACCGCCGAAGGTCGTGAAATTTCCACCACACAAGCTTATGTGCGCTTCCTCACGCAACTGTTGCGTGATCAAGCCTTGGGTCCACGTGTGGTGCCTATTTTGGTGGACGAAGCCCGTACCTTTGGCATGGAAGGTTTGTTCCGTCAGGTTGGTATTTACAACCCAGCAGGTCAGCAGTACACACCGGTCGACAAAGACCAAGTGATGTACTACAAAGAAGACAAAGCAGGCCAGATTTTGCAAGAGGGTATCAATGAAGCGGGCGGTATGTCTAGCTGGATTGCTGCGGCCACCAGCTACTCCACCAGCAACCGCATCATGGTGCCGTTCTATGTGTACTACTCGATGTTCGGCTTCCAGCGCATTGGCGATTTGGCCTGGGCTGCGGGTGACATGCAAGCCCGCGGTTTCTTGTTGGGCGGCACATCAGGCCGTACAACATTGAACGGCGAAGGTTTGCAACACGAAGACGGTCACAGCCACATCTTGGCGGGCACCATTCCCAATTGCATCAGCTATGACCCCACCTTCGCCCATGAAGTTGGCGTGATCTTGCACCATGGCTTGAAGCGCATGGTGGAGAAACAAGACAACGTTTTCTACTACCTCACTTTGTTGAACGAAAACTACGCCATGCCAGGCCTCACGCCCGGCACGGAAGAGCAAATCATCAAGGGCATGTACTTGTGCAAAGCGGGTGGCAAGAACAAGACACGTGTTCAATTGATGGGCTCTGGAACCATCCTGCGTGAGTCATTGGCTGCGCAAGAGTTGCTGGCCAAAGACTGGGGCATTGCGGCGGATGTGTGGAGTTGCCCAAGCTTCAACGAACTGACGCGCGATGGTCAAGACGCCGAACGATTCAACATGTTGCACCCCTTGGAGACTCCGCGTGTGCCGTTTGTGGCTCAGCAGTTGGCCAAGCATGACGGTCCCGTCATTGCCTCCACGGACTACATGAAAAACTACGCTGAACAAATTCGTCCGTTCATTCCCAAAGGCCGCACTTACAAAGTGTTGGGAACCGATGGTTTTGGTCGAAGCGATTTCCGCAGCAAATTGCGCGAGCACTTTGAAATCAATCGCCACTACATCGTTGTAGCTGCACTCAAAGCCTTGAGCGAAGAGGGCGCAGTGCCAGTTGCCAAAGTTGCAGAAGCTTTGAAGCAATATGGCATCAAGACCGACAAGGTCAATCCTTTGTACGCTTAATCACAAGACTTGGAGACACACATGGCATTGGTAGAAGTCAAAGTTCCAGACATCGGTGATTTCGATGAAGTGGCCGTCATTGAACTGTTGGTCAAGGTAGGGGATACCGTGAAGGCCGAACAGTCCTTGATCACTGTTGAATCCGATAAAGCGTCGATGGAAATTCCGTCCTCAACGGCAGGCGTGGTGAAAGAACTGCGCGTGAAGTTGGGCGACAAAGTGAAAGAAGGGTCAGTGGTGTTGATGGTGGAGGCCAGTGGCGATGTCGCCGCGTCCCCAAGCGCATCTTCAGCAGCTCCCGCAGCAGCACCTGCCGCCGCACCAGTGGCAGCGGCACCTGCAGCTGCACCTGCCACTGTGACCGCCGCATCCTCAGCCAGCGGCCCCATCGAAGTTCATGTGCCTGATATCGGCGATTTCAAAGACGTTGCTGTCATTGAAATTTTCGTCAAGCCCGGTGATGCCATCAAGATGGAGCAATCCCTCATCACGGTGGAATCGGACAAAGCTGCGATGGAGATTCCATCCTCAGCGGCCGGCGTGTTGAAAGAACTGAAGGTCAAGATTGGCGACAAAGTCAACATTGGTGACCTGTTGGCTATATTGGAAGGCAGTGTTGCGGCTGCAGCACCAGCTGCTATTTCTGTTGCCGCCGCTAGTTCAGCTGCACCCGTGGCTGCCGTAGTTTCAGCGCCTGTCGCTGCACCAGTCACCGCAGCTGCTGCAGTGGCTGCACCCGCGCACAATCCTGGCGCATCTACCTTGGGCTTGCCACACGCATCGCCTTCTGTGCGCAAATTTGCGCGCGAATTGGGTGTGCCTTTGGAAGAGGTTAAAGGCAATGGCCCCAAAGGTCGCATTACCCAAGACGACGTTCAAGCCTTCACCAAAGCGGTGATGGCCGGTGCCACGCAAACCAAAGCGCAAGCGGCCAAAGCGCCTGCAGGCGGCGATGGCGCGGCATTGGGATTGATCCCATGGCCGAAGGTTGACTTCGCCAAGTTCGGTCCCATTGAGCGCAAAGAAATGGGCCGCATCAAGAAGATCAGTGGCGCCAACTTGTTGCGCAACGCCATCATGATTCCTGCGGTGACCAACCACGACGATGCCGACATCACAGAATTGGAAGCCTTCCGTGTGTCGACCAACAAAGAGAACGAAAAGTCTGGCGTCAAAGTCACCATGTTGGCTTTCTTGATCAAAGCTTGTGTGGCTGCACTCAAGAAGTACCCAGAGTTCAACAGCTCCTTGGACGGTGACGCCTTGGTCTACAAAAACTACTGGCACATTGGCTTTGCGGCCGATACGCCCAATGGTCTGATGGTGCCCGTGATCAAAGACGCCGACAAAAAAGGTATTTTGCAAATCAGCCAAGAAATGGGCGAGTTGGCCAAGAAGGCCCGCGATGGCAAGTTGAGTCCTGCAGAAATGACAGGTGCCACCTTCACCATCTCCAGTTTGGGTGGCATTGGCGGCAAGTATTTCACGCCCATCATCAACGCGCCTGAAGTGGCCATCTTGGGTGTTTGCAAAAGCACACATGAACCCGTTTGGGATGGCAAGCAATTTGTTCCGCGTTTGATGTTGCCTTTGTCATTGACATGGGATCACCGCGTGATCGATGGCGCCGCTGCAGCACGCTTTAATGCGTACTTGGGTCAAATCCTTGGCGACTTCCGCCGTGTCTTGCTTTGAGAGGCTGAACCATGGCATTAGTTGATATCAAAGTACCAGACATTGGCGACTTCGACGAAGTGGCGGTCATTGAGTTGTTGGTCAAGGTGGGTGATACCGTCAAGGCCGAACAAAGCTTGATCACCGTGGAGTCTGACAAAGCCTCGATGGAAATTCCTTGCTCACAAGCAGGTGTGGTGAAAGAGCTCAAAGTAAAGTTGGGCGACAAGGTCAAAGAAGGCTCAGTGGTCTTGGTGTTAGAAGGTGAGGCTTCATCTGCCGCAGTAAGCGCACCAGCTGCTGCGCCTTCACAAGCCAGTGCACCTGCTGCCAAGCCCGCAGCACCTGCAGCAGTTACCGTTGTTGCCAACAACCCCAATGCATCTTCCTACAGCGGTGCAGTTGACATTGAGTGCGACTTGCTCGTTTTGGGTGCGGGACCCGGTGGTTATTCTGCAGCCTTCCGTGCAGCGGATTTGGGTCTCAAAGTGGTGATCGTTGAACGCTATGCAACTTTGGGCGGTGTTTGCTTGAACGTCGGTTGCATTCCCTCCAAAGCTTTACTCCACGTTGCAGCCGTCATGGACGAAGTCAGTCACATGGCCGATTTGGGCGTCGACTTCGGAGCCCCCAAGGTCGATATTGCCAAGCTTCGCACGCACAAAGAAAAAGTCATTGGCAAATTGACCGGTGGCTTGGCGGCCATGGCCAAGATGCGCAAAGTGACCACCGTTCGCGGTGTGGGCGAATTTGTCAGTGCCAACCACGTGATCGTGGAAGAAACAACTGGCACGGGTCAAGAAAAGACCGGTGTGAAAAAAGTAGTGGCTTTCAAGAACTGCATCATTGCAGCAGGCAGCCAAGCAGTCCGTTTGCCGTTCATGCCCAACGATCCTCGCGTGGTCGACAGCACCGGTGCACTTGCGCTGAAAGAAGTGCCCAAGCGCATGCTGATTTTGGGCGGCGGCATCATTGGCCTCGAGATGGGCACTGTCTACAGCACTTTGGGCGCACGTTTGGATGTGGTGGAAATGATGGACGGTTTGATGCAAGGCGCTGACCGCGATTTGGTCAAGATCTGGCAAAAAATGAATGCCCATCGTTTTGACAACATCATGCTCAAAACCAAAACCGTGGGTGCCAAAGCCACCAAAGCTGGCATTGAGGTGACCTTTGAATCTGCAGAGGAGGGCGTTGCGGCCCCAGCACCACAAGTTTATGACTTGGTCTTGCAAGCTGTGGGGCGCACACCCAACGGCAAAAAAATTGCAGCAGACAAAGCTGGCGTAACTGTCACCGATCGTGGCTTCATTCCAGTGGACATTCAAATGCGCACCAACGTGCCCCACATTTTTGCCATTGGCGACATCGTGGGTCAACCCATGTTGGCGCACAAGGCGGTACACGAAGCGCACGTGGCGGCAGAAGTCATTGCGGGTGAAATTCAAGGCAATAAAGAATTGGCGGCCAGCGCCTTCAATGCACGTGTCATTCCAAGTGTGGCCTACACCGATCCTGAAGTAGCTTGGGTGGGTCTCACGGAAGACCAAGCCAAGGCTCAAGGTATCAAAGTCAAGAAGGGCCTGTTCCCTTGGACGGCTTCGGGACGCGCCATTGCCAACGGCCGCGACGAAGGCGTCACCAAGTTGTTGTTTGATGATTCACCCGAGGCGCATGGTCACGGCAAGATCTTGGGCGGCGGAATGGTCGGCACACATGCAGGCGACATGATTGGCGAGATTGCATTGGCCATCGAGATGGGCGCTGATGCGGTGGACATTGGTAAGACAATTCATCCGCACCCCACACTGGGAGAAAGCATTGGCATGGCGGCCGAAGTGGCCCATGGCAGTTGTACTGATTTGCCACCTTCAAAGAAATAAGCTTTGAAATGGTCCACAAAAAAACCGCCTTCGGGCGGTTTTTTGATAAGTGAGATTTCTGTCAATTCTGAGCGGGTTCAGCCTGAAGCTTGTCGGATTGAACCCTGCGTGCACCATTGAAACGCTTTTGCCAATAAGCTTCGCGCATGTCGTCGACGCGCACAGCTTTGCCTGGTCTGGGTGCGTGAATGAACTTGCCGTCGCCAACGTAGATGCCGACGTGGCTGAACGTGCGTTTCATGGTGTTGAAGAACACCAAGTCGCCTGGCTTGAGTTCACTGCGATTAATTTCTTCGGTCACTTTGGCTTGTTCTTCGGCCCTGCGAGGCAAGACCAAGCCGACAGACTTTTCAAACATGTGCCTCACAAAGCCGCTGCAATCAAAACCTTTTTCTTCGGACATGCCGCCGCGCTTGTACGGGACACCCAGTAAACCCATGGCTTGAATGACCAATTCAGAAGCTTTGCCGCCAAAGGTGCTGCGGGCTGTTTGTAAGGGGCCGCTGAATTGATTTGAGATTTGTTGAGACAATTGATCGGTGATCTGATTGATCAAACCGCGTTCTTTGAGCATGCGGTCGAGGTCGTCTTCAACGGGCGCCGAAACGGCGACTGTTGTCCAGATTACCAATCCACATAGAATCCATCTCATAGTTGCTCAGTTTAATGCCTTCAAACGGTATTCGCGAGTGAACCCGTTTTTCCTAAGAAAGTTGCACCATGTTGCTAGAAGTCGAAGCTTCCCAATTGGTTTTGGTGGATTACCAGATCAAACTGATGCCTGCCATGAAAGACGCACAAGCTGTGTGGCAGCGTGCAGAGTTACTGGCCAAAACAGCCAAACACCTGCAAGTTCCGGTTTGGGCCACAGAGCAAAACCCATCAGGTTTGGGTGAGACAAGCCCTGAAATCAGACAACATTGCAAACGTGTGCTTTCAAAAATGGCTTTCAGCGCCGTTGAAGAAGGGCTTGGTGAATGGCTGAGCCCGCCCGCGCCGGCTGTTACCAAAGGCAATGCCAGAAGTTTGCCAAGACATTTGCAAAAGCCCGTTGAGCCTGAGGTCGGTCCCTCTGTTGTCATCGCCGGGTGCGAAGCCCATATTTGTTTGTTGCAAACCGCTTTGGATTTGCTAGAAGATGAGTTTGATGTGTGGGTCGTGACCGATGCTTGTGCGTCTCGTTCAGACCGAGACCGTGACGCAGCGTTTGACCGCTTGGCAGGCGCAGGCGCTGAGCTGCTCACCACCGAGATGGTGATCTTCGAATGGCTTCGTTCTGCAGAAAATCCTGACTTCAAAGAAGTTCAGTCTTGGGTCAAAGCGCTGACTTAAAGTCAGTTTGCCGCAAGTCCCTCATGAATAATTATGAATTCAGAAGGCGAGACCGGCTGACTTAAAGTGTGTCCAAAGCTCGCCAGCAATGTATTGCAGCTTGCTGCGATTGAGCGGCTTTAGGAGACACCATGGGTCAATATGCAGAGTTTCACAAACGTTCCATTCAGGACCGTGATGCGTTTTGGGCTGAACAAGCCAAGCAAATCGATTGGCACAAACCGCCTCAAGAAATTTGTGATTACAGCAATCCACCTTTTGCCAAATGGTTCAAGGGGGGCGAAACCAATCTCTGCCATAACGCAATTGACCGGCATTTAAAAGACCGTGGCGATCAAGCTGCTTTGATCTTTATTTCTACCGAAACAGATCAAGAAGTCACCTACACCTACAAGCAATTGCATGCCGAAGTTCAGCGCATGGCTGCTTCGCTCTTGTCATTGGGCGTCAAAAAAGGTGATCGTGTTTTGATATACATGCCCATGATTGCAGAGGCTTCCTTTGCCATGTTGGCTTGTGCGCGCATTGGTGCCATTCACTCCGTGGTATTCGGTGGCTTTGCGTCGGGTTCTTTGGCTTCTCGCATTGAAGATGCCAGCCCCAAAGTCATTGTGAGTGCCGATGCAGGCTCACGCGGCGGCAAAGTGGTTGAATACAAGCCCTTGTTGGACGAAGCCATTCGTTTGTCTGCGCACAAACCCAACTCTGTTTTATTGGTAGACCGTGGCCTTGCCAAAATGGCCATGACAGAGGGTCGTGACTTGCTTTGGGCGAACTTGCGCGACCAACATTTGAATGATGTGGTGCCTTGTGAATGGGTGGATTCGACGCACCCAAGCTACACCTTGTACACATCGGGTACAACTGGCAAGCCCAAAGGTGTGCAGCGTGACACAGGTGGTTACACGGTCGCATTGGCTTCCAGCATTCCCAATATTTTCTGCGGCAAACCCGGCGAAACCTTTTTCTGTACCAGCGACATTGGTTGGGTGGTCGGCCACAGCTACATCATCTATGGTCCCTTGATTGGAGGCATGGCCACCATCATGTACGAAGGTCTGCCCACAAGACCCGACGGCGGCATTTGGTGGAGCTTGGTTGAGAAATACAAAGTGACCGTGATGTTCAGTGCACCCACAGCCATTCGCGTTTTGAAAAAGCAAGATCCTGCGCTGCTGAGCAAATACGACTTGTCCAGCTTGAAGGCATTGTTCTTGGCAGGCGAGCCCTTGGATGAACCGACGGCCAAATGGATTTCAGAAGGTCTGGGCAAACCCATCATCGACAATTACTGGCAAACCGAAACGGGCTGGCCCATTTTGACGGTCTGTAACGGCATTGAAAAAACGCCCAGCAAGTTTGGATCACCTGGCAAAGCGGTCTATGGCTATGACGTCAAACTGCTGGACGATCAAACGGGTGAAGAACTCACGCAGCCCAACCAAAAAGGTGTGGTTGCCATTGAAGGTCCCTTGCCACCCGGTTGCTTGCAAACCGTGTGGGGTGACGATGATCGTTTCGTCAAAACCTACTGGACCACAGTACCCGGCAAGATGGTTTACTCCACTTTTGACTGGGGTATCAAAGACGAAGACGGTTACTTTTTCATCTTGGGCCGTACAGACGATGTGATCAATGTGGCGGGTCACCGATTGGGCACCCGCGAAATTGAAGAGAGTATTTCAGGTCATGCCGCTGTGGCCGAAGTGGCCGTGGTGGGCGTGGCCGACAACCTCAAGGGTCAAGTGGCCATGGCGTTTGCGGTACTCAAAGACGGATCGCTGCTGAATGATGCGCCTGCTTTGTTGAAGCTTGAAGGCGAGATCATGAAGGTGGTCGACAATTCCTTGGGAGCTGTTGCCAGACCGGCACGCGTTCGTTTTGTGGCCGTGTTGCCTAAAACGCGCAGCGGCAAACTGTTGCGACGTGCGATTCAGGCGGTTTGTGAAGGTCGCGACCCTGGCGATTTGACCACCATGGACGACCCAAGTGCCTTGCTCCAAATTTCTGATTTGGTCAAAACATAAGATGTTTTTTCTAAGCTTGGCTGACATATGACTGACGGGGAGGATGCAAATTTTCCCCGTTTTCACATAAAAACCACCCGCGGACCAAGAATCAATGTGATAATCCGCGAGTTACTTAGGCCCTTCCCATGCCACAGTCGCATCCGCCAACCGGTTCAGCCGTGTCGCGGAAGGTAATTCAACCAACTAATGTTCCCTGAAGGGGAGCGAAGGTCAGCGAAATATGAGTGAGACTAAATCCGTCTACACCGCCTACCAAGGCAATACCTATCTCTTCGGAGGCAATGCGCCTTACGTTGAGGAAATGTACGAGAACTACCTGGCCAATCCAGGCAGCGTTCCCGACAGCTGGCGCGAATACTTCGACGCCTTGCAACACGTTCCTGCAGTCGATGGTTCATCTGCCAAAGACGTTCCCCATTTGCCCGTCATCAATGCTTTTGCCGAACGCGCCAAACAAGGTGGCACCAAAGTCGTCATGGCCAGTGCCGATGCCGAAATGGGTCGCAAGCGGACCGCTGCACAGCAGTTGATTGCGGCTTATCGCAATGTGGGCCAACGCTGGGCCGATCTTGACCCCTTGAAGCGCACTGAGCGCCCCAACATTCCCGACCTCGATCCAGCCTTCTATGGCTTTACCGATGCCGACCAAGAAACCGTGTTTGACACCAGCAACACTTTCTTTGGTAAAAATTCCATGCCCCTGCGCGAATTGCTCAATGCTTTGCGCGAAACATATTGCGGCACTTTGGGCGCCGAATTCATGTACACCACCGAGCAAGCTGAAAAGCGCTGGTGGCAACAAAAGTTGGAGAGCATTCGCAGCAAGCCCAACTTCAATGCAGACCAGAAAAAACACATCCTCGAACGCTTGACAGCGGCAGAAGGTTTGGAGCGTTTTCTCCACACCAAATACGTTGGACAAAAACGCTTCTCATTGGAAGGTGGCGAAACTTTCATCGCCGCCATGGATGAACTGATTCAAGCCGCTGGTGAAAAAGGCGTTCAAGAAATCGTGATTGGCATGGCCCACCGGGGTCGCTTGAATGTGTTGGTCAACACCATGGGCAAGTTGCCCAAGGATTTGTTTGCTGAATTCGATCACACAGCGCCCGAAGATTTGCCAGCAGGTGACGTGAAGTACCACCAGGGTTTCAGCTCTGACATCAGCACACGCGGTGGCCCTGTTCACTTGTCATTGGCGTTCAACCCTTCACACCTTGAAATTGTGAACCCTGTGGTTGAAGGTTCTGTGCGTGCCCGTATGGACCGCCGTGCCGACCCACTGGGCAAGCAAGTGCTGCCCGTGTTGGTGCACGGTGATGCTGCGTTTGCAGGTCAAGGCGTGAACCAGGAAACGTTGGCGCTGGCCCAAACCCGTGGTTACTCTACAGGTGGTACGGTTCACATCATCATCAACAACCAAATTGGTTTCACCACATCCGATCCTCGCGACATGCGTTCTACGGTGTATTGCACGGACATCGTGAAGATGGTGGAAGCGCCTGTGTTGCACGTCAATGCAGACGATCCAGAGACTGTTGTGTTGGCCACGCAAATTGCGCTCGAGTACCGCATGACCTTCAAAAAAGACGTGGTGCTCGACATCATCTGCTTCCGCAAACTGGGTCACAACGAGCAAGATACGCCTAGCCTCACACAGCCGTTGATGTACAAGAAAATTGCAGCACATCCCGGTACGCGCAAGTTGTTTGCCGATCGTTTGGCGGCACAAGGCTTGGGTGACACATTGGGTGATGACATGGTCAAAGCCTGCCGGGCAGCTTTGGATGCGGGCAAGCACACCGACGAAGACGTTGTGTTGACCAACTTCAAAACAAAGTTCTCTGTGGACTGGGCGCCTTTCTTGAATCAGAAATGGACTGATGCTGGAAATACGGCAATTCCATTGGCTGAATGGAAACGCATTGCCGAAAAAATCACCACCTTGCCTAGCACTGTGACACCTCATCAATTGGTGAAAAATGTGTATGACAACCGTGCCGCCATGGGCCGTGGCGATATACCAGTCGATTGGGGCATGGGTGAACACATGGCCTTCGCCTCCTTGGTGGCCAGCGGTTACCCCGTCCGTTTGTCTGGAGAAGATTGTGGCCGCGGTACCTTCACGCACCGTCATGCTGTGATTCACGATCAGAACCGTGAAAAGTGGGACACAGGTACTTATGTGCCTTTACAAAACGTCACAGAAAACCAAGCGCCCTTTGTAGTGATCGATTCGATCTTGTCTGAAGAAGCAGTGCTCGGTTTTGAATACGGTTACGCCTCCAACGACCCCAATACCTTGGTGATCTGGGAAGCCCAGTTCGGCGACTTCGCCAACGGCGCACAAGTGGTGATCGACCAGTTCATTGCTTCGGGTGAAGTGAAGTGGGGCCGTGTGAATGGCTTAACACTCATGTTGCCTCACGGTTATGAAGGTCAAGGCCCAGAGCACAGCTCTGCGCGCTTGGAGCGATTCATGCAGTTGGCGGCCGACACCAACATGCAAATCGTTCAGCCCACTACCGCCAGCCAAATCTTCCACGTGTTGCGTCGTCAAATGGTTCGCAATTTGCGCAAGCCATTGATCATCTTCACACCGAAGTCTTTGCTGCGCAACAAAGATGCCACATCACCTTTGTCTGAGTTCACCAAGGGTGGCTTCCAAACCGTGATCCCCGAAAACAAAGCACTCAAGGCCGACAAGGTGAAACGTGTGTTGGTGTGTTCAGGCAAGGTCTACTACGACTTGGTGAAAAAGCGTGAAGAATTGGGCGCTGACGACACGGCCATTTTGCGTGTCGAACAGTTGTACCCATTCCCACACAAGGCTTTTGCTGCCGAAATGAAAAAGTATCCCAATGCTACAGAGTTGGTGTGGACGCAAGACGAGCCACAAAACCAAGGTGCATGGTTCTTTGTTCAACATTACATCCACGAGAACATGACAGAAGGTCAGCGTCTGGGTTACTCCGGTCGTGCGGCTTCCGCATCGCCTGCTGTGGGTTACTCACACCTCCACCAAGAGCAACAAAAAGCTTTGGTCGACGGCGCATTCGGCAAACTCAAAGGCTTTGTGTTGACCAAATAAGGTCAGACGCAAACATCGATTGAACCTATTTAGAAAGAATTGAAATGGCTATCGTAGAAGTTAAAGTTCCGCAGTTGTCTGAGTCCGTGGCTGAAGCCACCATGCTGCAATGGAAAAAGAAAGTGGGCGACAGTGTTGCTGCCGACGAAATTTTGATCGAGATTGAAACCGACAAAGTGGTGTTGGAAGTGCCTGCACCTTCTGCGGGTGTTTTGTCTGAAATCTTGGTGGGCGACGGCGGTACCGTCACCGCTGAGCAACTCATTGCACGCATTGATACAGACGGCAAAGTGGCTGCCGCAGCACCTGCCGCCGCCGCTGCGCCAGCACCTGCCGCCAGCGCACCTGCTGCAGCACCCGCTGCTCAAAGCACCAGCATGGCGGGTGTGGCAATGCCTGCCGCAGCCAAGCTGATGGCCGACAACAACTTGGCCGCTGGCTCTGTTGCTGGTTCTGGCAAAGATGGCCGCGTCACCAAGGGTGATGTGTTGTCCGCAGTTGCCGGTGGTGCTAAACCTGCTGCGCAAGTGTCTATTCCAACTGGCGTGCCCACATCGTCATTGCCACAAGTGGCGGCACCTGCAGTCAACTTGGGTGATCGCCCAGAGCAGCGCGTGCCCATGACACGTTTGCGTGCCCGTGTGGCCGAGCGTTTGTTGCAATCGCAATCGACCAATGCCATCTTGACGACATTCAACGAAATCAACATGGCGCCCGTTATGGAAATGCGCAAGCGCTTCCAAGACAAGTTTGAAAAAGAACACGGCATTAAGTTGGGCTTCATGAGCTTCTTCGTCAAAGCTGCGGTTCATGCTTTGAAGAAGTTCCCTGTGCTCAATGCATCCGTTGACGGCAACGACATCGTTTACCACGGCTACTTCGACATTGGTATTGCTGTAGGTTCACCCCGCGGTTTGGTGGTACCTATTTTGCGCAACGCCGATCAAATGAGCTTTGCCGACATCGAGAAGAAAATTGCTGAGTTTGGTGCAAAAGCCAAAGACGGCAAGTTGGGCATTGAAGACATGACCGGCGGTACGTTCTCCATCTCCAATGGCGGCACCTTCGGCTCCATGATGTCCACCCCCATCATCAACCCACCCCAGTCTGCCATCTTGGGTGTGCACGCCACAAAAGATCGCGCCATGGTTGAAAACGGTCAAGTCGTGGTTCGCCCCATGAACTATTTCGCCATGTCTTACGACCACCGCATCATTGACGGCCGTGAAGCTGTCTTGGGCTTGGTGGCCATGAAAGAAGCGTTGGAAGATCCATCACGCTTGTTGTTTGACATCTAAGAACTGATTAGGAATAAGCATGAGCAAACAATTTGATGTGGTCGTCATTGGTGGCGGCCCTGGTGGTTACATCGCCGCCATTCGTGCTGCCCAATTGGGTTTCCAAGTGGCGTGCGTCGACGAATGGAAAAACGCCGCAGGAGGTCCAGCGCCTGGCGGTACGTGCACCAACGTTGGTTGCATTCCTTCTAAAGCTTTGCTGCAGTCTTCCGAGCACTTCGAGCAAGCCAACCATCACTTTGCCGATCACGGCATTGAGATGAAGGGTGTCAGCATGGACGTGGCCAAGATGATTGCCCGCAAGGACAATGTTGTGAAGCAAAACAACGACGGCATTTTGTACTTGTTCAAAAAGAACAAAGTGTCTTTTTTCCACGGCCGCGCTGCATTCAGCAAAGCGGTTGAAGGTGGCTACGAAGTGAATGTGACTGGCGCAGCCAACGAAACTTTGGTGGGCAAGAACATCATTGTGGCCACAGGTTCCAATGCACGCGCTTTGCCAGGTACACCCTTTGACGAAGTCAATGTGTTGTCCAACGACGGCGCTTTGAAAGTTGGCGCAGTCCCCAAGAAATTGGTGCTCATCGGTTCCGGTGTGATTGGTTTGGAAATGGGTTCTGTCTGGCGTCGTCTGGGCTCAGAAGTCACCATCCTCGAAGGTTTGCCAACCTTTTTGGGCGCAGTGGACGAGCAGATTGCCAAAGAAGCCAAAAAAGCATTTGACAAGCAAGGTTTGAAAATTGAACTCGGCGTCAAAGTCGGTGAAATTCAAAACGGCAAGAAGGGCGTCAAAGTGGCCTACACCAATGCCAAGGGCGAAGCCCAGAGCATTGATGCAGACAAGCTGATTGTCTCCATTGGCCGTGTGCCCAACACCATTGGTTTGAACACCGAAGCAGTGGGCCTCCAATTGGATGAGCGCGGTGCCATTGTGGTTGACGCTGATTGCAAAACCAATTTGCCAGGCGTTTGGGCTGTGGGCGACGTTGTGCGTGGTCCTATGTTGGCACACAAAGCCGAAGAAGAGGGCGTTGCTGTGGCCGAGCGCATAGCGGGTCAGCACGGACACGTCAACTTCAACACCATTCCTTGGGTCATTTACACCAGCCCTGAAATTGCATGGGTGGGGCGCACTGAGCAGCAACTCAAGGCGGATGGCGTGGCTTACAAAGCGGGTACGTTCCCATTCATGGCAAACGGTCGTGCACGTGCCTTAGGTGATACCACCGGTATGGTCAAGTTCTTGGCTGACGCCAAGACTGATGAAATCTTAGGCGTTCACATCGTGGGCCCCATGGCCAGCGAGTTGATCTCTGAAGCCGTTGTGGCCATGGAATTCCGTGCCAGCGCTGAAGACATTGCCCGTATTTGCCATGCGCACCCCTCATTGAGTGAGGCCACCAAAGAAGCTGCTTTGGCAGTGGACAAACGGACCTTGAACTTCTAAGTTTTTGAAGTCTCGTTAAACTACGAAGCCCGGGCCAGTCCCGGGTTTTCTCATTCCAAAGATCCATTCAAACAAAGCATTTGCCCATGTCCGTTCGCTCAGCCTATGACCAAGAACTTCTGAACAGAGGCTACCAGGCGGACCCTGCACAACTTCGTGCCGTGGACGCTTTAGAGCGCTGTGCGCAAGAATGGGCGGCTTATCAAGAAAGCATCAAAAGCCCGCTGCGGTTTTTAAAGAAAAAACCTGAGTTGCCACGTGGCGTTTACATGTTTGGGGGTGTGGGTCGCGGCAAAAGTTTTTTGATGGACTGCTTTTACAACGCGGTTCCCGTCAAAGATAAAACGCGCTTGCATTTTCACGAGTTCATGCGCGAAGTTCACCGTGAGTTGGCCTTGATGCAAGGCACCGTCAATCCCTTGGATGAACTGGGTCGACGCATGGCGAAACGTTACCAACTCATTTGTTTTGATGAGTTCCACGTGGCCGATATTACCGATGCCATGATCTTGCACCGTTTGCTGGTCTCGCTTTTTGAAAATGGCGTGAGCTTTGTCACCACCTCCAATTTCAAACCCGACAATTTGTACCCCGATGGCTTGCACCGAGATCGATTGCTGCCAGCCATTGCGCTCTTGAATCAGCGCATGGAAGTGCTGAATGTCGACAATGGCACCGACTATCGTCGCCGTACCCTAGAGATGGTGAAGCTTTACCACTGTCCATTGGGCTTAGAGGCTGATGCTGAAATGGCGGAAGCTTTTACAAGACTGGCCAGTGGCCCTGATGAAGATCCGATTCTTCACATTGAAGCGCGCGAAATCACCAGCAAACGACGCGCCGGTGGCGTGGTTTGGTTTGACTTCAGAGCCTTGTGTGGCGGACCACGTTCTCAAAACGATTATTTGGAAATTGCCACCCAGTTTCATACCGTTCTTTTGAGTAACGTGCCCATGATGCCGCCCCGCTTAGCATCAGAAGCAAGAAGATTTACATGGTTGATCGACGTTCTGTACGACCGTCGTGTTAAATTGATCCTTTCCGCCGAGGTAGAGCCTGAAGCGCTCTACACCGAAGGACCTTTGGCCCACGAGTTCCCGCGAACCATTTCACGCTTGCATGAAATGCAGTCTTCTGAATTTTTGGCACTGGAACACCGAACCGTCGATACGCACATCACATGACATTGACATTTCCACTGCGTCACCTGATTGGCATGCTGGCCTTGTTTGGCGGTGTTGCTGTGTGTGCACAGTCAATCAATGTCACAGCACCAGAGCTTGGTGACATTCAAGCGCAGCGGGCTGCCATTGAGCAAGAGAAAAAGCAAGTTCTCGATCTATTTCAAAGCACATCAAAAGCCTGCTGGCAAAAGTTTGCGGTGAACGACTGCTTGGCGCTCGCCAGACGCCAAAAATACCAAGCCTTGGCGCCTTTGGATCAACGCGAGATTCAACTCAATGCCAAAGAGCGAGAGTTGAAAGAGCTAGACCGTCAACAACGCTTGTCGGACAAGGCCAGCAGCAAAGGCGCTAATTGATTTCTTACATTGAATCAGTTGCCAGTGCCTTCACGCCAACAGGCGTTTTGGCGAATGCCAATTCGCAATTCAAACCGAGGGCAGGGCAAACAGAGATGGCCTTGGCTGTGGCTGAAACCATCGCCGCAGGGGGCGAGTTGGTTGTTGAAGCAGGTACCGGCGTCGGTAAAACTTATGCTTACTTGGTACCAGTTCTTTTAAGTGGTCAACGTGCCTTAGTGTCCACGGCCACCAAAGCACTTCAGGATCAACTGTTTTCACGCGACATTCCCAGACTGATTGATGCATTCAACCTGCCCATCCGAGTGGCCTTGCTCAAAGGTCGTGGCAGTTATTTGTGCACACAGCGCTTGTCGCAGGCGCGGCAAAGCAGCGATGCCTCCTTGCGCGTTCATGCGCATGCACTCAGCAAAATTGAAACGTGGGCTCAGTCCACGCGCACGGGCGATTTGTCAGAACTGTCTGGCCTAGACGATCGATCACCTGTTATTCCATTGGTCACCTCCAATCGAGACAACTGTTTGGGATCGCCGTGCCCTCAATTCAAATCTTGCCATGTGAACCTTGCCCGCAAAGAAGCCATGGCAGCCGACGTGGTGGTCATCAACCACCATTTGTTTTTTGCAGATTTGAATGTTCGCGAAACCGGTATGGCTGAACTGCTGCCTTCTGTTCAAGCTGTGGTGTTTGACGAAGCACACCAACTCAACGAAATTGGCATCAATTTTTTAGGTAGGCACCTAAGCACCAGCCAACTGCTGGAATTGACACGCGATATTTTGGGTGCGGGTGTGCAATTGGCCAGAGGTTTGGTTGATTGGAATCTCATTTGCAGTGTGCTCGAAAAGTCCACTCGCGATTTGCGCCTGACGGCGCAACACGCCAGACCCGGCTCTCGCTTGCGATGGGCAGAGCCCATTCCCGATGAGATTGAAACGGCAGACTGGCTCACAGCCATGGCGCAATTGGAGGTGGCCTTAAATGCCGCACAAGCAGCCTTGGACACTGTCAGCGAAATGGCCCCCGACTTTGTGCGCTTGCATGAACGGGTTGGTTTGCAATTGAAGTTGTTACAAGATTTCCAAGCGCCTTGTGCTGAAGGTTCAGTTCGCTGGGTGGAGGTCGGTACTCAGATGCGCTTGGTCGAGTCTCCACTGGACATTTCGCGAGCGGTTCAGACGCACATGATTCAGCGTGTTGAGCAGGCTCCAAGCCTTGAAAAAACGCAAGATGTAGCCTCACCAACTCAAGCGCAACGTGCTTGGGTCTTCACGTCTGCCACTTTGGGTGAAGATGCGCAAATGCGCTGGTTCACCGAGCCTTGCGGACTTGGGGATGCGCGCAAGCTTCGAGTGGCCAGTCCGTTTGATTATGAGTTGATGTCTGCACTTTATGTGCCGCAGGGCATGCCCAAACCCAACGATTTCAACCACACGCGCAGCGTGGCCAGTTGGGTCGAAAAATACGCCAGACAATTGGGCGGCCGCACCTTGGTCCTCACCACCACCTTGAATGCCATGCGCAATATTGGTGAAGCCCTCACTGCTTCTTTAGGGCACAGTGGTGAATTGGAAATTTTGGTGCAAGGCCAAGGCCCTAAACGACGCTTGATGGAGCGATTCAGGGAGGGCGCCAGCCAAGGCGGCTTGGGTTGTGTGTTGGTCGCTTCAGCCTCTTTTTGGGAAGGCTTTGATGTGCCAGGAGACGCACTTCAATTGGTGGTCATTGACAAATTGCCGTTTCCACCGCCCAACGACCCTTTGGTTGAGGCGCGTTCACTGCGCCTTGAACTGATGGGGAAAAGCTCGTTTTCAGATTACAGCGTGCCAGAGGCCGCAGTGGCATTGAAGCAGGGCGCTGGTCGTTTAATTCGAAGTGAAACCGACACAGGTTTGCTGGTGGTGTGTGACCCCCGCCTGACGGGCATGTCCTATGGCAAACGACTGTTGGCTTGTTTGCCACCCATGCGCAAAATCAGCAACGAAGCAGATTTTGAATTGGCATTGACTCAACTCACCAAAATTTCCACCACGATCCCGACTTCTGATTCACAGGTGTAGGAGGCGTGGGGAAATTTTTGTCCAATACACGTTGGGCATCTTCCTTGAGGTTTTGCATTCCCAATGCGTCATAAGACTTGATCAAAATGTCCAAGGCTTCTTTGATGGCAGGAACGCCCGGGTAATCTGTGATGGCCAATTGCGCACGGTTCACGGCGGCCACATAAGCACCTTTGCTGTAGTAGTAGCGCGCCACATGAACTTCGTAGGAAGCCAGTGAATTGACGATGTAGGTCATTCGCTGGCGTGCATCAGGGCTGTATTTGGAATCAGGAAAGCGCGTGATCAATTCTTTGAAAGACTCAAAGGAATCTTTGGCAGCCTTTTGGTCACGCTCGGACAAGTCTTGTTTGGTAATGAAAGAGAACAGTCCCAAGTTGTCGTTGAAATTAACCAAGCCTTTGAGGTACAAGGCGTAATCGACGGCGGGGCTGGCGGGATGCAATTTGAGAAACCGATCCAGTGTGGCAATGGCCTGCACTTTTTCTGTGGCGCGGTATTGCGCATAAGCTTTTTCAATTTGAGCTTGCTGCGCCAATGGCGTACCTGCAGCGCGGCCTTCCAATTTATCGAACAACATGGCTGCGCGGTCCCATGCCCCGGCATTGACCTCATCACGGGCCTCGCTGTAAATCTTTTCGGGGGCCCAAGCCGCCGTGGGATCAGCAGGCGTGCTTGAACATCCTGTCAGGAATGTGGCGGCCAAGCCAACAAGCGTAAGCGCAAGCACCGATAATCTGATCTTCAACATCTGGCAACCTTGGAAATAAACCAAATTGATTATATCGAGCCCCTCAGATCTAGACGAGACTGATGATCTTGTGGACGAAGCCTTGGCGGAGCAGGGTGCTCATACGCCGCAAGTCGAGATTCGCGACATCGTGGTGGGCCCTGATTTCCATGGGCAGCGGATCGACCGCCTGTTGGTTTCTGCTGTGCCTGAGTTTTCCAGAAGTTATTTGCAGCAGCTTTTAGAGGATGGTGCCGTCACCCGTGCTGGCCAGCCCGCCCTGAAATCATCGCTGAAGGTCAAAGCCGGCGAGGCTTGGACCATCGAACTCAGGGCCACGCCCCAGTCTCAGGCCTTCAAGCCAGAGCAAATGGATCTGAAAGTTGTCTATGAAGATGCCCACCTCCGGATCATTGACAAGCCTGTGGGCATGGTGGTTCACCCAGCGCCTGGGCATTGGTCAGGGACATTGATGAATGGGCTTTTGGGTCTTGATTCCCAATTGATGGATTTGCCCAGAGCGGGCATCGTGCACAGGTTAGACAAAGACACCAGTGGTCTGATGGTGGTGGCCAGGACGCGCCAAGTCATGGATGCCTTGGTTAAAAAAATAGCGGCACGGGAGGTGAAACGTCAGTACTTGGCCATCAGTGACAAAGCTTGGTCAGGTTCTAAACAAAAAACTGTGGATTTGCCCATCGGGCGCGATCCTGCGCAGCGCCTTCGCATGGCGGTGGTGGATTTGGCCAAAAACTCGGGAAAAACAGCCACCACCCATTTCCATGTGCTGGCCCAAAGTGAGCAGGGCGTCTTGGTGCGTTGCATTCTGGAGACGGGGCGTACGCACCAAATTCGGGTCCATATGGCCTCTCTTCAATTGCCTTTGGTCGGCGACAGCCTCTATGGCGGTAGCGCAGAGCCCCTGATGCCAAGGCAGGCCTTGCATGCAGAGCAACTCGCCTTTGAACACCCCATCACTGCTGAAAAACTGAGCTTTCAGTCTGCCTTGCCCTTTGATTTTCAAGATTTGCTGAAGGCTTGGTCGCTCAGTTACAATGAAAATACCTGATTCCAGGCCCGAGTGGTTCTTCTGAATGGCTCGAATTCTTTTGATGTCTCGCACCGAGTGGCCTTGTGCCCTTGTAGGTTTTTTACCTCACACCGTGTGCGTTTCAGTTCGCGCTCTATGCGCATTTATCCCGGAAGACTGACACCATGAATACGGCTCAGGCCAAGCGTGTCCTTGAAACAGCGTTGCTTTGCTCAACACAGCCCGTCACAGTTCGTGACATGCGCGTGTTGTTTGAAGACGCTCTAGGCGCTGACACCCTTAAAGTTCTTTTAGAAGAGTTGCAACTTGACTGGGCCGAGCGTGGCTTGGAACTGGTCTCTGTCGCCACTGGATGGCGCTTTCAAAGTCGCCCCGAACTTCGCATGTATCTGGACAGGCTCAATCCTGAGAAGCCCCCCAAGTACACCCGTGCCGTCATGGAAACCCTGGCCATCATTGCCTACAGACAGCCAGTGACACGTGGCGACATGGAAGGCATTCGCGGTGTCACCATCAACACCCAAATCCTGAAGCAGTTGGAAGATCGCGGATGGGTTGAGGTGATTGGTCACCGAGAGTCTGTTGGACGGCCTGGTCTCTATGCAACCACGCGTCAATTCCTTGACGATTTGGGCTTGTCATCCTTGGACCAGTTGCCTTTGTTGAGCAGCGTCGAAGGACAAGCTGCTGTGTTGGCCACTTTAAATCCAGCAGACGAAGACGGTACCCAAACTTCCTTGTCTTTGGATGAGGCCTTGGTTGCAGTTGAGACGACAGCAGATACGGTTGTGGATACGGCTTCCCTCAGCCATGACGCAGCCGAAGCCATTGATCCTACCGACACCCATGCGCCATCTGCGGATGCGCCAGAAAGCCCACCCCATGACTGAATTGCCTGAGGCACCGGATTCGCCCAATGAGCCAGACAGTTCTGAAGCGCTCAATTCTGCAGTTCAACCACAGGATGTGGATCACGACATCTTCCGGCCGATCGCCATCGAAGACGTGGTGTCTGGACAATTTGACCAAGCGGCTGAAGGCCTTGTTTCACCCCTTTTAACCAAGCGTGTCTTGGCGCCCCAAGCCGAGTCGCCCAAGCTTCACAAAGTCTTGGCACAAGCCGGTTTAGGTTCTCGCTTAGAGATGGAGCAGTTGATCTTAGAGGGCCGTATTTCTGTGAACAATGAGCCAGCGCACATTGGTCAACGCATACAGTTTGGCGATCAGGTCAAAGTCAATGGCCGTCCCATTCGTGTCCGCATTGATCCGCCGCCACCCCGGGTCATTGCTTATCACAAGCCTGCGGGTGAAATCGTGTCGCACGATGACCCTAAAAACCGACCCACCGTGTTTCGCAAGTTACCGCGTTTGCAGCAAGGCAAATGGCAGTCTGTGGGGCGCCTTGACTTGAACACAGAAGGTTTGTTGCTGTTTACCAATTCAGGTGAGTTGGCCAACCGTTTAATGCATCCACGTTTTGGTTTAGAGCGCGAATATGCAGTGCGCGTTTTGGGTGCACTAAGCAACGAGGAAAAGCAAAAATTGTTAGACGGTGTCATGTTGGAAGACGGCATGGCCCAATTTGGCTCGATTGAAAACGGCGGGGGTGAAGGCTCCAACTGTTGGTACCGAGTCACCATTTCCGAAGGCCGCAACCGAGAAGTGCGCCGCATGATGGAGGCTGTTGGACATGCGGTCAGTCGCTTGATCCGCATTCGCTACGGCGCCATGGTCCTGCCTCACGGCTTGCGCCGGAGCACCTTCATGGAACTGGACGAAGCAGACATTCGTGCGCTAACGCATGCCGCCAACAAAGCGGGTGCTGCACGCGATGTGGAGGACGCCCTAACGGCCAAACCTGCACGTCCTGAGGGTCGGCGAACCCAAAATCCGCGCAATCGTGCATTTGGCGCCAAAAAACCTGGCCAAGGCGCAGGAGGCCAAAGACGTGGTCAAGCCCAAGGCGGACAACCTGACCCCATGAAAACATCTGTTGGCTACATTGGTGCCGACAGTTTCAGCCGGCAGCGCAAGGAACAAGGACCTGGCGGCCGCTCTGGGGGGCCACGCCGCAACGGTGGACGCAGCCGCTAAGCTTTTTGAAGTCGGCTTTTCAAAGGGCAGCCCACATTGGCTGACAAATCCTTTTCACCTATGGGGAAACCCCTAGGTCGGGTTAGAATAGCAGGCTTGCTTTAGTGCAACCCCGCTTTAAAAACTCAGTTTTTAAGATCCATTTTTAAAATAAATTTGAGGAATCTCATCATGGCAATCGAACGCACACTGTCCATCATCAAGCCTGACGCAGTCGCTAAAAACGTCATCGGTCAAATCTACGCTCGTTTCGAAGCTGCTGGCCTCAAAGTTGTCGCCGCCAAAATGGCACATTTGTCACGCGGTGAAGCGGAAGCCTTCTACGCTGTTCACAAAGAGCGTCCTTTCTTCAAAGATTTGGTTGACTTCATGATTTCCGGTCCTGTGATGATTCAGGCTTTGGAAGGCGAAGGCGCCATCTTGAAAAACCGCGACCTGATGGGCGCTACAGATCCTAAGAAGGCTGCTCCTGGCACCATTCGCGCTGACTTCGCTGACAGCATCGATGCCAATGCCGTTCACGGTTCTGATGCCGCTGAAACCGCTGCTGTTGAAATCAGCTTCTTCTTCCCAGGCATGAACGTTTACTCACGTTAAGAACTGCTGAGTTTTTTCAGCCCTTTCCCAGCGGCATAGAAACTTCATTCTTCCGCGATGACGGCCAACCTTCTTGATTTTGACCTTGAAGGCTTGGCCGTTTTTTGTGAAGGGCTGGGCGAAAAACGTTTTCGCGCCACCCAACTCTTTCGCTGGATTCACCAGCGCGGCATGTCCCAGTTTGACGACATGTCCGACCTTGCCAAGTCCCTCCGAGAAAAGCTCAAAGTACATGCCCATGTGGCGGCTTTGCCCATTCTTTCTCAACAAATTTCCAAAGACGGCACCATCAAATGGTTGTTTGATGTGGGCAATGGTGATGCTGTAGAAACCGTTTTCATCCCTGAAGATGACCGTGGTACTTTGTGTGTTTCTTCGCAAGCGGGGTGTGCGGTAGGCTGTCGGTTTTGCTCAACGGGACATCAAGGCTTCAGCCGCAATCTCACCACTGCAGAAATACTGGCGCAACTTTGGTTTGCCGAACATTTTCTGCGCAATTATCTGAAGCAAACTGACCGTGTCATCTCCAATGTGGTCATGATGGGAATGGGCGAGCCTTTGCAAAATTATGCTGCCCTTGTTCCCGCATTGAAAGCCATGCTCGACGATCACGGCTATGGCTTGTCAAGGCGTCGCGTCACCGTGTCGACCTCGGGCGTGGTGCCCATGATGACGCGTTTGTCTCAGGATTGTCCTGTGGCATTGGCCGTTTCTTTGCACGCACCCAACAACGTGCTGCGAGACAATTTGGTCCCTCTCAATCGCAAATATCCTTTGGATGAATTGCTTTCCGAGTGCACGCTTTATTTGGCCAAAGCACCACGCGATTTCATCACGTTTGAATATTGCATGTTGAAGGGCGTGAACGATCAACCTGTACACGCACAAGAATTGGTGCAGTTGATCAAACGCCATGCCGCGCTGGGTTTGCGTTGTAAATTCAACTTGATTCCCTTCAATCCCTTCAAAGAATCTGGATTGTTGCGGTCAGACGATGTCACTGTCGCCAAGTTTGCTGAAGTCCTCATCCAAGCAGGTTTTGTTACCACAGTTCGAAAGACGCGGGGCGATGACATTGATGCGGCTTGCGGTCAACTGGCGGGTGATGTCAAAGATCGAACCGACGTGGCCAGCCGGATTGCCCAGCAGCGCGCAGTGCCGGTTCAGTGGGTTTCAAAACCCACAACCCCAAAACCCGATCTGTCTTGATGCCTTACAGCTTGCCAACCCCCTCATTGAAGGGGGGTTTTGGCATTGGGCTCTTGCATTTGCTTTCAAACTGTTTGCTTTCTCTGTCATTGAGCCTCCTTCTGGCGATCCCTGCAAAAGCCCAGACAGACGCCCAAATTCAAGCGCGTTTGGCTTTGGCAACGGCTTATTTGCATGCAGAACTGTTCTCGCTGGCCATGCTGGAAACAGACCAAGTCTTGACACTTTCGCCTCAACTGCCCGAGGCTTTTGGGCTGAAAGCGGTTATTTATCAAAAACAAGGTCGTTTGGCCTTGGCGGGCAGTTTTTTCCAGAAAGCCAGTCATTTAGCGCCTCGAAGTGCTCAAATTGCCCATAACTGGGGCGTTTTTGAATGCGAACAGGGGCTTTTTGAGTCTGCTTTTTTGAAATTTGAGCTGGCGCAACGCCATTCTGAGGGTTTGGAAAGAGACAAAAGCTTGTGGATGTGGGGCATTTGTTTGCTTCAAAACCAGCAATGGGAAGCGGCGCATTTGAAAATGAATGAGTCGTTCCAACGTCAGCCCAGCTTTATTTCTGAAGCGCTTGTTTTGGCCAGTCTCAAAATTCAGCTAGGAAGAGACGCAGAAGCTGAGAAAATTCTAGACAAAGTGAACGATTCTCCCTCTGTCAGTGCACAATCGCTATGGTTGTCTGTGCAACTCGCACAACGGCAAAATCAAGCAGTTAAAAAGAACCATTGGGGCAAGATGTTAGGACTTCTATTTTCAAATTCAGTGCAATGGCGCGCATACCAAGTGGAGGCATCTCATGACTGAATCCTTGAAAGACGCCGTCATGCCGCTGATGCCCGCTTCGCCAGGTGCATTGATCAAAGCGGGTCGTGAGCGTGCAGGAGTGCACATGGCTGTGTTGTCAGTCAATTTGAAAGTCTCGATCAAACAGCTTGAGGCGCTTGAAGCTGACCAGTTTGAATTGTTGTCGGGCCCCGTTTTTGCCCGTGCCTTGGCTGCCAAGGTGTGTCGTTTTGTCAAAATTGATCCTGATCCCGTGTTGGCCCTGATGCCAGCCGCCACCAATGGTTTGAAGCCATTGCATATTTTGGGGGCAGACACTTCGCCTTCGTATCAGTCAAGTCCCAGCGCTTCCAATCCCAATTCCATGGGAATGGGATTGAAACTGGGGCTATTGGCTTTACTCTTGATTCTCTCAAGTTTGGTCTTTGGCACGCGTTGGATTGTGACTTCATTCAACCTGGACAGTCTGTTTGTAACCAACGAGGTGGTGCCAACCATGCCGCCGGTTCAAGAGCCCGTTTCAACGGATGCGGCACAAACAGATTTGCCCAAAGCCATGGTGTACGACAGCGCAACGCCGTCGGCTGTTGCGCCGCCTGTTGCGACATCCCCCTCAGTTGCAACGCCCACGGCTGGATCCACGTCAACTGCAAGCCCATCTTCTTCCAACCCGCCATCAGAGACAAACAAATGAAAGAGCCCGTCGCTATTCCAGCCGCCTCACCTTTGCCTCGACGCAGTTTGCAAGCCATTGTCCAATGGGGGCAACGCATTGTCACGGTGGGTGGCAATGCACCGGTACGTGTGCAATCGATGACCAACACAGACACGGTGGATGTCATTGGCTCAGCCATTCAAGTCAAGGAATTGGCTCTGGCGGGATCTGAAATGGTGCGCTTGACCGTCAATACACCTGAAGCTGCTGAGGCCGTACCGCACATTCGCGATCAACTCGACAAAATGGGCATTGATGTTCCCCTTATTGGCGACTTCCATTACAACGGACATCGCTTGTTGAACGATCATCCTGCGTGCGCAGAAGCCTTGTCCAAATACCGCATCAACCCTGGCAACGTGGGCAAGGGCGACAAGCATGATTTGCAATTTGGCCAAATGATTGAAGCGGCCATGAAGTGGAACAAGCCCGTTCGCATTGGCGTCAATTGGGGTAGCTTGGACCAAGAATTGCTGGCTTCGTTGATGGACCAAAACAGCCAACGCGCAACGCCTTGGGAATCTCGTCAAGTGATGTACGAGGCACTCATTACTTCGGCCATCACCTCTGCCAACAAAGCCCATGAAATGGGCATGGCACGCTCGCAAATCATCTTGTCTTGCAAAGTTTCTGGCGTGCAAGATTTGATTGCTGTTTATCGAGAGTTGGCCCGACGCACTGACTATTCTTTGCATTTGGGTTTGACCGAAGCCGGTATGGGCACCAAAGGCACCGTGGCATCTGCCACAGCCTTGTCCATTTTGCTGCAAGAAGGCATTGGTGACACCATCCGTGTATCACTGACGCCCCAGCCCGGAGAAGCCCGCACGCAAGAGGTGGTCATCGCCTCTGAAATTTTGCAGTCCCTGGGCTTGCGAATTTTCGTGCCCAGTGTGACCGCCTGTCCTGGTTGCGGCCGCACCACCAGCAGCACTTTCCAAGAATTGGCCAAACAAATCGACGATTTTTTACGTGCACAAATGCCGGTGTGGCGTTCGCAATACCCGGGCGTTGAGAACTTAAAATTGGCCGTCATGGGTTGCATCGTGAATGGCCCCGGCGAAAGCAAGCATGCCGACATCGGCATCAGTTTGCCTGGCACAGGCGAAGCACCCGCTGCACCGGTCTTCATTGATGGCGAAAAGAAACTCACCTTGCGGGGTGACAACATTGCCCAAGAATTTCAAGAACTGGTGTCTAAGTACATCGAGCAAAGGTTTGGCAACACCACAAGCACTGCCCATTGAATTTTATGTCTGACAAGAAATCGATCGAGGCCAGCCCCAAGGCTGCAGCTTTCAAAAAACTCACTGCCGTCAAAGGCATGAACGACATCCTTCCAGGTGAGTCTGGTAAGTGGGAATGGTTAGAAGGCACCGTACGAGATTTGATGGCGCGCTATGCCTATCGGAACATTCGCACGCCCATCGTCGAGCCTACCGCCTTGTTTGTGCGTGGCCTGGGTGAGGTCACTGACATTGTCGAAAAAGAGATGTACTCTTTTGAAGACAGGCTCAACGGTGAGGCCCTCACATTAAGGCCCGAAAGTACAGCGGGTGTGGTACGTGCTGTAGTTGAGCACAACATGCTCTACGAAGGCGGTAAGCGCCTCTACTACATGGGCCCCATGTTTCGTCACGAACGTCCCCAGCGCGGGCGCTACCGACAGTTCCATCAAATTGGCGCAGAAGTCTTGGGCTTTCAGGGTCCTGAAATTGATGCAGAAGTGATTTTGCTGGCCCACGATTTGTGGAAAGCCATTGGCTTGAAAGATGTTCGCCTTGAGCTCAACAGTTTGGGCCAACCGCCCGAGCGCTTGGCTCACCGCGCAGCGCTCATTGCACATTTCGAAAAACACCAAGAAGTGTTGGACGAGGATGCCAAGCGCCGTCTGTATTCCAACCCATTGCGAATTTTGGACACCAAAAATCCAGCCATGAAGGATGTGGTTGAAGCCGCGCCTCGCTTGATGGACTTTTTGGGTGAGCAGTCTTTGGCGCATTTCAATGCCTTGCGGCAAATCTTGGACGCCAATGGCGTTCAATATTCTTTGAACCCCCGCTTGGTGCGGGGCATGGACTACTACAACTTGACGGTGTTTGAATTCATCACCGATCAACTCGGTTCTCAAGGCACGGTTTGTGGCGGTGGTCGATACGACTATCTCATCGAGCAAGTCGGTGGCAAGCCTGCGCCGGCGGTGGGTTGGGCTTTGGGCATCGAGCGGGTTTTGGCATTGCTGGAAGAGCAGGGGGCAGCAGTGCCCACGGCCGTACCACACGCCTATGCCATCGTGCCTGATGCGCAAAGCTTGCCAGTTGTCTTGAAGCACTTGCGTCAATTGCGCGCCTTGGGTGTCCACGTTCAAATGCATGCGGGATCGGGTGAGGGAATTGGCAGCATGAAGAGCCAATTCAAGAAAGCCGATACCAGTGGCGCACATTTCGCCCTCATTTTTGGGGCCGATGAGCTGGCTCAAAACACGGTTTCTGTGAAGTCACTGCGGGACGGCGGTGGCGCACAAAGAACAGAATCATTGGAAAACCTGGGTGCTTGGGCACACAGCCTACAATTGACCTCTTGATACAAAGCTGAATATGTCCTCACATCTCGACCTCGAAGAACAAGAACAACTTGACGAACTCAAGCACTTTTGGAAGCAATACGGCAATGCCATAACCTGGGTGCTGATTGCCGTGATGGGTTCCTATGTCGGCTGGAATGGTTACCAGTATTGGCAACGCCAGCAGGCGACCAAGGCATCCGCTTTATTTGATGAAGTCGAACGTACAGCTGCATCAGGTGACGTTGCCAAACTGGAGCGCTCTTGGGGGGACATGAAAGAGCGTTTCCCACAAACCACCTATGCAGCCCAGTCAGCACTTTTGGCGGCCAAAGTATTTCAACAAAATGAAAAGATGGAAGCAGCTCAGTCTGCTTTGAAATGGGCCAGCGAGAATGCAGCCGATGAGGCCAGCGCTCAATTGGCTCGCATTCGATTGGCCAATTTGCAAGCGCAGCAAAAAGCCTACGATGAAGCACTCAAAACATTGTCCAAGCCTTTCACACCAGCTTTTGCAGGCTTGGCGGCTGATGTCCAGGGTGACATTGGTGTTGCTCAAAACAAACCTGCAGAAGCAGTCAAAGCTTATTCGGACGCATGGACGCAGCTTGCAGACAATGCTGAATACCGCCGTTTGGTTGCGGCCAAATTGAATGCTTTGGGTTTTGATCCAACCCTCGCCAAGGGTGCGACGAAATGACCATGTCACTTCACAAACGATTAGTCGCTTTCGCAGCTTTTGCCGCCACGGCATTGCTCTTGGGTGCTTGTTCAAGCACGCCAGACAAGCCGACGCCCACAGCCTTGGGCGATTTCAAGGAGCAGCTTAGCGTCAGCAAGCTTTGGTCAACTCAGATCGGACCCGTCTCTGCGCCTCTCACAGCTCAATTGAACGGCACTCAATTGGCCCTTGCAAGCGCAAATGGTTTGCTGAGTTTGGTGAATGCTGAAACAGGCACCGAGGCATGGCGCTTCGCATTGAACACATCGCTGTCTGCGGGTGTTGGAACCGATGGCAATCGCCTGTCTGTCATCACCAAGTCCAACGAGTTGGTGACAGTTGCCGATGCCAAAGTTTTGTGGAAAGTGAAGTTGCCAGCTTTGTCCTTCACTGCGCCCTTGGTGGCAGGTGGCCGTGTTTTTGTACTCACAGCTGATCGAACTGTGATCGCTTTTGATGGCGCTTCGGGCCAAAAGCTTTGGAGTCAGCAGCGCACGGGTGATGCCCTGGTCCTGAAGCAAGCGGGCATCTTGACCAGTTATCAAGACAACTTGCTGGTGGGTCTTTCAGGTCGACTGGTGGCCATGAACCCAAGCAATGGCGTCACACGTTGGGAGGTCACCATTGGTTCATCCCGCGGCACGAACGAAGTTGAACGTTTGGTTGACTTGGTCTCGGGTGTTTCGCGCGTGAACAACGTCGTTTGCGCGCGTGCTTTCCAAACTTCAGTGACCTGCGTTGACGCACAAAGAGGAAGCAACCTTTGGACCCGTGCTTCACAAGGTCATGTCGGTGTGAGTGGTTCACAGGCAGCTCTTTTTGGTGCTGAGTCCGACGGCAAATTGGTGGCTTGGAACCGTGCAGGCGGTCAAGTCTTGTGGCAATCTGAAGCCTTGCGTTTTCGTGGCCTGACTGCACCAGTTGCAGCCGATGGACAGTTGGTGGTGGGCGATGATTTGGGTTGGTTGCATTGGATGGATGCAGGCAATGGACAAACGCTTGCGCGAATACAAATCGATGCTTCTGGCATTGCCATGCCGCCCGTTCCTCATGGAAAAACTTGGGTTGTGATCACGAAGAGTGGCTTGGTTCAAGCCCTGCGTGCCAACTAACACCCAACTGAAAGATTGATTTGAAACCCGTACTGGCTTTGGTCGGACGCCCCAATGTAGGCAAGTCCACGCTCTTTAACCGTCTTACCAAAAGTCGCGATGCTATCGTGGCCGATTTTGCAGGACTGACCCGCGATCGTCATTACGGCCAAGGCCGGCAGGGCCGCTACGAGTACATCGTCATTGACACAGGCGGTTTCGAGCCCGACGCCAGTTCTGGTATCTACAAAGAAATGGCCAAACAAACGCAACAAGCTGTCGCAGAGGCTGACGTGGTTGTGTTTGTGGTGGATGCTCGCGCTGGTGTGTCAGCGCAAGATCACGACATCGCCAAATACCTTCGAAGAATTGGCAAGCCCTGTTTGTTGGTGGCCAACAAAGCCGAAGGCATGCGAGAAGGCGTCCAAATCAGTGAGTTTTACGAATTGGGTCTGGGTGACGTGATTCCTGTATCGGCCGCACATGGTCAAGGCGTCAGAAGCTTGGTCGAGCTGGCGCTGGACCCGCTCATGTTGCCTGAAGACGATGAAGATTCAGAAGTTGACACGACAATCGTGAAACTGGCAGTGGCGGGGCGCCCCAACGTTGGCAAATCAACGCTCATCAACACTTGGTTGGGAGAAGAGCGCTTGGTCGCTTTTGACATGCCTGGCACCACGCGAGACGCCATCACGGTTCCATTTGAGCGCGATGGTCAAAAATTTGAACTGATCGATACGGCGGGTCTGCGGCGCAAAGGCAAGGTTTTTGAAGCCATTGAAAAGTTTTCCGTGGTGAAGACTTTGCAAGCCATTGAATCTGCCAATGTTGTCTTGCTGTTACTCGATGCCACACAGGGTGTGACCGAGCAAGACGCCCACATTGCCGGATTTATTTTGGAAAGCGGTCGAGCCGTGGTCTTGGCAGTGAACAAGTGGGATGCCGTTGATGAGTACCAGCGTGAATTGGTGCACCGCTCCATCGAGAACCGATTGCCATTCCTCAAGTTTGCCAACCTGCACACCATTTCTGCCAAAAAGCGTCAAGGTCTGGGTCCTGTTTGGAAGTCCATTTCCCAGGCGCACAAATCTGCCATGGTCAAAATGTCCACACCGGTTTTGACACGATTGCTGTTGGAGTCGGTGCAGTTCCAAAGTCCACAGCGTGGCGGTATGTTCCGTCCCAAGCTGCGATATGCCCATCAAGGCGGGATGAATCCGCCGGTCATTGTGATTCATGGCAATTCACTGGAGCATGTGACTGAAACCTACAAGCGTTACTTGGAGGGGCGCTTTAGAAAGCACTTTGACCTCTCGGGGACACCCCTTCGAATTGAGATGAAAACGTCGCAAAATCCCTACGCCGACAAAGATTCGGACTGATTTGTAAGGTTTTTAAAGATTGCAATTCTCAATGCCTTCCAAGCTTGTGTTAAGGTAAAACCCTTAATTCATTTCAGAACACGGAGAATATCGTGAACAACAAAGGGCAACTTTTGCAAGATCCCTTCCTCAACGCCTTGCGCCGCGAGCATGTGCCAGTTTCCATTTATTTGGTCAATGGCATCAAGCTTCAAGGCCAAATTGAGTCTTTTGACCAGTACGTCGTTTTGCTTCGCAATACCGTCACTCAAATGGTCTACAAGCACGCTATTTCCACCATTGTCCCTGGTCGCGCAGTGAACCTTTCCGGTACTGACGCTGCTGAAGACACGCCTGCTTAAATTTTTCCTTTGAGCAAAGAATCGGTGGATTCAACGCCGGCCTTGTTGGTCGGTGTTGATTTTGGTTTGCCACATTTCGATGGTGAACTGGATGAACTTAGCCAATTGGCCCTCACTGCGGGCATGCAGCCCGTGGCCAAAATAACCTGCAAGCGCAAAGCCCCCGATGCGGCATTGTTTGTGGGTTCAGGTAAGGCAGACGAAATTAAATTCATGGCCGAGCAAATGGGCGCTCGTGAAATTCTGTTCGATCAATCGCTCAGCCCAGCGCAACAGCGCAACCTAGAGCGTCACATGGGTCTTCCAGTCAACGATAGAACGCTCCTTATTTTGGAGATTTTTGCGCAACGCGCGCGCAGCCATGAAGGTAAATTGCAGGTTGAGTTGGCCCGCCTGCAGTACCTCAGCACGCGCTTGGTTCGACGTTGGTCGCACTTGGAGCGGCAGCGTGGCGGCATTGGCACACGGGGTGGTCCTGGCGAGACTCAAATCGAATTGGACCGGCGCATGATCAGTGACGCCATCAAGCGCACCAAAGAGCGCTTGACCAAAGTCAAAAAACAAAGGTCGACGCAAAGGCGTCAGCGCGATCGTCGTAACGCTTTCAATGTTTCTTTGGTGGGTTACACCAACGCGGGAAAATCAACTTTGTTCAATGCCTTGGTCAAGGCAAGAGCTTATGCCGCTGATCAGTTGTTTGCCACCCTCGACACCACCACACGTCAGCTGTATCTGGGTGAGGCGGGCCGCAGTGCTTCGGTCTCAGACACGGTGGGTTTCATTCGTGATTTGCCTCATGGTTTGATCGATGCGTTTCAAGCCACCCTGCAAGAGGCTGCTGATGCCGACTTGTTGATTCACGTGGTGGATGCATCCAATCCCAACTTCCCAGAACAAATGACGGAAGTTCAGCGTGTTTTGCATGAAATCGGGGCCGATCACGTGCCTCAATGGCTTGTATTTAACAAAATAGACAACCTTCCCCCAGAGCGTTGTCCTTTGGCTTTTCAAGACGAATACGAAGTGGATGGCCAGGCACTGACGCGCATTTTTGTCAGTGCGCAGTCTGGCGAAGGCTTGCCGTTGTTGCGTCAATGGCTGGCCCAAGAAGTCATGAAGGACTCGGCAGAGCCTACGCCAGCAACAGATCCACGTTTTGCCCTTGATAATTTCGGGGAAAATTCAGACGACCTCCCATAATTCACACTGGGATTGGGCACAATGAGTGCAAGCAGATCAATCAGCTAGAAAAACAAATGAACTTTAATCCCCGTGCTTTAGGCTGGACAGCCATTCCGCAACGCATTCGCGGCATGTTCAATTTGAACGACCCGCGCTGGGGTCGTGGAGACGACAAGCCATCCCAAGAGGGGCAAGACGGCTCGCATCCTTCTGCGCCGCCCTCTGGCCAGTCTCAACAACCCCATGGCAATCCTTCGGGTTCATCTTCCAACAAACCGGGTGCCCAATCGGGCCCCCCTGATTTGGACGAACTTTGGCGTGATCTGAATCGCAAGCTGTCTCAGTTCTTGGGTGGCAAAAATGGCGGACCACCCCACAAAGGTCCACCCAACGGCGCTTCTCCTAATGGCATTCCCCCTGTCTTCAGGAATTTAGGTGTTGGCGTTATTTTGGGCGCTTTGTTGCTGATCTGGATGGGCACAGGCTTCTTCATTGTGCAAGAGGGTCAACAAGCTGTGATCACGCAGTTTGGCAAGTACAAAGCCACTGTCGGTGCTGGTTTTAATTGGCGCTTGCCTTATCCCATTCAAAAGCATGAGTTGGTGTTTGTGACTCAAATTCGTTCAGTTGACATTGGCCGCGACAATGTCATCAAGGCCACCGGTTTGCGTGAATCTGCCATGTTGACGGAAGACGAGAACATCGTCGAAATAAAATTTGCAGTGCAGTACCGTTTGAACGATGCACGCGCCTATTTGTTTGAAAGCAAAAATCCCACCGAAGCTGTCGTTCAAGCTGCTGAAACAGCTGTGCGTGAAGTGGTCGGCAAAATGAAAATGGACTCAGCCCTTGCAGAAGAACGAGATCAAATTGCACCGCGCGTTCGTGCGCTGATGCAAAACATTTTGGACCGTTACAAGGTGGGCATTGAAGTGGTTGGCATCAACTTGCAGCAAGGTGGCGTGCGTCCACCCGAGCAAGTGCAGGCTGCATTCGACGATGTGCTCAAAGCGGGGCAAGAACGTGAACGCGCTAAAAACGAAGCGCAAGCTTACGCCAACGATGTGGTGCCACGTGCTGTGGGTGCAGCGTCACGTTTGAAAGAAGAGTCGCAGGCCTATCGCGAGCGAATTGTGGCGCAGGCCGAAGGTGACGCACAACGCTTCAAAGCGGTGTTGCCCGAGTACCAAAAAGCCCCTCAGGTGACGCGTGATCGCATGTACCTTGACGCCATGCAGCAGATTTACACCAACGTCACCAAGGTGGTGGTGGACAGCAAACAGGGTTCCAACCTGATGTATTTGCCCTTGGACAAATTGATGCAAGTCACTAGTTCACCCTTGGCCCCAGGCGCTTCGCCGGAGGTCAATGCCAACGGCAATGCCGCGTCAGCTGCCCCTGCTCAAGTCGCGCCACCTGTTGACCCCAGATCTCGAGACAGCCTTCGCTCTCGTGACCGTGATATTCGTTAAGGACTCAGCAAAATGAATCGTATTGGAATGTGGGCCTCGTCCCTGTTGCTGGTCTTGGCTTTGGCCAGTTCAATGTTGTTCGTGGTGGATCAACGCCAATTTGGCGTGGTTTATGCACTCGGTCAAATCAAAGAAGTGATTACTGAGCCAGGTCTGAACATCAAGTTGCCACCGCCCCTTCAAAATGTCACCTACATCGATAAACGTTTGTTGACTCTGGACAGCCCAGACACCGAACCCATGTTGACTGCAGAAAAGCAGCGTGTGGTCATTGACTGGTACGTGCGTTGGCGCATCACCGATCCAATGGCCTACATTCGAAACGTTGGCCTGGACGAAAAGTCAGGTGCCAACCAATTGAACCGCGTTGTTCGAAATGCTTTTCAAGAAGAAATTAACAAACGCACGGTCAAGGATTTGTTGTCTTTGAGCCGCGATGTTCTGATGAACGACGTCAAACGTGAAGTCTTGGAAAAGGTGCGGGGCGACAAGCCTTGGGGTGTTGATGTGGTGGATGTGCGCATCACGCGCGCTGACTATGTCGATGCCATCACTGAGTCTGTCTACCGACGAATGGAGGCCGAACGCAAACGCGTTGCCAATGAGCTTCGTTCAACCGGTGCGGCCGAGGGTGAAAAAATCCGAGCCGATGCGGATCGGCAACGCGAAGTGACCATTGCCAATGCTTACCGCGAAGCCCAAAAAATCAAAGGGCAGGGCGATTCTCAGGCAGCACGCATTTACAACGAAGCTTTTGGACGTGATCCTCAGTTCGCACAGTTTTATCGCAGCTTAGATGCTTATAAAGCCAGCTTTGCCAAGAAGAGCGATGTCATGGTCTTGGACCCTAGCAATTCAGACTTTTTCAAAACCATGCGGGGCAACGTAGCACCTGCACCCGTTGCAGCACCTGCTAAGAAATAAGTGGACTTTGGGGCCTCCATCCTGGCGGCAATCGCCCTGGTTTTGATTTTTGAGGGGCTTTTGCCCCTCATTTCACCCACCCGATGGCGTGAAATGTTCACCCAGTTGTTGCAACTACAAGACGGTCAAATTCGATTTTTTGGCTTGGCCATTGTCTTGCTTGGCTTCTTTCTTTTAATTTGGCTCATTTAGACCCTGTTTGAACCGGTAAAATCCCTGTTTTAACAGCCCCCTTATTTGCCATGTCCGCTTGGGTCCTCCCGGATCACATCGCCGATGTCTTGCCTTCAGAAGCCAGACACATCGAAGAACTCCGAAGATTGCTTTTAGACACAGCCCGAAGCTATGGCTTTGAGTTGGTGTCGCCGCCCCTGCTGGAGCACATTGAGTCTTTGCTCACTGGCACAGGCAAGGCCCTTGACCTTCAAACCTTCAAACTGGTCGATCAAATATCAGGTCGCATGATGGGTTTGCGTGCCGACACCACGCCACAAGTTGCGCGCATTGATGCGCATTTGCTCAACCGCCAAGGCGTCACTCGCCTTTGTTACTGTGGCCCCGTTTTACACACCCAACCCGACCGTCCACACGCCACACGCGAGCCTTTGCAATTGGGTGCCGAAATTTTTGGCCACTCTGGCCTAGAGGCCGATTTAGAAGTCTTGCAATTGGCCCTTGATTGTTTGCATGCAGCGCAAATGGGTGAAGTGCTGGTGGACTTGGCCGATGCGCGAATTGTCAGCAGCTTGCTTGAAGGCTTGTCTTTGAATGAAGCAACGCGGGGCGATGTGTATGCCGCCTTGGCGTCCAAAAATTCTTCTGCCCTTGCTGAATTGACTCAAAAATTTCCAACGGACATTCAAGCTGGATTGATGAGTCTGATTGATTTGTACGGCGATGCATCTGTCTTGAACCGTGCACTGGCCATATTGCCCGCCAAGCCCCAAATTCAATTGGCCATTGATCAGTTGAAATGGCTCAGTGAACAACTTCCGCAAGTTCAATTTAAATTTGATTTAGCCGACGCTCGTGGCTATGCGTATTACAGCGGTCTGCGATTTGCAATTTATGCCAAAGGTGCCAGTGACGCAGTGGTTCGCGGTGGTCGCTATGACGGTGTGGGTGCTGTGTTCGGCCACGAAATCAGCCGAGATCGGCCAGCTGTCGGTTTCAGTTTGGATCTGAAGCAGTGGGTCGGTGCAGTGCCTCAACTCACGCTCAAGGCGGCCATTCGCGCACCTTGGGGAATGTCGACTGATTTGCGTTTGGCCATTGCCAAACTTCGCCAGCAAGGCGAAACAGTTGTCTGTATCTTGCCGGGACACGACAGCGAAATTGATGAATTCCAATGCGATCGCCAACTCATCGAAGTGGCGGGGCAGTGGGTAGTTAAAGCCATTGAAAACAAAGCAAAATGAACATGACCAAAGGACGTAACGTTGTCGTTGTGGGCACCCAGTGGGGTGACGAGGGCAAGGGTAAATTAGTGGACTGGCTGACTGAAAGTGCACAAGGTGTTGTGCGCTTTCAAGGCGGTCACAACGCAGGCCACACCTTGGTGATCAATGGCGTCAAAACAGCGCTGCATTTGATTCCCAGTGGCATCATGCGCCCTGGCGTGAAGTGTTACATCGGCAATGGTGTGGTGCTGTCCGCTGGGAAGTTGTTTGAAGAAATTGCGGGCCTGGAAAAAGCGGGTGTTGAAGTGCGCTCGCGTTTGCGCATCAGCGAAGCCTGTCCTTTGATCTTGCCATTCCATGCGGCCATTGATGTGGCACGCGAAGCGGCGCGCGAACAGGGTGGCGCTGAGAAAATTGGCACGACAGGTCGCGGCATTGGCCCTGCCTACGAAGACAAAATTGCGCGTCGTGCACTGCGTGTTCAAGACTTGAAATATCCAGAACGCTTTGCAGGCAAGCTTAAAGAGTTGTTGGACTTGCACAACCATGTGCTAACCTCTTTCTTGGGTTCAGAGAAATTCACTTTTGGTGATGCCCTCAAGCCATATATTCAAAATGGCCAAGTTCAGTTTGACGTGGTTTACAAAGAGGCGATGGAACACGCAGCGCTGCTCAAACCCATGATGGCCGACGTGTCTCGCGAACTCAATGATGCACACCGCTTGGGTGCCAACTTGCTGTTTGAAGGTGCACAAGGTACTTTGCTCGACATCGATCACGGCACTTATCCTTATGTCACTTCCAGCAATTGCGTGGCAGGCAATGCCGCAGCGGGCTCAGGTGTCGGCCCTGGCATGTTGCACTACGTGTTGGGCATTACCAAAGCATATTGCACACGCGTCGGCGGCGGTCCTTTCCCGACCGAACTTGAATGGGAAAAAGAAGGCACACCCGGTTGGCACATGAGCACGGTGGGCGCTGAAAAAGGTGTGACCACTGGCCGCAGCCGCCGCTGTGGTTGGTTCGATGCCGCTTTGCTCAAGCGCAGCGCACAAGTCAATGGCTTGTCGGGCTTGTGCATTACCAAGCTGGATGTGTTGGATGGCTTGAAAGAGTTGCAACTCTGCACGGGTTACGAACTCGATGGCGAAGTTGTCGACATTCTGCCGATGGGGGCCGATGACATTGCCCGTTGCAAACCCATTTATGAAACCATTCAAGGCTGGACTGACAGCACGGTCGGTGTGACGCAGTTGGACAAATTGCCAGTCAATGCCCGTTTGTATTTGCAACGCATTGAAGAGGTCACGGGTGTACCCATTCACATGGTCTCCACCAGCCCAGACCGTGATCACACCATCTTGATGCACAACCCCTTTGCGGCCACTCATTAATTCATTTTCAACACCTCATTGCACTTTGGCGTGCAGTGAACAAACCATCGGAGAACATTCATGCTGACTGAAGACGGCAAACACCTGTACGTAAGCTACGACGAGTACCACAACCTGATTGAAAAGCTGGCCATCAAGGTGCACCAATCCGGCTGGGAATTTGACACCATCTTGTGCTTGGCCCGTGGCGGCATGCGTCCAGGCGACATTTTGTCGCGCATTTTTGACAAGCCTTTGGCCATCATGTCGACCAGCTCTTATCGCGCAGATGCAGGCACTGTTCAAGGTCACTTGGACATCGCCCGTTTCATCACAACTCCTAAAGGCGAGATCGCTGGCCGTGTTTTGTTGGTAGATGATTTGGCCGACTCGGGTCACACCTTGAACGCGGTGGTCAACATGCTCAAAACCAACTACAAGCCCATCACTGAATTGCGCAGTGCCGTGATTTGGACCAAGGGTGTTTCCGGTTTTCAGCCTGATTACTCGGTTGACTTTTTGCCTACCAACCCTTGGATTCATCAACCATTTGAAGGCTATGACAGCCTCAATCCAGAAAAATTGATGGAAAAGTGGAAAGTCTGAAGGTAGGATATTGGGATGTCTGAAAAAAACACATCCCACACGTCAACCCAACTGATACACCACGGCTACACGCCACCGGCTGAGTTCCAAGCACCTCAGCCGGGTATTTTCAAAGCCTCAACGGTTTTCTTTCCCAATGTGGCCGCCATGCGCCAGCGGGAATGGAAAGACAAATCCGCCTACACCTACGGCACCCACGGCACTCCCTCATCCTTCACCTTAGAAGAACGCCTTTGCACCTTAGAAGGTGGCAAACATTGCGTGCTCACGCCCAGTGGTTTATCCGCATTGGCGGTGGCAGCATTTGCAGTTCTGAAAACTGGCGACCATGTGCTCTTGCCAGACAATTCATATGGCCCCAACAAAACATTGGCGGAAGGTGAATTGCAGTCCTTTGGCATCACGCACACGTACTACGATGCCATGAACCCCAAAGACCTGGCTGACAAAATTCAAGCCAACACCAAGCTGGTTTGGCTGGAGGCGCCAGGCTCTGTCAGCATGGAGTTTCCTGACCTCATTGCGTTGGTTCAAACATGCAAAACGCACTCGGTGATCACGGCCTTGGACAACACTTGGGGCGCAGGCTTGGCTTTCAAGCCCTTTGATTTGTTAGGCGACGGCAGCCTGTCTGTTGACATGACAGCCCATGCGTTGACCAAGTACCCCAGTGGGGGTGGCGATGTCCTGATGGGCAGCGTCATGACCTGTGACGATGGTTTGGCCATGAAGCTCAAACTGACCATGATGCGATTGGGCATTTGTGTAGGGCCCAACGATGTCGAGTCAATTTTGCGTTCACTGCCCACCATCACCTTGCGCTACGAGGCTCAAGATCAAACGGCTCGAAAATTGGCCACTTGGTGGCAATCACAAACGGCGTGTGTGCAAGTGATGCATCCTGCCATTGAAGGCTCGCCTGGCCACGCTCACTGGAAAGCTTTGTGTGCCCCTCATGGGGGGGCCGGTCATGCGGCGGGTCTGTTCAGTGTCATGCTAAGCCCCAAACTGACGCAAACTCAAGTGGATGCGTTTTGCGACACTTTGAAGCTCTTCAAAATTGGCTACAGTTGGGGCGGCCCTGTGAGTTTGGTGGTGCCTTACAACATCGCCAGCATGCGCTCCGATTGGCCTGCACAGTTGCAGCCAGGCTTCTTGGTTCGATTCTCTACGGGATTTGAATCTGCCGATGATTTGATGGCTGATTTGTCACAAGCCGCAACGCACTGCTTGAATATTTGATCAATTTGCCAAGAGATGGATGGCAAGCTGATACAGTGGATGCCATTCATTAGAAAGAAACATCTTGGCAACTCCCAATTACGGCTACGAAAAACGTCAAAAAGAATTGGCGAAGAAGCGCAAGAAAGAAGACAAACTGAAAGCCAAAGCTGAGCGCAAATTGGACTCGCCCGACGGTGAGTCCAATGACCCAGAACTGGGTCAAGATTCAGATTCGAATTCAGAGCCCCATACTTCTCAGCCCAATTTGCCACAGCCCTGAATTGCTTTTCTTTTAAGGCTTTGCCTGTAGCATTTTTTTCAATTGCGGCCACACATTTTTCATCATCAAGGGCTGTGCTTTTTCGTTTGGATGAATGCGGTCGGCCTGAAACCACTTCAAGGGATCGGGGTCGTCTGCAACGCCTTTGAGAAACTGCTGGTTCAAGGCTGCTCCCGTCGACTTGCTGACCTTTTCATAAGCCGTTGACATTTGCTTCAGGTAATTGGCGCCGTAGTTGGGCGGGACTTGCATCGCAATCACCAACACCTTGGCACCCGTTGCTTGACTGGCTTTGATCATCGTCAACAAATTGCTTTGGGTCAGGTTCATGTCCAAGCCTCGCAATGCGTCGTTGCCCCCCAGCTCAATGATGACCACATGGGGTTGGTGAAGTTTGAGCAGCGAGGGCAGTCGCGTGACGCCCCCTGAAGTTGTGTCACCACTGATGCTGGCATTGATCAATTGAACGGGCGTTGATTCGCGCTGGGCTTGTTGGGCCATGTGATCGACCCAGCCTGTGCCACGCGTCAGTCCATACTCGGCACTCAGTGAATCTCCCACGATCAAGACTTTGGGGGCTTGTGTGGGTGTCTGTGTTGAGGTGTTTTGCGCAAAGCTCGTCGCAACAGATAAACCCATGGCCAACAAGCCCACAACAAGGCGGTTAAAGTGTCGAAATCGCAATAAAGGTAGGTGCATGTCAGAAACAATCATTTCAATCCAGCACGTCAGCAAAGCCGTACAGGATGTCAGCGGAACGCTGTCTATTTTGCGTGATATTGATTTCACCGTAAAAGCTGGGGAGACTGTGGCCATTTTGGGCGCATCCGGCTCGGGCAAAAGTACTTTGTTGTCATTGATGGCGGGCCTTGACACGCCTACTGAGGGGCGTGTCATGTTGGCGGGCAAATCTTTGTTTGACATGTCAGAAGACGAACGTGCAGCATGGCGCGGTCAGCAATTGGGATTTGTCTTTCAGAATTTTCAACTCATGGGCCATTTGACTGCACTGGAAAACGTCATGTTGCCACTAGAGCTGGCGGGTCATCGAGACGCATCTCGATTGGCCAAGGACATACTGACCCAGGTTGGCTTGTCGCAGCGTTTGACGCATTTCCCTAAAGTGTTGAGTGGTGGAGAACAACAACGGGTTGCATTGGCCAGGGCTTTTGTGGTTCAGCCTCAGCTTCTGTTGGCGGATGAGCCGACAGGCAGTCTCGATGCGCAAACCGGTGAAAGCATCATGGATTTGATGCTCTCCATGAATCAAGCCCGAGGGACCACCCTCATTTTGGTCACACACGACCACAAATTGGCCCAGCGTTGCCATAGAACGCTCACTTTGCAAGCTGGACAGCTCATATCCCAAGGATAATCGGGGCATGTCTTCTCCCAAAGTTCTTTTCGGCTTCCATGCCGTGGGTGTCCGTTTGAAAACGGCACCGCAATCCATTGTTGAAATTTATTTCGAGTCCACCCGCCGCGATGCTCGCATGCGCCAATTCATTGAACGCGCTCAAGAGGCCGGTGTTCGACTCATTGAAGCAGACAGCATGCGTTTGGCCAAGTTGGCCGGCAGCCACGGCCACCAAGGCGTGGCTGCGCGCGTAGAAACACTGCCCCAAGCGCATTCCCTCGACGATTTGTTAGATCAAGTTCAAGGGCCACCTTTGCTGTTGGTTTTGGATGGCATCACGGACCCCCATAACTTAGGTGCATGCTTGCGTGTGGCCGATGGCGCCGGTGCGCATGCCGTCATTGCCCCAAAGGACCATGCTGCTGGCATCAATGCCACAGTGGCCAAGGTGGCCAGTGGTGCTGCTGAAACAGTCCCTTATTTCATGGTGACCAATTTGGCGCGCACTTTGGGTGAATTGAAAGAACGCGCCATTTGGGTGATTGGTACCAGTGGTGACGCGTCCAAAAATATTTACCAGGTGGACCTCAAAGCGCCTGTTGCGTTGGTGCTGGGTGCAGAAGGTCCAGGCATGCGTCAATTAACGCGCAAGACCTGCGATGAGTTGGTTAGCATCCCGATGCAAGGCGCGGTTGAAAGCCTGAATGTGTCTGTGGCAAGTGGTGTTTGCTTGTTTGAAGCCGTGCGGCAACGTCTGGCTTAAAGCAGGCCAGCACCACCCAAAACGCCACCAATGGCAATCATCCACAGCAGATGCAAATTGGTTCTAAGCATTAACACGGTTGCAGTCGCTGTCACCAACCAAAGCTTCCAGTCTTGCTGAAAGTCTCGGTGAGCGGCTGACAGCAACCAACCTGTCGACACCAACAGACCAATGACAATGGGGGCCATGCCAGATTTGAAGGCGCGCACAGAGCGTAAATTTCGATTTTTATGAGTCCATTGAGTGGCTTGGTACGTCAAGATGGAGGAGGGCAGCATGATGCCCACCATGGTGATCAACACGCCCAACATGCCTAACGCCCATGCATGCGGACCCGCAGACAATCCGCCACCCGCATTGAGGCCAATGTTCCATCCCATCAAAGCCACAAACAACACATTGGGGCCAGGGGCAGACTGGGCCAATGCAATTGATGAGGAGAATGAGGCATCGGTCAGCCAATTCTTCTCGTCCACCAAATACCGATGCATTTCAGGCGCGGTGGTGATGGCACCTCCCACGCCAAGCACTGACAGCAGGGCAAAGTGCGTGAACAGACTCAGCCAATCCTGAGGACTTAAATTCAAGACCTCATTCATTTGGTGTCAGCCTCATGCAGCTTGGATGTGATCCCCAAAGCACGGTAAGTGAGTAGGCAAGCGAGCAGCCCTAAGCCGAGCAAGACCCAAATCAAAGAAATGCGAAAAATACCAACCGCCGCGAAAGTGATAAGGGCAAAGGTAATGGCCAGCCAAAGCCCGAGCGGGTTTTGAGGCATTGTCTTGGAGAGTTTCAAGCCTGTTGCAATGATCAAGCCGCCCGACACAGCCCCCATGCCTTTGAGCGCACCTTGTGCCACAGCACTGTCTGACACGCCACCGAACAAAATGGCCAAGGTCAAGACCAGCAGCATGGGCGCCATGATCAGGCCACTGACTGCAGCCAGTGCACCCGCGAGACCAAAATATTTGCCGCCCAACATCAAGCAAAGGTTGACCACATTGGGGCCTGGCATGACTTGCGCTACCGACCATTCCTCCACAAATTGCGCTTGTGTGAGCCACTTTCGACGGTTGACCAATTCGTGTTGAACGATGACCAAGACGCCGCCAACACCCTGAAGAGCCATCAGGGTGAAAGCCACGAAGAGTTCGGTCTTTGATTGGGGCTGTCGAATTTCAGATTCTTCAGAAGTCATGCGTCAATTATCCTTGAGACGCAGAACGGGTATTTGCATCTGCCCAGACCAATTTGCCTTGGCCCAGATCGTTCAGTGCCTGTTGCCACTCCACTGACTGAACTTTGGGAATTTCAAGTACAAATTGAACCAAACTTTCATGGCTGACACTCAAAATACTGACTTCCGCCATTTGAGCTTGGCGTCGAAGCCAGCCCTCCATGTCATAGGGGACCCAACATGTCAGTTCAATTTTGGGGACGATGGGTGACTTTTCAGCGACCAGAAGTGCTTGTGCAACAGCATCGGTATAGGCTCTGACCAAGCCGCCCGCACCCAGTTTGATACCCCCAAAATACCGAACCACGGTGGCCACCACCCCGTCCAAATCTTGATGCCGCAAGACTTCCAGCATCGGTCTTCCTGCAGTGCCGCTGGGTTCGCCATCGTCTTGGGCCGCAGAATCACCTCCGGCCAACATGGCCCAACAAACATGAACGGCATCGGGGTGGGCTTGCTTGAGGTGCAAAACGAGTGCTTGCGCCTCTGCACGATTCTTGACCGGCTGAACACGGGCCAAAAAGCGGCTTTTTTTAATGACCAACTCATGGTCCACCGGCGCTAGCAAAGTCATGGGCATGGCTCAATTATCGGATGAGAAAGACCTTTCAACCGACACAGACCTTGTAGAGGCTCTAAACTCGGGGAATTCCTCTCCAGATTGGTTCATGAACGCCTTCGTCGATGTCTCCTTTTTTCCGCGTGAAGCGAAACCCCTGACCAGTTATCGCAAGTTCTGGGCAGCGCGCTTTGGCACGGCCCCGTTTTTGCCCATGAGCCGTTCAGAAATGACCCAGCTGGGTTGGGACAGTTGCGACATCATTTTGGTCACAGGCGATGCCTATGTTGATCACCCAAGCTTCGGCATGGCTGTCATTGGCCGCATGCTTGAGGCGCAAGGTTTCAGGGTCGGCATCATTGCCCAGCCTGACTGGCAAAGCGCTGAACCATTCAAAGCCTTGGGCAAACCCAATTTGTTTTGGGGCGTTACGGCTGGCAACATGGATTCCATGATCAACCGGTACACGGCGGATCGCAAAATTCGTTCTGATGATGCCTACACCTCCGGCGATATCGGTGGAAAACGCCCCGACCGTGCTGCCATTGTCTACAGCCAACGATGCCGTGAAGCGTTTCCAGATGTGCCCATTGTTTTGGGTGGCATCGAGGGTTCTCTGCGCCGCATTGCACACTACGATTACTGGTCAGACAAGGTTCGCCGCTCCATCGTGGTTGACAGCAAATGTGACTTGTTGTTGTATGGCAATGCCGAGCGTGCTGTGGTTGAAATTGCGCACCGTTTGGCCGCCAAAGTCCCTGTGCAAGAAATTACGGATGTTCGAGGTACTGCGTTTGTGCGCCGTCAAACGCCTGAAGGCTGGTTTGAAATTGACTCTACCACCGTTGATTCTCCAGGGCATGTCGAAGCACACATCAATCCGTATTTGATGATTTCGGAGCAGGCCAAAAGCAATGGCGCCAGTTGTGCCCGTGAGGATGAAGCACAGGCTGTGGCAAATCAAGAGAATGCCAAAGCCAGCCTTTCGAATTTGAAAACAGAACAAACCCTTCAGTTTGTGTCTAACCCCAACATGCCAGCGCTCAAAGGCAAAGGCTTGCACAAGGTGCCTCCCCGAGATCGAAGTGTGATTCGCTTGCCCAGTTATGAGCAAGTTAAAAGCGATCCCGTCTTGTATGCGCACGCCAATCGTGTGTTGCATTTGGAGACCAATCCGGGCAATGCACGTTGTTTGGTTCAAGCCCATGGCGAAGACCATACAGCGCGTGATGTGTGGATTACACCCCCCCCTATTCCTTTGACAACGGCTGAAATGGATGCGGTGTTTGACTTGCCCTATGCACGCAGTCCTCATCCCAGCTATGCAGACGAAAATGGTTCGCACGATGGAGCAACCAAAATTCCTGCATGGGAGATGATTCGCTTTTCGGTCAACATCATGCGAGGTTGCTTTGGCGGGTGTACTTTCTGTTCAATCACCGAACACGAAGGTCGCATCATTCAAAGTCGAAGTGAAGCCTCCGTGCTGCGAGAAATTGAAGACATTCGAGACAAAGTCAAAGGCTTCACGGGGGTTATTTCAGACCTCGGCGGCCCTACGGCCAACATGTACCGATTGGGATGCAAAAGTCCCGAGATTGAAGCGGCGTGTCGCAAACCCAGTTGTGTGTTCCCCGGCATTTGCAGCAACCTCACCACCGACCACGGTCCCTTGGTTCAGATGTACCGCAAAGCCCGCAGCATCAAGGGCATCAAGAAAATTCTGATTGGTTCTGGTTTGCGTTATGACTTGGCCGTTCAGAGTCCAGAGTACGTTAAAGAGTTGGTGACGCACCATGTCGGTGGCTATTTGAAAATTGCGCCTGAGCACACCGAGACGGGTCCGCTGTCCAAAATGATGAAGCCCGGCATTGGCACTTACGATCGCTTCAAAAGCATGTTCGACAAGTTCAGCGCAGAAGCGGGCAAGAAACAATTTTTGGTGCCTTATTTCATTGCGGCTCATCCAGGCACCAGTGACGAAGACATGATGAATTTGGCCATCTGGCTCAAGAAAAACGGTTTCAGAGCAGACCAAGTTCAAACTTTCTACCCCAGTCCGATGGCAAGCGCCACGGCCATGTACCACACCACACGCAATCCGCTGCGCAAAGTGACACGCGACAGTGAAAAAGTGGATGTTGTGAAAGGGGAGAAGCGTCGTCGTTTGCACAAGGCTTTCTTGCGTTACCACGATGCCAATCACTGGCCCTTGTTGCGGGACGCCTTGAAAGCAATGGGCCGTGCTGACTTGATTGGCAATGGCAAACACCACCTCATTCCTACGTGGCAACCTTTGTCGGATGAGTATCAGAGTGCGCGCCGCAAGAACAGCACCCCCACGGGTTCACCCCGCAAGGGCCAAGTGCTGACCCAGCATACAGGTTTGCCACCGCGCAAAAAGCGCTAAGCAAGGCCTGATCCGATGCGGCGACTAGGCAGCTTCAAGCCTGCAAGACTTGCAACAACTCGGTCTCAATTTCAATTTGCTCACGGTTGTGTTGCAAGGCTGATCCTTCAATTAAGAAGGTGTCTTCGACACGTTCACCCAAGGTACTGATCTTGGCCAACTTGAGGCTGATACCGTGCTTTGCCAGCACGGTTGCCACGCTGTAAAGCAAACCCAGTCGATCGCTTGCCGAAATACCCAAGAGCCAGCTTTGGGCTTTTTCGTCGGGGTGCAAGGTGATGCGGGGTGCAATGGGGAAATTTTTCACACGCCGAGAGACACGTCCTTTTGTAGGCGCGGGCAGAGTTCCTTGACGGTCAATGGTGCTGCACAACCCAGATTCCACCATGGTGATCAACTCACGGTAATGCTCCGGGAGCAAAGACGTCACCACTTGGAATGTATCGAGGGCGTAGCCATTGTTGGCGGTGTGAATTTTGGCATCCAAAATGCTAAATCCGGCTTGATCAAAATAGCCGCAAATGCGCGCAAACAAATCGGGTTGATCGGCGGTGTAAACCAAAATCTGCAAGCCTTCGCCGATGGGGGAGATGCGTGCGCGAACGATGCTTTTGCCATCTAAGTTGGCTATGGCGGTTTCTCCAGGTTTAGCAACGTAGCGCGACAGTTGGCGTGCATGCCAAGCAATTTCGCTGGCATCATGGCGCATAAAGTAGCCCACGTCCAAGGTATCCCATAATGCCTTTTGGCCATCGTGCGGTTCGGAGTGACGTGCCAATTCAATCAAGGCATCACGTTTACGGGCTTCAATTTCGGCATTGGCATCAGGCGCACGACCGCCCAACACGCGCAAGGTGTATCTGTACAAATCTTCGAGTAACTTGCCTTTCCAGGCATTCCACACTTTGGGACTGGTGCCACGAATGTCGGCCACTGTCAGCAGGTACAGGGCCGTTAAATGACGTTCGTTGCCCACACGTTTGGCAAACGCTGCAACGACGTCCGGATCGCTCAAGTCTTCCTTTTGAGCCACATGGCTCATGGTCAAGTGCTCCCCGACCAAGAAAGCAATCAGCTTGGCATCTTCTTTGGGGATACCGTGTTGCCTGCAAAATTGTTGAACTTCAGCCACACCCAACTTCGAGTGATCGCCACCGCGCCCTTTGGCGATGTCGTGAAACAGGGCGGCTGTGTAGAGGATGTAGGGCTTGTCCCATCCTGCTGCAAGTTGAGAGCAAAATGGGTACTCGTGCGCATGGTCTGCAATGAAAAAACGGCGGACGTTGCGCAAGACCATCATGATGTGCTGGTCCACGGTATAGACGTGAAACAGATCGTGCTGCATCTGACCCACAATGTTTCTGAACACCCACAGGTATCGACCCAACACGGAAGTTTGGTTCATCAAGCGAAGTGCATGCGTGATGCCTTGGCTTTCCTGCAAAATTTTCAGAAATGTAGCGCGGTTGACAGGATCGCGCCGAAACTTGGCATCCATGACGTTGCGAACGTTGTAGAGCGCACGCAAGGTTTTGGCTGACAGGCCCTTCACGCCGTGCGTTTGCTGGTACATCAAGAATGTCTCAAGAATGGCGTGTGGGTGCTTTTGGTACAAGTCATCTTGTGCCACTTCCAACAAACCATTGCGTTCGTCAAAATGATCGTTCAAACGCCTCACTTCAATGCGAATGTCGCCGCGTTGCGCTTGCAGATACGCTTCGATGTTGAGCATCAAAATTTGGTTCAACTGCGTCACGGCCTTGGCAGCCCAGTAGTATTGACGCATCAGCACTTCACTGGCGCGCTGGGTGTGCTTGCCCTCTGGTGTACTTTTGGCTTGATACCCAAAACTTTCGGCCAGTGCATGTTGCAAATCAAAAACCAAGCGATCTTCTCGACGTTTGGCCAGCAAATGAAGCCTTGCGCGGATGAGGCTTAAAACGGCTTCGTTGCGTTTGATCTGCTTAACTTCTAAAGGAGTGGCCAAACCTTTGATTGCCAAATCGTCCCAAGTACTTCCCAAGCCTGCAGCCCGTGTGACCCACAAGATGATTTGCAAATCGCGCAAACCACCAGGTGATTCTTTGCAATTGGGCTCAAGAGAATAGGGCGTGTTTTCAAATTTGTTGTGGCGCTGCTGAAGTTCCAGTGATTTGGCTACAAAAAAAGCATGGGGGTCCATGGCGGCTTGGTAGCTACTTTGAAACTTCGCAAACAAAGATTTGCTGCCGGTGATGTAGCGGCTCTCGAGCAGCGAAGTTTGCACCGTGATGTCTTTGGCAGACTCCTCTAGGCAATCCTTGAGGGTACGGACACTCGACCCAATTTCCAAACCGCTGTCCCAGCAACTGCCGATGAAATTCTCAAGTTTGGTTTTGAGTTCTTCTGACGCATCAGGATTGGCGTGGTCGGGCAACAAGACCAGGACATCCAAGTCGGAGGAGGGGAACAACTCGCCCCGTCCAAAACCGCCGACGGCAATGAGGCTTTCACCATTGTCAAAGCCAGCTTGGTTCCACAGTTGGATCAATAATTTGTCGGCCAGCGTGGCCAATCGCATCAGGCTGCGTTTCAAGCCACGGCCATTGGCTGCGCTGTTGGCAATGTTGGCCCACAGCGCCTGCTTTTCTTGACGATAGGAGTCTCGAAATGCCGACAAGTCAGCCATGGTCTTAGCCCTTGATGAAAGCGGGAACGGGTGGGCTTCCTGCTGACAAAGTCAGGACTTCGTAGCATGTATCCGTCACCAAGATGGTGTGTTCCCACTGGGCTGACAAAGAGCGGTCTTTGGTGACGATGGTCCAACCATCGCCCATTTCCTTGATCTCGCGCTTACCAGCGTTGATCATGGGTTCAATGGTGAAGGTCATGCCCGGCTTGAGTTCCTCCAAGGTGCCAGGTTTTCCATAATGCAAAACTTGAGGCTCCTCATGAAACACGCGCCCAATGCCATGACCGCAAAACTCACGAACAATGGAAAAGCCCATGTTCTCAGCGAATTTTTGAATGGCCCAACCAATGTCGCCTAAGCGAGCGCCCGGTTTGACTTGCGCAATGCCATGCCACATGGCTTCGTAGGTGGCGTTGCAAAGTCTTTTGGCCGCAATGGAAACGTCGCCCACCATGAACATGCGGCTGGTGTCGCCATGCCACCCATCTTTGATGACAGTGATGTCAATGTTGACGATGTCACCTTTTTTCAAGGCTTTCTCATTGGGGATGCCGTGGCAAACCTGATGGTTAATGGAAGTGCAAATGGATTTGGGATAGGGCGAATAACCTGGGGGCTGGTAGTTCAGTGGGGCTGGAATGGTGCCTTGAACATTGACCATGTAATCGTGGGCCAATTTGTCCAGTTCGTTGGTGGTGACACCTGGCACCACAAAGGGTGTCAAATAATCGAGTACTTCGGAAGCCAGTCGGCCGGCGACTCGCATGCCTTCTGCGCCTTGGGGGTCTTTGGGGGTGATCGTCATGGGGGGTGATTATCCCATCCAACGGATAACTTTGCTCAAAATGGACTTGTCAGCGGTTAAAATAAGCACTCGTTCAGTGCCCCAGTCAGCGGCATTTGAGACACTTTCCCTACTGCCCTCAAGGCCACCCTGTGACCCTGCAAACTCTCATCTTGGACGGCGGCAACGCCCTCAGCGAATTCCGTATTCAGCAACTTCTGCCGCGCCTGCAGGTCATTTGCCCCGATGTGACGGGTCTGTCTGGCCACTTCCTCCACCTCGTTGCCAGCGAGTCGCCCCTCTCAGACGATGCACAGAAGGTTCTAGCTTCCCTGCTGACTTACGGTGACCCTGCAGTGCCCACGGCCAACAGCAAATTGGATTGGCACCTTTGTGTATCGCCTCGTTTAGGGACAGTGTCACCATGGGCATCCAAAGCCACGGACATTGCACACAACTGTGGCCTGACGGTTCGCCGCATCGAACGCTTGGTTGAATACCGCTTGCAAATGCGTTCTGCATCTCAGGTGCAAAACCTGCAGCCACAAATTCAGTTGGCTTTGGCCGATTTGTTGCACGACCGCATGACAGAGTCCATCCTTGCAAAACGCGAAGATGCATTGGCCCTGTTCACAGAACTTCAAGCGCAACCCCTTTTGCATGTGGATGTGATGAAGGGTGGACGCACAGCATTGGTCAAGGCCAATCAAGAATTTGGCTTGGCCTTAGCCGAGGACGAAATTGATTATTTGCTCAATTCATTTCAGCAACTGGGGCGCAATCCTACGGACGTTGAGTTGATGATGTTTGCGCAGGCCAACAGCGAGCACTGCCGTCATAAAATTTTCAACGCCCAATTCACCATCGATGGACAAGCCCAATCTCATAGCTTGTTTGGCATGATTCGCCATACCCATCAGCAAAACCCTCAACACACTGTTGTGGCGTATTCAGACAACGCGTCCATCATGACGGGCCATGAAGTTGAACGCTTTGTCGCGAAAAATGGTGGCGCCTATGCCAAAGAAAAAGCGCTTCACCATGTGTTGATGAAAGTTGAGACGCACAACCATCCCACCGCCATTTCGCCTTTCCCTGGCGCTTCAACCGGGGCAGGTGGTGAGATTCGTGACGAAGGTGCGACAGGACGAGGCTCCAAACCCAAAGCCGGTTTAACAGGATTTACAGTCTCCAAATTGTGGAACAGTCCACACGGTAAACCTGATCACATGGCCAGTCCGTTGCAGATCATGACCGAAGGCCCATTGGGGGGCGCAGCGTTCAACAATGAATTTGGCCGTCCTAACTTGTTGGGTTACTTTCGTGAATATGAACAAGAAGTGGACGGTGTTTTGCGGGGTTATCACAAGCCCATCATGATTGCGGGAGGCTTGGGCGTCATCGACGACATTCAAACCCAAAAGATCCAATTTCCTGCGGGCACGCTGCTGATTCAATTGGGCGGCCCAGGCATGCTGATTGGCATGGGAGGCAGTGCGGCCAGTTCCATGGCATCCGGCACCAACGCAGCCAACTTGGATTTCGATTCTGTTCAACGTGGCAATCCTGAAATTGAACGTCGCGCGCAAGAGGTCATCAACCATTGCTGGGTGATGGGCAAAGACAATCCTATTTTGGCGATTCACGATGTGGGGGCCGGCGGTTTGTCCAATGCCTTCCCAGAACTCACCAACGACGCAGGTCGTGGGGCGCGTTTTGATTTGCGCGCAGTGCCTTTGGAAGCTTCTGGCTTGTCACCCAAAGAAATTTGGTCCAACGAAAGTCAAGAGCGCTACGTCTTGGCCATCGCACCTGAATCTTTGTCTCAATTCAAAGCCTTTTGCGAGCGCGAGCGTTGCCCATTTGCCGTCGTAGGTGTTGCCACTGAAGAGCGACAATTGATTTTGGCCGATGACCAAGCCACATCGCCTGAAACCGAAAATCCTGTCAACATGCCGATGAATGTGCTGTTGGGCAAGCCGCCCAAAATGCACCGTGATGTGAAGTCGCTCAAGCGCAATATCACGCCGCTCAATCTCACCGGTGTTGATTTGCAAGACGCAGTGGTTCAAGTCTTGAGCCATCCTACTGTGGCTTCCAAACGTTTCCTCATCACCATTGGTGACCGCACCGTGGGCGGCTTGACGCACAGAGATCAAATGGTCGGTCCATGGCAAGTGCCCGTGGCCGATTGCGCAGTCACCTTGGCCGACTATCAAAGTTTCCAAGGTGAGGCCATGAGCATGGGCGAACGCACGCCATTGGCCAGCGTTGACGCAGCGGCATCGGGTCGTATGGCCGTGGCTGAAGCCATTACCAATTTGTTGGCGGCACCCATTGAACTCGACCGAGTCAAACTCAGCGCCAATTGGATGGCAGCTTGCGGCGAACCGGGTGAAGATGCTGCGTTGTATGAAACCGTCAAAGCGGTTGGTCTTGAACTGTGCCCCGCACTGGGTGTGTCAATTCCCGTGGGCAAAGACAGTTTGTCGATGAAAACCCAGTGGGCCGTGGATGGTCAAACACGCAAAGTGACGTCGCCAGTCAGTTTGATTGTCAGTGCCTTCGCCAGTTTGCCGGATGTGCGTAGAACGCTCACGCCTCAATTGAATGCCACCTTGGATGACACGTCGCTCATTCTGATTGATCTCAGCCATGGCCAATCGCGCATGGGTGGCAGCATCTTGAGTCAGGTGCTCAATCAATCGGGCGATCAGGTGCCTGATTTGGAAACGCCCGCCAATTTGGTCAACTTGGTCAAAGTGATCAATCAATTGCGCGCCCAAGACAAACTGCTGGCGTATCACGATCGCAGTGATGGCGGCTTGTTCTGTGCCGTGGCTGAAATGTGTTTTGCCGGACAAGTGGGCGTAGCGCTTAATTTGGACATGCTGGTGACAGAGGGCGATGGCATTTCAGACAGCCGTGCCGACCATGGCGATGCCAAAAACTGGGCTCAACAAGTCAGCGCTCGTCGTCATGAATTGACACTCAAAGCCTTGTTCAATGAAGAACTGGGCGTGGTGATTCAAATCAACACCCAAGATCGCGGGGAAGTGATGCAAGCCTTGCGTGATCATGGCTTGTCCAAACACAGCCACGTCATTGGTAAAACGCGCCCTGTGCAAGCAGCGGTTCAAAAAGGTGTTGGCGAGATCAGCATTTGGCGTGACACCCAAGAGATATTTTCTGCCAAATTAGAAGACCTCCACCAAGTTTGGGACAGCGTCAGTTGGAAAATTTGCCAACAGCGTGACAACCCCGTTTGCGCAGACAGCGAACACGCTTCAGCAGGTAACCCTGCCAATCCTGGTTTGCACGTCGCTTTGACATTCAAGCCAGAGGAGAATGTAGCGGCACCCTGGTTGAATTTGGCCAAACCCAAAGTGGCCATTCTGCGTGAGCAGGGCGTCAACTCGCATGTGGAAATGGCCTATGCATTCGCAGAAGCCGGTTTTGAATCGCACGATGTTCACATGACAGATTTGCAAAGGGGTCGGGTCAGCTTGAAAGACTTTCAAGGCTTGGTGGCTTGCGGGGGTTTCAGTTACGGTGACACCTTGGGCGCAGGCATTGGTTGGGCCCGCAGCATCACATTCAATCCCGCCTTGTCAGAACAATTTAAATCTTACTTTGCGCGCCAAGATACCTTTGGCTTGGGTGTTTGCAATGGTTGCCAGATGTTTGCTGAGTTGGCAGACATCATTCCTGGCGCACAAGATTGGCCACGCTTCACCACCAACCAAAGTGAACGCTTTGAAGCGCGTCTCTCCATGGTGGAAGTCTTGCCGTCGCCCAGTCTGTTTTTCCAAGACATGGCCGGTAGTCGTTTGCCCATCGCAGTGGCGCACGGTGAAGGCTATGCAAATTTCAAATACCGCGGCAATGCTAACAGAGCGATTGGCGCCATGCGTTTCGTGGACAACTGGGGTGCCGCCACAGAAGCCTACCCCGCCAATCCCAATGGCAGTCCTGCTGGCTTGACGGCAGTGACAACGGCCGACGGTCGCTTTACAGCCATGATGCCGCATCCTGAGCGTGTGTTCCGCAACGTTCAAATGAGTTTCACCACGGGTGATATTTCATCGCACAGCCCATGGTTGCGCATGTGGCAAAACGCGCGTCGCTGGCTGAAATAAAAAAAAGCACTGACACCTTTCGGTGTTCAGTGCTTTCTTCCGAGAAGAACCGCGTCGCGGATGCGTTGCAGTTCTGCTTGTCTTACTGAACCTTGGCTTTAGCGCGCAAGTCTTCTTGGAATTTACCCAGCTTAGATTGCGTCAATTGCTGGGTGATTTGGGGTTTCACTTCATCCAATTTAGGCAATTGAGCTTCGCGCACATCGTCCACACGAATGATGTGAAAACCAAACTGGCTTTTCACTGGCGCATCTGTCATCTGACCTTTGTCAAGTTTCACCATGGCATTTGAAAACTCGGGTACATAGCTGGCCGCATTGGCCCAATCGAGGTCACCGCCATTGGCACCAGAACCTGGATCTTTAGAAGCCTTTTTGGCCAGATCTTCAAATTTGCCACCTTTTTTGATCTCGGCAATCAGGGCCTTGGCTTCATCTTCTTTCTCAACCAAGATGTGACGCGCACGGTATTCCTTGCCGCCATTGGCTGCCACGAACTTGTCGTATTCAGCTTTGATTTCGGCGTCAGTGACGGGGTTCTTTTTCTGGAAGTTGGCAAAGAGTTCACGAATCAACAGGCTTTGGCGTGCCAATTCAAGTTGTGCTTTGTAATCTTCGCTGGCATCGAGACCGCGCTTACGGGCTTCTTGCATGAAAATTTCGCGGGCAATCAGCTCTTCTTTGATCTGGGCCAAGATTTCGGGGGTGACAGGTCGGCCAGAGCGTTCAACTTGCTGCTTCAGGGCTTCTACGCGTGAGCTGGGAACAGGCTTGCCATTCACCACAGCCAAGTTCTGTGCCCAGGCAGACATGCTGAATGCCGCCACCAAACTCAGGGCCAATTTAGAAATTTTCATCGGGATCCTCAAATCAATTAAAAGTTATCGAAATTCTATGGCCAGGGCATGAAGACCGTTGTCTAAGAATTCTTGGAGCGAATCATACACAAGACGATGGCGCTGAACGCGGCTGATATTCTCAAAATGAGAAGAAGCGATGCGAACCCTAAAATGACTGTTCATGCCGCTGTCGGTGGCACCTGAATGGCCCGCATGCTGTGAACTTTCATCGATGACTTCGAGAAAAGTCGGCTGAAATCGCTGCCGCAAAACCTGTTCGATCAGGGGTTGCCAAGGCTCATTGTTTTGTAAAGTTAAGGGCTTGTTCATGGCGAAGGAGGCGTGTCACCGGGCTTAACAGAAGTCTCAGCCTCTTCAGAAGGAATGTGCTTTGCAATGTAAATGCCTGTTCCAACGATGAACATCAATGGAAAGACATAACCCCAAATTTTAAAATTAACCCACTCTTCGGTCGTAAATTCAATGGCGACGTAAGCGTTCAATGCGGCCATGAAAAAGCAATACATCGTCCAAGCCACACTGAGGGATTGCCAATTGGCATGAGGCAAGTTAACTTGCGCACCCAACATGGTCTTCAGAAAGTTCTTTTTGAACACAAACTGCGACACCCATAATCCGAGGCCCAAGCAGCCATAAAGCAGGGTGGGTTTGAATTTGATGAAGCGTTCATCGTGCAAGAAAAGGGTGAGGCTACCAAAAACCAGAATCAAGCCCAGCGTTGCTTTTTGCATGGTGGCCAACTTGCCGTCTAGCTTGTACATCCACAAACTTTGAATGACGGTGGCGGCCATCAAGACAGCCGTGGCCGCGTAGATGTCCGCAAATTTGTAAGCCCCAAAAAATAACAAGATGGGAAATAAATCGAGTGCAATTTTCATCTTATTTTTTTTCGAAATTCAAAGAAGCTGAATTCATGCAGTAACGCAAACCTGTGGGTTCGGGACCGTCTTCAAACACATGGCCAAGGTGTGCGCCACATTGGGCGCAAACACTTTCAACGCGCACCATGCCGTGACTTCGGTCGACCTTTTGTGCAATTGCATTTTCATTGGCGGCTTGGTAGAACGAGGGCCAGCCGCATCCTGCATCAAACTTGGTTGTGGCATCGAACAATACCGCATCGCAGCAGATACAGGTGTATTGACCTGGTTCCCAATGTGTTTCGTATTTGCCTGTGAAGGGGCGCTCTGTTGCCGCTTTGCGCGTCACTTCGAAAGCCAATGGCTCTGCATTGCGCGCGCGCAGCCAAGCGCGCCATTCATCGTCGGTTTTGGGTAAGTTGGAACTTGTCATGTTCATTCACTCCATGTCACATTAAGAAGAGCAACTGATTTCGATCTCAGAGGCCCAAGAGGGGGGCAAGTTGGCATAGGCTTCAAACTCGGGTTGTTCGTCAAACGGTGACTGCAACAATTTGAAGAGTTTAGCCACCTCAGAATGGTCGCCTAACTTGGATTTTTGGATGGCCAATTCCACCAAGTGGTTGCGCAGCACGAACTTGGGATTGACAGAGAGCATGCCTTGCACGGCTTCGATATCGCCTTGGTGCTGCAAATGCGCCATGTAGTTGTTTTGCCAATCTTGAAACTTGCCTGTGTCTAAGAATAAATCCTTCACAGCTTGCCATGCGTCGTGCGACTGCTGGGTCTGAGATGCCGCATGACTGAGACGGCGCCAAAGCAGCGTGAAGTCTGTTCTTTCTGTCGCCATCATTTGTAGCAAGGATTGAATCAGGGCCATGTTGGCGGCATCGTCTTCTTCATTGACTTGTGACAAGCCCAGTTTCATGCAGAAGTTGTGTGTCCAGTGGGCTGTGTAAGCTTCTTTGTAGGGCTCTAATGCCTTCATGGCCAATTCTTGATCGTCGATCAGAGGCATCAACGCTTGACCTAAACAAAACAGATTCCAGTAGGCGATTTGCGGTTGCTTGTCGTAAGCGTAGCGGCCTGAATGGTCAGAATGATTGCAGATGTGGTGCGGATGAAAACCGTCCATGAACTGGAAGGGGCCATAGTCCAAAGTCAGCCCCAAAATGCTCATGTTGTCGGTGTTCAAAACACCATGACAAAACCCTATGGCTTGCCATTGCGCCACCAATTGCGCTGTTTTCAAACTCACTTCATGTAGCAAGTCTGCATAAGGATTTCCCAAGCTGATTTCTTGACCTTCAAAATGATGTTCAATGACAAAATCGGCCAAATGCTTTAAGGCATCGGGATGGGCCGATTGATTTGCAAAATGTTCAAAGTGACCAAAGCGGATGAAGCTGGGCGCAACGCGCGTCACAATGGCCGCTGTTTCAGGTTCTTCCCTAAGTACGGGCAATGAAGAGCCGGTTAAGCACAGTGCCCGTGTGGTGGGTACACCCAAGCCAGCCATGGCTTCACTGCACAAGTACTCTCGAATGCTAGACCTTAAAACGGCGCGCCCATCCCCCATTCTGGAAAACGGTGTTTGACCAGCGCCTTTGAGCTGAATTTCAAATGAGCCTTGAGGCGTTGCAAACTCCCCTAGGCTCAAGGCACGGCCATCACCCAATTGTCCAGCCCAATGGCCGAATTGGTGACCGCTGTAAACACTGGCGCGCGGCGCCATGCCTTCCCATAACCCATTCCCACTGAAAACCGCCAAGGCTTCTTCGGAGTCAAGCCATGCGTCTGGCAAGCCACAAGCCTTCAAAAAGCTTGGATTTTGGGCCACCCAGTAGGGGGCTGGTACAGGTGTGGGCAAGACTTCTACTGTGAAGGCAGGTCCCAAGGCAGCATATTGGTTGATCCAGGTCATTTTCGGATTGTCGGTGTCTTTGGATGAACCCATCGAGATACAGGGTATACACCAAGCACCAAGGTCTCATGCTAAAAAGCGATTTGTTGTTCATTTTGAGATGTAAAGGCAGATATGTTCGGACTCATGCAACAGCAATCTTTGCTGATTTCTTCTTTGATTGATTTTGCTGAACGCCACCATGGCGACGGTGAAGTAGTTTCTCGACGTGTTGAAGGCGATGTGCATCGCTATACCTGGGCTGATGTGGCGAATCGATCTCGGCAATTGGCCAATGCCTTAGACGGCTTGAGGCTGATGCAGGGCGATCGTGTTGCCACGTTGGCATGGAATGGCTACCGTCACCTTGAGATGTATTTTGGGGTGAGCGGCTCTGGACGCGTTCTGCATACGCTGAACCCCCGATTGCATCCAGATCAGGTGGTGTGGATTGCCAACCATGCAGAGGATCAAATTCTCTGCTTTGACATGACATTCTTACCTTTGGTGCAAGCGGTTCATGCGCGTTGCACGACCGTGAAGCACTGGGTTGCTCTTTGCGATGCCGATAAATTGCCAGCGGACACAGGCATCCCGAATCTGACCAGTTATGAAACTCTGATTGGACAACAAGCAAAGACTTATGTTTGGCCGCAATTAGATGAAAACTCTGCGTCTAGCATGTGCTACACCAGCGGCACCACAGGCAACCCCAAGGCGGCTTTGTACAGTCACCGATCGACTTTGCTCCATGCCTATGCAGCTGCCTTGCCTGATGTCATGTGCATTTCAGCGCGCGATGCGATCTTGCCTGTCGTGCCCATGTTCCATGTGAACGCATGGGGTATTCCCTACAGCGCAGCCATGACAGGCGCTAAATTGGTCTTTCCTGGCCCTGCCTTGGATGGCAAGTCGGTCTATGAATTGATTGAAGCAGAGAAGGTGACCTTTGCTGCGGGCGTACCCACCGTTTGGCAAATGCTGCTGGGTCACATGAAACCTGCCCATTTGAAATTCAGTTCATTGAAGCGAACTGTGATTGGGGGTTCAGCTTGCCCGCCCGCCATGATCAATGCTTTCCGTGATGACTATGGCGTTGACGTTTTGCACGCATGGGGCATGACTGAAATGAGCCCCTTGGGCACGCTTTGCACATTGAAAAACAAACACCTCAGTTTGCCTGCAGAAGCACAAATGAAATTGCGCTTGAAGCAAGGCCGCGCCATCTTTGGTGTTGACATGAAAATCGTCAACGATGCTGGTGAGACATTGCCGCACGACGGAAAAACATACGGTGATTTGCTCGTCAAAGGACCTTGGATCATTCGTGAATATTTCAAGCAAGAAGGCCCACCCCCATTGATCGACGGATGGTTCCCAACCGGTGATGTGGCCACCATCGATGAAGATGGCTTCATGCAAATCACAGACCGAAGCAAGGATGTGATCAAGTCCGGCGGAGAATGGATCAGCTCCATTGACATTGAAAACATTGCCATGGCCCATCCCGACGTCGCCATGGCGGCTTGCATTGGCATGCCGCATCCGAAGTGGGACGAAAGACCTGTGGTGTGCGTGGTCAAAAAACCCGGCAGCGCCTTGAGCTCGGCAGAAATGCTCAAATTTTATGAGGGCAAAACTGCGAAATGGCAAATACCAGATGACGCCATTTTTGTCGAAGCAATCCCTTTGGGCGCAACGGGAAAAATGCTGAAAACAAAACTGCGTGAACAACTTTCAGGTTACAAATTGCCTAGCCTTTGATGGACGTCAAGCTTGGTGCTTTTGTGTGAGTCACGTGGGCGATACCGCCTAGGGCAAACCCCGACCAGTAAAACTTACAAAAGCGTTACGCTGACACCCGTTAGAGTTTTTCATAACAGTTGGAGCTAAATATGAAATTTGCAGTTCGTTCTATCGCTGTTGCCTCTTTGGCAATGTGTGCTTTCGGTGCTTTTGCTCAAAAGGGCGAAACCGTCAAAATCGCATGGATTGACCCCTTGTCTGGCCTCATGGCACCTGTGGGCAACAATCAACTCAAAAGCTTCCAGTTCTTTGCTGAGAAATACAGCAAGATCAACCCTGCAGGCGTGAAGTTCGAAGTGGTTGGCTTTGACAACAAGCTGAGCCCCGCTGAAAGCTTGAACGTGTTGAAGGCCGCAACCGATCAAGGTATCCGTTACATCACACAGGGCAATGGCTCTGGTGTGGCGGGTGCACTCATTGAAGCTGTCAACAAACACAACGAACGCAACCCTGGTAAAGAAATCATTTTCTTGAACCACTCAGCGGTGGATCCCGACTTCACCAACAGCAAGTGCAGCTATTGGCACTTCCGCTATGACGCAGACACATCCATGAAGATGGAAGCCCTGACGACCTTCATGAAGGATCGTCCTGAAACCAAGAAAATCTTCTTGCTGAATCAAAACTATTCACATGGTCACCAAGTGGCCAAGTTCTTCAAAGAGGGCATCAGCCGTAAGCGTCCTGACGTTCAAATCGTGGGTGAAGATTTGCACCCCTTGGCGCAAGTTCGCGACTTTGCTCCCTACATTGCCAAAATCAAAGCTTCTGGCGCAGACACTGTTGTGACGGGCAACTGGGGCTCTGACTTGGCATTGCTAGTGAAGGCAGCCAATGAAGGCGGTTACAACGGCAACTTCTACACTTACTACACAGGTGTCACAGGTACGCCTACAGCTTTGGGCAAAAACGGCGAAGGCCGAGTCTTCCAAATCGCCTACGGTCACTACAAAATGGGTGGTCAGATGGACAAATGGCAAGATGAATTCAAAGCCAAGTTCAATGACGACTTCTACACCGGCTCAGTTCACAGCATCTTTGCAACCTTGGGTGATGCCATGGCCAAAGCCAAGTCGACAGACCCTGTGAAAGTTGCCGCTGCCCTTGAAGGTATCAAGAGCACCAGCGTGTTCAACGGTGAAGTCGAAATGCGCAAAACCGACCACCAACTGCAGCAGCCCCTGTACCTCACCGTCTGGAGCAAAGTTGACAAGAAATACAACTACAGCGTTGAGAACACAGGCATGACCTTGGTTCCAGTGAAGGAGTTCCCTTCCTACATTTCAAGCACGCCCACAAGCTGCCAAATGAAGCGTCCAGGTTAATTGATGTAAGTCTTCGGAAGGGCCCGCTCCTCAGGGGGTCGGGCCCTTCTTGTTTGTTGCGACTTGCCATGGATGGCGGAAAGTAGTTTTATGGAGTTCTTCATCATCTCCATGCTCAATGGATTGAGCTACGGGTTGTTGTTATTCATGCTGAGTTCGGGCTTGACCCTGATCTTCAGCATGATGGGCGTTTTGAATTTCGCCCATGCATCTTTCTACATGATTGGTGCGTATTTTGGTTACACGCTTACCAGCGTCATAGGTTTTTGGCCTGCTTTGTTGGTAGCACCTATTTTGGTTGGCGGGGTTGGCGTTGTATTTGAACGCCTGACCTTGCGAAAAGTTCACAAGTTTGGTCACGTCCCCGAACTTCTGGTGACATTTGGTTTGTCCTACATCGTCTATGAGTTGGTGCAACTCATTTGGGGTCGAACAGCCGTAGAGTTTGTACCGCCCGAATTACTTAAAGGCTCTGCTTTCACCTTGGTCAATCATTCAATCCAAGGTATGCAATTGGTATGGGGTGCAGCGCCGGCAGAAATGTGCAAATCTGCAGACGCTGCCGTTCGCTTGGTGTGCACACCATTTCCAGCAACTCGAGGCTTCATGATGATCGTTGCCTTGCTCATGCTGTTGTCATTGTGGTTGCTACTCACCAAAACTCGCATTGGCTTGGTCATTCAAGCCGCTTTAACGCACCCAGAAACAGTCGAGTCGCTTGGACACAATGTGCCGCGTGTGTTCATGATGGTCTTTGGCGCAGGCACTGGTTTGGCGGGTCTGGCTGGCGTCATCGGCGGAAGCACTTTTGTCACTGAACCTGCCATGGCGGCCACGGTGGGATCCGTTATTTTCGTGGTGGTGGTGGTGGGCGGCATGGGCTCATTGTCTGGCGCCTTTTTGGCTTCCGTCCTCATTGGAGTGATTCAAACCTTTGCCATCGCATTTGACTATTCGTTCATCAGCGTTGCCAAAAATTTGGGCTTCAGCTTGTCCGAAGCCCTGATGAACAACCCCATCTTGAAACTGACCGTGTCGCAAGTGGCGCCCATCTTGCCGTACTTGTTCTTGGTTTTGATTTTGATTTTCCGTCCAAAGGGACTCTTAGGGACCCGAGAAGGATGATGTCATGAGCAGTACCTACAAATTCAAACCTTACAACGTTGGCAGATGGGTGATCTGGAGCTTGTTTGCCATTGTCTTGATCTTTGCCCCTCTGGTCTTCACCAGCAATTTGTCCGGCACCATGCTGGCTCAAATGGGCATTGCCATCATTGCTTGCTTGTCCTACAACATGTTGTTGGGGCAGGGCGGCATGTTGAGTTTTGGCCATGCGGTTTACACAGGCCTTGGCTCTTTTGTCGCCATTCACGCGTTGAACTCAATCAGTGGCGGTCATTCCCATATTCCTGTGAGCCTCATCCCATTGGTGGGCGGGCTTGCGGGTATTGGCTTTGCTGTGCTTTTGGGTTATGTCACCACCAAAAAGGCGGGCACCCCCTTTGCCATGATCACTTTGGGCGTAGCAGAACTGGTGTTTGCCATGTCCTTGATGTTCTCTGAATTCTTTGGTGGTGAAGCCGGCATCTCGGGCAACCGTGTTGCAGGTCAAGCTTTCATGGGCATCACCTTTGGTCCGCAAATCCAAATTTATTATTTGATTGCCATCTACACCTTTGTGTGTGTGGCCTTGATGTATGCCTTTACGCAAACACCTCTGGGCCGCATTTTGAATGCCGTGCGCGACAACCCTGAACGTGTCGAATTCATTGGCTACAACACACAACGTGTGCGTTACTTTGCCTTCATCATTGCTGGCTTTTTCGCGGGCATTTCAGGTGGCCTCGGCGCACTCAACTTTGAAATTGTCACTGCGGAAGTGGTCGGGGCTGGCCGCTCAGGCGGTTACTTGCTCTTTACCTTTTTAGGGGGCGCCACCTTCTTCTTTGGACCCATCATCGGCGGTGTACTCATGGTCCTGGCATTTGTGCTCTTGTCTGAGTTAACCAAAGCCTGGCTCTTGTACTTGGGCTTGTTGTTCTTGTTCATGGTGATGTATGCGCCTGGTGGTATAGCCAGTCTGATCATGATGAACCTGCGCGTTGCTGCGTTTGGCAAACTCAAACAAATTTGGGTCAGTTATTTGGGTCTCTTTGTCACAGCCTTTGTTGCGCTGATTGGTGCGGGTGCCATGATCGAAATGGTTTACCACCTGCAACTGAACTCTGCTTTGGGTGACACCTTGAAGTTCATGGGCGTCACTTTGAATGCCAAAGGTGTTGACAGCTGGTTTGGTGCTGCATTTGTCATGCTCACTGGCTTGGGCTTGTTTGAAGCAGCACGCCGTCACTTCTTGATTGAATGGGGCGACATCCAAATCGACATTGAAAAAGAAATTAAACGTCGGGAGACAGCGTGATGTCTTATGCGCTAGAACTCATAGATCTCCGAAAAAACTTCGGAAAAACAGAAATCATTCGCGGTGCCAATTTGGCGGTGAACGCGGGTGAGCGTGTTGCCATCATTGGTCCCAATGGCGCTGGCAAATCAACCTTGTTCAATTTGATCAGTGGACGATTCGGCCCAACCAGCGGTGAAATTTTGCTCAATGGTCAACGCATCGATCACAAAGCCCCCTACGAAATCAATCGCATGGGCTTGTCGAGAAGTTTCCAAATCACCAACATCTTTCCAAAACTCAGCGTGTTTGAAAACTTGCGTTGTGCGGTGTTGTGGAGCCTAGGTTACAAGTACACCTTCCTGAAATTCTTGTCAGGTTTGAAAGACGCCAACGAACTGGCTGAGAAGTACATGGAAATGATCCGCCTCGACAAAAAGCGTGATTTGCTCGCCATGAACCTGACCTATGCAGAACAACGTGCGTTGGAGATTGGCATCACCATCGCGGGTGGTTCCAATGTCATTTTGCTAGACGAACCCACAGCGGGCATGAGCAAAAGTGAAACAAGTCGCTTCATCAGCTTGATCAAAGAAGTGACCGTTGGCAAAACGCTGTTGACGGTGGAGCACGACATGGGTGTCGTGTTTGGATTGGCAGACAAAATTGCTGTGGTGGTCTATGGCGAGGTGATAGCCTTTGATACACCCGAAGCTGTCAGGTCGAATGCGCGTGTCCAAGAAGCTTATTTGGGCTCTCACGTGGCTGATGAACAAGCGGGAGGCCACTGACATGTTGCACATTGATAATCTTCACGCTTTTTACGGCAAAAGCCATGTGTTGCATGGCGTTAGCTTTGGTGTCAAACCTGGTGAAATTGTGGCGCTTTTGGGTCGAAACGGTTCTGGCAGGTCGACAACCGCAAAGGCCATCATGGGCTTGGTTGATTGCCAAGGTCAAATTGATTGGAAGGGGCAAGCCATTGTTGGCAAAAAAGCCTTTGAGATTGCGCACTTGGGCTTAGGTTACGTTCCAGAAAATCGCGACATTTTCCCCAAACTCACGGTTCATCAGAATTTACTGTTGGGGCAGAAGGGTTCAGGCAAAGGCAGTCGTTGGAGTTTTGACGACATGTACCAAATGTTCCCTCGTTTGTTGGAGCGTCAGCACACAGAGGCGGGCGTATTGTCGGGTGGCGAGCAGCAAATGCTGACCTTGTGCCGCACCCTGATGGGCGACCCTGATCTCATCATCATTGATGAACCGACAGAGGGTTTGGCGCCCAAAATTGTGGAGTTGGTTGGCCAATACCTCAAAAAGCTCAAGGATCGTGGCATTTCCGTTTTGCTCATCGAGCAAAAGCTCACCATCGCCATGAAAATCTCAGACCGTGCTTTGGTCATGGGCCATGGCAGCATTGTGTTTGAAGGTACGCCAGACGAACTGAATGCCAATACCTACATCCGCAAGGAGTGGTTAGAGGTTTAAGGCGCTTTGATGGGGCGAAAAACAAGGTCCCATGAGCGACAAACCCCCTACACACACACGCCGAAACACCCTAGAATTAGCCAAAATAGAACGCCCGTTCTATTTTGGGATTGACACCACCTTTAGAGGAAAACAGCATGACCGCTGAATACAAAGTCATTGGCGATGTGGCCGTGATTACCATGAGCAACCCTCCCGTCAATGGGCTAGGACTTGCAACTCGCGTCGGCATCACCAACGGCTTGACCCAAGCCAACAGTGACGCTGCCGTTAAATCCATCATCATCACGGGTGCTGGCAACGCTTTTTCTGGCGGTGCCGACATCAATGAATTTGGATCACCCAAAGCGATCCAAGAGCCCAACCTGCTCAGCGTCATTCGCGCCTGCGAAAACTCTGCCAAGCCCGTCTTGGCCGCTGTTCACTCCGTTGCCATGGGCGGTGGTTTGGAGTTGGCATTGGGTTGCCATTACCGCATAGCAGCACCTGGCTGCAAAGTGGCACTGCCTGAAGTGAAGTTGGGCCTGATTCCCGGCGCTGGCGGTACACAGCGTTTGCCACGCGTGTTGGGTGTCGAACCAGCCCTCAACATGATTGTCAGCGGTGAACCCATTAACAGCGAAATGCTGGCCATGTTGCCAGGTCAAAAGTTGTTTGATCGCATGGCCACTTCTGCCGAGTCTTTGGCCGCTGAAGCAATGGCCTACGCTAAAGAATTGGCTGCACAACACGCTGACGGTTCTGCGCTGCCATTGGTTCGCAATTTGCCTTGCAAACACCCCCAAGGTGACGCTTACTTCCAGTTCGCTCGCAACATGGTCAAAGGCATGGCCAAAAACTACCCAGCGCCACCCAAGTGTGTGGATGCGGTTGAAGCGGCTACGAAGAAAAAATTTGAAGACGGCATGGTCTTTGAGCGTGAAATCTTTACCAACCTCATGTGGACACCTGAGTGCCGTGCATTGCGCCATATTTTCATGGCCGATCGCGCCGCATCCAAAATTCCAGATGTGCCAAGTGACACACCCAAGCGCACCATCGCGTCTGTGGCCGTCATTGGCGCGGGCACCATGGGTGGCGGCATTTCCATGAACTTCTTGAACGCAGGCATTCCTGTCAAGATGCTCGAAATGAAGCAAGAAGCTTTGGACCGCGGTGTGGCCACCATTCGCAAGAACTACGAAGCGCAAGTGAAGAAGGGCAAGTTGAAGCAAGACAAATACGAACAGCGTATGGCTTTGCTCACCACCACTCTGAGCTACGACGACATTGGCAGCGCCGACTTGGTCATCGAAGCCGTGTTTGAAGAGATGGGCGTGAAAGAAGCTGTCTTCAAGAAACTCGACGAAGTGATGAAGCCTGGTGCTATTTTGGCCTCCAACACATCGACTTTGGACGTCAACAAAATTGCATCTTTCACCAAGCGTCCAGAGGACGTGGTGGGCATGCACTTCTTCAGCCCTGCCAACGTCATGAAATTGTTGGAAGTCATTCGCGGTGCCAAAACCAGCAAAGAAGTGCTGGCCACCGTGATGGCTTTGGGCAAAAAAATCAAGAAGACAGCCGTGGTGTCCGGCGTGTGCGACGGTTTCATCGGCAATCGCATGATTGAGCAATACAGCCGTCAAGCTGGTTTCCTGATTGAAGAAGGTTGTACGCCTGCACAAGTTGACAAAGCCGTTGAAAAGTTCGGTTTCGCCATGGGCCCATTCCGCATGGGCGACTTGGCCGGCAACGACATTGGCTGGGCCATTCGCAAGCGCCGCAATGTTGAGCGTCCTGGCATGAAGTACAGCAAAACAGCCGACCTCTTGTGCGAGATGGGCCGCTTCGGTCAAAAGACAGGCGCAGGCTGGTACGACTACCAAGCAGGCAAACGTGATGCCATTCCCAGTGCCTTGGTTGTGGAGATGATTGAAAAACACCGTGCTGCTGAAGGCATTACACCGCGCAAAATTTCAGATGAAGAAATCGTGCAGCGTTTGGTGTTCTCCTTGGTGAATGAAGCAGCACACATTTTGGAAGAGGGCATTGCCAGCAAGGCTTCCGACATCGACATGGTCTACCTCACCGGTTATGGTTTCCCCATCTTCCGCGGCGGCCCCATGTTGTACGCAGACCAAGTTGGTTTGTTCAATGTGGCCGAAGCCATGAAACGCTTTGCCAAAAACCCACGCGACGATGCCGCTTTCTGGCAACCCGCACCGCTGCTTGCCCGTTTGGTGGCAGACGGCAAAACATTCAACTGATCAGAGGTATTCAATATGACCAACGCCGTCATTGTTTCGACCGCTCGCACACCTCTGGCCAAGAGCTGGAAAGGTGCTTTCAACATGACCCATGGCGCCACATTGGGTGGCCATGCAGTTCAACACGCCGTTCAACGTGCTGGCATTGATGCCGCAGAGGTTGAAGACGTCATCATGGGTTGTGCCACACCAGAAGGTGCCACAGGCGCCAACATTGCACGTCAAATTGCATTGAAAGCGGGTCTGCCCATTTCTGTGTCCGGCATGACCGTGAATCGTTTTTGCTCTTCAGGCTTGCAGACCATTGCTTTGGCTGCCCAGCGCATCATTGCTGGCGAAGGTCAAGTTTATGTAGCCGGTGGTGTTGAAAGCATTTCTTGCGTTCAGCAGGAAATGAACCAGCACATGTTGCAAGATTTGTCCTTGGCCAAGATGAAGCCAGAAATTTACTGGAACATGTTGCAGACGGCAGAACAAGTGGCCAAGCGCTACAAAATTGGCCGTGACCGCATGGACGAATACGGTGCGGCCAGCCAACAAAAAGCTTGTGCAGCCCAAGCCGCTGGTTTGTTCAACGATGAAATTGCACCGATCACGGTGTCTGCAGGTGTCATCGACAAAACCATGGGTCTCATGACCAAGCAAGTGACCGTGAGCGTCGACGAAGGTTTGCGTGAAGGTACAACGGTTGAAGCCATTTCAGGTCTGCGCTCAGCCTTGCCTGGTGGTTTGATTTCTGCTGGCAACGCCAGCCAATTTTCAGACGGCGCAGGCGCTTGTGTCTTGATGGACGAAAAATTGGCCGAGCAACGCGGCTTGAAACCTCTGGGCCGCTTCTTGGGCTTTGCGGTTGCCGGTTGCGAACCTGACGAAATGGGTATTGGCCCTGTCTACGCAGTTCCCAAAGCATTGGCACGTTTAGGTTTGAAAGTTTCCGACATCGATTTGTGGGAACTGAACGAGGCCTTTGCGGTGCAAGTTTTGTATTGCCGCGACACATTGGGCATTCCCCCCGATCGCCTCAACGTCAACGGTGGCGCCATTGCCGTCGGTCACCCTTACGGTGTCAGCGGACAACGCCTCACAGGCCACGCATTGATCGAAGGCAAACGCCGCGGTGCCAAGCGTGTGGCTGTCACCATGTGCATTGGGGGTGGCATGGGTGCTTGCGGTATTTTTGAAGTGCTCTAAACGCACACGCTCAGCATCCACTAAGCAACCACGGGCGACCCGCTATCCATGCAGGCCGCCCGCTTTCATTTTCACTGAGATCAATTTGACATGAGCCTTCGGACTACGCTGGATTTTTTGTTGTACGAATGGTTGGACGTTAACCAACTGCAACAACGCGAACGTTTTGCGGACCACAGCCAAGAAACTTTTGATGCCGTACTGGACACTTGCGAGCGAATTGCCCGCGAAAAATATGCGCCTTTCAATCGCCTTGTCGACACAGAAGAACCGCGCTTTGACGGCGAAAAAGTGATCTTGCCGCAAGCCACGCACGATGCGCAAAAAGCTTACGCCGCATCCGGCATGCTCAGCGCAGCGCAAGACTACGAGATTGGTGGCATGCAGTTGCCCTACACCGTAGAAGCAGCTGCCAATACATTCTTTGCGATGGCGTCCGTCAGCATGGGCTCGGGCCTGTTAACTGTGGGCAATGCCAATTTGCTGATGGCGCACGGTTCGGAATTGCAAAAGAAAGTGTTTGCACTCAACGAATTTTCAGGCCGCTGGTCTGGCACCATGTGTTTGTCTGAACCTCAAGCAGGCTCTTCATTGAGCGATGTCATGACACGCGCTACGCCTGATGGTGCTGCATTTCAACAAGATCCTTTGGGTGCGCGCTATCGCCTCAAAGGCAACAAGATGTGGATCTCGGCGGGTGAACATGAACTCACCGAAAACATCATTCATTTGGTTTTGGCCAAAATTCCGGGTCCTGATGGCAAGTTGATTCCTGGCGTTAAAGGCATTTCCTTGTTCATCGTGCCCAAGAAAATGGTGAACACCGAAGGTCAATTGACGGGTGTTCGCAACGATGTGGCCCTGGCGGGTTTGAATCACAAATGCGGATGGCGTGGTACCACCAACACACTGCTGAATTTTGGCGAGGGCAAGTTCAAAGTTTCGACCGACAACACAGACTCAGATGGCTCGGGTGCTGTTGGTTACTTGGTCGGTGAACCAGGTCGTGGTTTGGGCTACATGTTCCACATGATGAACGAAGCACGGATCGGCGTGGGCTTGGCAGCCACCATGTTGGGCATGGCTGGCTATGAGGCCAGCTTGGAATACGCCAAAAACCGCCCACAAGGTCGTCCCGTTGCCGGTGGCTCACAGAAGGTGGTGAAGGATGCTGCGCAAGCGCAGGTTCGCATCATTGAACACGCCGACATCAAGCGCATGTTGCTGGCCCAAAAATCTTATTGCGAAGGTGCGTTGGCACTAGAGTTGTATTGCGCCAAATTGGTGGATGAACAGCACACGGGTACAGCTGTAAATGCCGACGAAGCTCGCCTGCTGCTAGAAGTGTTAACGCCCATTGCCAAAAGCTGGCCCAGCGAATGGTGTCTGGAAGCCAACAGCTTGGCCATTCAAATTCATGGTGGCTACGGTTACACCCGAGACTTTCCAGTAGAACAGTACTGGCGCGACAACCGTCTGAACATGATTCATGAGGGCACTCATGGCATTCAAGGCATGGACTTGTTAGGCCGCAAAGTCTTGATGGAAGAGGGCAGAGGCGTGAAGCTCCTGGCCGCACGCATGATGGCGACAGCTCAAAAAGCACAAGCACTCTCTGATTTGGCCGATGATGCCAAAGCCCTGACTTCTGCACTTCAAAAAGTCATTCAAGCCACCCAGTCGGCTTGGTCTACCGGACAGCCACAAGAGGCCTTGGCCAATGCGGTACCGTATTTACAAGCCTTCGGTCATTTGGTATTGGCCTGGATCTGGTTGGACGTAAGCGCCTCATGCAGGGGTGAGGCTTCGGCTCAACAAACAGGCCGACAAGCAGCTGCAAAATATTTTTACCGCTATGAACTGCCCAAGATTGATGCTTGGCTCAATGTGGTTAGCAATCGCGACATGACGTGTGCCAACTTATCTGAAGAGGCATTTTGATGAATCACATGAAAAGCATGCCTCAAGGTTTGCGTCACATTGTGATGTGGACTTTGAAGGAAGAAGCAGAGGGTCAGACCAAAGCGCAGAACATGCTGAAAGCGCGTGAAGTGCTCATGAGTTGTTCCAGCTTGGTGCCCGGCATCGAATTATTTGAAGTGGGCCTCAAATCAGAGGGTCTCGATTGCACTTGTGATGTCATCTTGAATTCTGTTTTCAAGGATGCAGCTGCATTGAACGCTTATCAAAACCACCCAGATCACATCGCCATCAAACCTTTCATGAAAGCCATTGTCGCGAAGCGACAGTGCATGGATTTTTGGAACTAATTTTTACAAAGGATTGAACATGACACGTACCGTCAAACAACTCTTCGACTTAACAGGTCAAACGGCTTTGGTCACAGGTGGCTCACGAGGTCTGGGTCTGCAAATGGCCCACGCACTGGGTGAAGCCGGTGCACGTTTGATGTTGAGCTCGCGCAAAGCGGATGATTTGCAAGAAGCCGTGGCTGAACTCAAAGCGGCAGGCATTGAGGCAGACTTCATTGCAGCAGACTGCGGTAAGGAAGAAGACATTCGCCGTTTGGCACAAGAGACCGTGAAAAAAATGGGTCGCATTGACATCTTGGTTAACAACGCAGGCGCCACTTGGGGTGCTGCTGCTGAAGTTCACCCAGTCTCCGCTTGGGACAAAGTGATGAACCTCAATGTGCGAGGCTATTTCATCTTGGCACAAGAAGTGGCCAACTTGTCCATGATCCCAAATGGTCGTGGCCGAATTTTGAATGTGGCATCGATTGCGGGCTTGGCCGGTAACCCACCTGAGATGCAAACCATCGCCTACAACACCTCCAAAGGTGCTGTGGTCAATTTCACCAAGGCGCTGGCAGGTGAGTGGGGTCAACATGGCATTACCGTGAACGCCATTTGTCCAGGCTTCTTCCCCAGCAAAATGACCTACGGCTTGCTCGAAAAAATGGGCGCAGATCGCATGGCGAGCCACGCACCTTTGCGTCGTTTAGGCGATGACGAAGACTTGAAAGGCTTGACGCTGTTGTACGCCAGCGAGGCCGGCAAGCACATTACAGGTCAATGGCTGGCTGTTGACGGTGGCGTGAGTGCCATCATTGGTGGCTAAGCAATGAGCATTCCCTTTGGCGTCCACATTCCCTTTGTGGACAACCTTGGCTTCACATTAGAGAAGTTCGAGAACGGCACATCAGAGTTGCACTACAGCCCTCGTGCGGAGCATCACAATTCTTTCGCCATTACCCATGGCGGGGCTGTGATGACTTTGCTCGATGTGGTGATGGCCACGGCTGCACGCAGTGTTGAACAAGAGATGGGCGTCGTCACGATTGAAATGAAAACCAGTTTCATGCGCCCCGCCAAAACCACCGGCGATGAGCATCTGTTGGCCAAAGGTTTGCTACTGCATCGCACCAAAACCATGGCCTTCACAGATGGCAAAGTGTATGACGCGGATGGTCAACTGTGTGCCCATGCCACAGGGACCTTCAAGTACGTTAAGCGTACCCCGTCAGTGTCTTCGCCCATTTCGACTGATTAATCAATTTCAAGCAAGAGACAAACATGCCGACCAATCACATCATCGTTTTAGACAATCGTCCTGAAGGCGAAGCAACAACTTCCAATTTCAAATTGATCACCGCAGAAACACCTGCTTTGCAAGACGGACAAGTTTTGGTTAAACACCATTACTTGAGCCTTGACCCTTATATGCGCGGTCGCATGAATGCTGGCAAAAATTATGCACAGCCCCAACCATTGGGCGAAGCCATGATTGGTGGCACTGTGGGTGAAGTTGTAGAGAGCAAGCACGCCAAATTCACGGTGGGTCAAACCGTGTTGTGCATGGGCGGCTGGCAAGAGTACAGCGTGATCAACGCTGATGCCGTGGGTGCGCTCAAGCATGTGAATGCAGAGAAAATTTCGATCAGCCATTACCTGGGTGCCGTGGGCATGCCCGGCGTCACAGCCTGGTATGGTTTGGTCAAAATCATTCAAGCCAAACCTGGCGCCACCGTCACAGTGAGCGCTGCCAGTGGCGCTGTGGGCAGCGCGTTTGGCGCGTTGGCCAAAGCACGTGGTTTTCGTGTGGTGGGCATTGCCGGTGGCAAAGCCAAATGCGATTACGTGGTCAATGAGTTGGGCTTTGATGCTTGCGTTGACTACAAAGAACACACCGATTACATCTCTTTGTCCAAAGCACTGCGAGATGCCTGTCCCAATGGCATTGATGGCCATTTTGAAAACGTGGGCGGCATGGTGCTAGATGCCGTGATGTTGCGCGCCAATGACTTTTCCCGCGTCGCTGTGTGCGGCATGATTGCAGGCTACAACGGAGAGCCTTTGCCCATGACCAACCCTACGTTGATCCTGAAAAGCCGTATGACCATTGAAGGCTTCATTGTGAGTGAGCACATGGAAGTGTGGCCTGAAGCCTTGGCTGAATTGGCTGAACTCATTGCCAGTGGCAAATTCAACCCACGTCAAACCATTGCGCAAGGCATTGCTTCTGCACCTGAAGCTTTCTTGGGCTTGCTCAAAGGTCAAAACTTTGGCAAACAACTGGTGAAACTGGTTTAAATCTATACCCATTTACGAAAGCCAAGCCATGAGCCAACTGATTCTTCACCATTACCCAACGTCACCTTTTGCAGAAAAAATTCGTTTGATTTTGGGTTATAAAAAGTTGGCCTGGCAAAGCGTGATCATTCCGATGATCATGCCCAAACCCGACCTCACGTCTTTGACGGGTGGTTATCGTCGAACCCCCGTGCTGCAAATCGGTGCCGACATTTATTGCGATACCGCTTTGATTGCGGATGTTTTAGAGAAATTGGCGCCTGCCCCCAGCCTCTACCCATCACCCGTCAATGGCGCTTCCAGAATTGTGGCGCAATGGGCCGACAGTCAGGTATTTCCAGCAGCCATGGCTTATAACTTTCAACCCGCCGGTGTTGCCGATGTTTTTGCAGGTGCCCCTGAGGCGGTGGTTCAAGCTTTTGTCGCCGATCGCGCAGCCATGCGAGGTGGCGCGCCCAGAATGTCATTGGGCGAGGGCACCAGCACTTACAAAAGTCAATTGCGCCGCTTGTCAGACATGCTGACAGAGCACCCTTATTTGATGGGGGAGGTACCCACCATTGCCGACTTTTCTGCTTATCACCCCATGTGGTTTACGCTAGAGCGAACACCCAGTGTGGCGGGCATCTTAGACGCGACACCTTTGCTTAAAGATTGGATGGCGCGCATGAAAGCCATCGGTCATGGTCAGCACGACAAGATGAAGTCGGATCAGGCCGTTGAGGTGGCCAAGAATGCAACACCCGAAGATGTTTCACAGCTTGCATTTGTGGACGATCATGGCATTGCCTTAGGTTCCGAAGTCACCATCACTGCAGATAACTTTGGTTTAGAACCCACCCCAGGTATTTTGGTTGCAGCGACCAAAACCCGACTCACATTGCGCCGTGAAGATGAGCGTGCAGGCACGGTTCATGTTCACTTTCCCCGTAACGGATTTATTTTGAAGAAGGTCAAATCATGATTCGCAATTTCGAAAATAAAACAGCTGTCTTAACAGGCGGTGGCTCTGGCTTTGGTTTGGAATGTGCACGCATTGCAGCCCGCCTGAAAATGAATGTGGTTCTGGTGGATGTGCAGCAAGATGCACTCGACAAAGCAGAAGCTGAAATTAAAGCGACCGGCGTGAAGGTTTTTGCGAAGCGCGTGGACGTTTCCAATGCGGATCAAATGGACGCCTTCGCCAAGGATGTTCAAGCGCAATTTGGCGCGCCACACTTTGTTTTCAACAACGCTGGTGTGGGTTCAGGTGGCTTGGTTTGGGAGAACACCGTGGCCGATTGGCAATGGGTCTTGGGTGTGAATGTTTGGGGTGTGGTGCACGGCGTGCGTTTGTTCACGCCCATGATGCTAGAGGCCGCCAAAAAAGATCCAGCCTACGAAGGCCACATCGTGAATACCGCCAGCATGGCCGGTTTGCTCACGGCTCCCAACATGGGCGTGTACAACGTCAGCAAACATGCGGTGGTCGCTTTAACTGAAACCCTGTACCAAGATTTGAAACTGGTGACCGACCAAGTCAGTGCCAGCGTTTTGTGCCCTTACTTTGTGCCCACAGGCATTAGCCAAAGCCACCGCAACCGTCCGGCGGATTTGCCGCATCAAAAGGCCACCAAAAGCCAATTGATTGGCCAGGCGATGAGCGACAAAGCGGTCAGCAGTGGCAAGGTGTCTGCCGCTCAAATGGCCGAAATGGTGTTTGAGTCTATTGCCAACGATCAGTTTTACATCTATAGCCATCCTCAAGCTTTGGGCAACGTCCAAACCCGCATGGAAGCCATCGTTCAGCAGCAAAACCCGCCCAATCCTTTTGCCGCACGCCCTGACATTGGCGAAAAACTCAAAGCCGAACTGCGCAGCTAAAAAACAGCCACCGGAGTGTGGCAAACTCGTCGGTTGAGTTTTAGAAATCCATAGAAGTTAGCCGACGAGATGCAGAAAATATTGGGCCAATTGGCCACTGAAATCAAAATCCGCCCTGAGCAAGTACAGGCGGCCGTGAGTTTGTTAGATGGCGGTGCCACGGTGCCGTTCATTGCCCGTTACCGCAAAGAAGTCACCGGCGGCTTGGACGACATCCAATTGCGTGAATTGGAATACCGTTTGGGCTACTTGCGTGAGATGGAAGAGCGCCGCGCCACCATCCTCAAAAGCATTGCCGATCAAGGCAAGCTCACCCCCGATTTGCAATTGGCCATTGACCAAGCCGCTACCAAGCAAGACTTGGAGGATTTGTACTTGCCCTTCAAGCCCAAGCGCCGGACCAAAGGCATGATTGCCAAAGAGGCTGGCATCGAACCCTTGGCTGATGCGTTATGGGCGAATCCATCGCTTGATCCTCAAGTTGAAGCGCAGGCTTATTTGAAACCAGCCGATGCCATTGAAGGTGCTGATTTTTCAAGCGCAGGTGCTGTTTTGGATGGCGTTCGCGACATTTTGTCTGAGCGCTGGGCAGAAGACGCCTCCCTCATTCAGGCCCTGCGAGAGTGGCTTTGGAAAGAGGGCTTGTTCACCAGCCACTTGGCTTCGGGCAAGGACGAGAACCAAGCGGAGGTGGCCAAGTTCAGAGATTACTTTGATTACAGCGAACCTATTGGCCGCGTCCCATCTCACCGAGCTTTGGCCGTGTTCCGCGGTCGAGCTTTAGAGTTTTTGGATGCCAAGCTTTCTTTGCCGGAACCTGAAGCGATTGGTGCAACAGCAGCCCCCTTAACGACCACTGCGGCCGCTCAAGCAGCCAGTGCAATGGCAGAAGGCCGGATAGCTTTGCACCTCAACTGGTCCCACAGCGCCAGACCATCCGATGACCTCATTCGAAAAACCATTTTGTGGACTTGGCGCGTCAAGCTCAGTTTGTCATTAGAGCGCGATCTCTTTGCGCGCTTGCGTGAAGAGGCCGAAAAAGTTGCCATCAAAGTTTTTGCAGATAACTTGCGTGATTTGTTATTGGCTGCGCCTGCTGGACCTCGTGTGGTGTTGGGCTTGGATCCAGGCATTCGCACTGGCGTCAAAGTAGCCGTTGTAGATCACACTGGCAAGTTGGTTGAAACTGCCACGGTCTATCCCCACGAGCCTCGCAGAGACTGGGATGGCTCTTTGTTTACGTTGAATAAACTGTGCCAAAAACATGGTGTTAATTTGATCGCCATTGGCAATGGCACTGCCAGCCGTGAAACCGACAAATTGGCGGCCGATCTCATCAAGCAACTCAAAACACCCGACAGCCCCGAAATTCAAAAGGTCGTGGTGAGCGAGGCGGGCGCTTCTGTGTATTCCGCCAGTGAATTTGCCAGCCAAGAAATGCCCGATGTCGATGTGAGCTTGCGCGGTGCGGCCAGCATTGCACGCCGCTTGCAAGACCCCTTGGCCGAGTTGGTCAAAATTGATCCGAAGTCCATCGGTGTAGGACAGTACCAACACGACGTCAATCAAACAGAATTGGCGCGCACCCTGGAAGCCGTGGTGGAAGATTGCGTGAATGCTGTCGGTGTTGACTTGAACACCGCCAGTGTGCCTTTGCTGTCTCGCGTTTCTGGTTTGTCCGGTGGTGTTGCCAAAGCTGTTGTGCGGTGGCGTGAGGCCAATGGTGCTTTCAAAAATCGTCAAGACCTGCTGAAGGTCACAGGACTTGGCGCTAAAACTTTTGAGCAAAGCGCAGGCTTCTTGCGCATTCGCGGGGGTGACAATCCATTGGACATGACGGGCGTACACCCCGAAACCTATCCCGTGGTGGAAGCCATCATGGCCAAGGTGGCACAGCCGGTTGAAAACGTCATGGGCCGCGCAGACATGCTTAAAACCTTGCGCCCAGAATTGTTTGCCAATGACAAGTTTGGTGTCATCACGGTCAAAGACATTTTGGTTGAGTTGGAAAAACCAGGCCGTGACCCACGGCCCGATTTCAAGGTGGCGCGTTTCAATGATGGTGTTGATGACATACGCGATTTGAAAGAAGGCATGATTTTGGAAGGCACCGTGAGCAACGTCGCGGCCTTTGGCGCCTTTGTTGATTTGGGTGTCCACCAAGATGGCTTGGTTCACGTCAGTCAACTCAGCAACAAATTCATCACCGACGCGCGCGAGGTTGTTAAGACGGGCGATATTGTCAAAGTCAAAGTGACTGAAGTGGATGTGGCGCGCAAACGGATTGGCCTCACCATGAAGCTCAGTGATGCATCACCATCAGCTTCGCAACGTGGTCGAGAAAATAAATTTGAAGGTGGTCCCCGTCAAGCTCATCAGCACCAACGTTCACAAGGCCCTGCTCAATCTGGCAATTTAGGCCAAAGTGCCATGGCCTCTGCATTTGCCAAATTGCAAAACAAGGGTTGAGGGATCGCATGAAAGCCCTTGCCATCTATGTCGGCCCTCAAGCCAAGCAGCACCTGGCTTTGCATGGGCTGAGTGCATCCGATGTGAAGGTGATTCCTGCTGCCGCAGGAGGACCCAAGGGCTTAATCCTTGGCCCACTTGATCGATTCATGTTCAACCAGTGGTTGCCGACCAGTCAGCAAACGATTGATTTGGTGGGCGCCTCCATTGGTGCATGGCGCATGGCTACGGCCTGTTTACCCGAGAGTCGCGCTGGCTTGTTGAGACTGGAGCACGATTACATTCATCAACACTATGAATTGAAACCCGGCGAAAAATTTCCCAGTGCGCAGCAAGTCAGCGATTCGTTCCGTGAAAATTTAGATTTGTTTTATGGCGGCCTGGTTGAGCCGCTGTTAAATCATCCACGTTTTCGTCTTCATGTGTTGACGTCTCGTGGCAAGGGTCTGCTTCATCGAGAGCACCCAGTCCTCAGTCCCTTAGGCTATGGTGGTGCATTTTTAAGCAATCTGATCCGTCGCAAAGCCATGGGTGCATCTTTAGAGCGCGTGGTGTTTTCATCTGCAGGTGCATTGCCTTTTGGTACGCACGATTACGCAACACGGCAATTGCCTATGACGACTTCAAATTTCATGGATGTGCTGCAAGCCAGTTGTGCCATTCCCTTTGTTTTGAAGGCTGTGCATGACATTGAAGGCGCGCCGCGTGGCGCTTACTGGGATGGTGGCATCACGGATTACCACTTGCACCTTGATTGGCGCAATGCTTCAAATGACACAGCACCTGGTGGTTTGGTTGTGTATCCGCATTTTCAAAAAGCGGTGGTACCCGGTTGGCTCGACAAAGCCCTGAAATGGCGGCACAAAGCCAGCGCCTTTCTCAACAACACCTTGGTGTTGGCACCACGGCCCGAGTGGGTTCAAACATTGCCGAATGGCAAATTGCCCGATCGAACTGACTTTGCCACTTATGGTCAAGATTTGCAGGCGAGGGTCAAGGTTTGGCAAGCCGCTACATCAGCCAGTCAACAACTGGCGGATGAGTTTGCCGCCTGGCTGGAAAAACCAGACATGGCCTGCGTGCAAGACCTTTGATTACATCGAGGCCGAGAGCATCTCTCTATATTCGTCAGGGCTTGCAATGCGGGGGTTGGTTTTGTGGCAGTGATCGGCCATCGCCCCTTGAATCACAGCATCAAATTGCGATTCAGTGACGCCCATGGCCTTCAGGCCTGAAGGCAATCCTAGTCGCGCACTCATGTCTTGAATGGCATGCGGAATGTCAGAACCGGAAGCTAAGCCCATCACCTGCGCCATGCGGTTTAAGCGGTTTTCTTTTTGCACGGTTTCAGCAAGGGCATTGAACTGGACCACTGCTGGCAAGAACATCGCATTCAAAGTACCGTGGTGGAGGCGGGGATTGACACCGCCCAAACTGTGGCTGAGCGAGTGAACGCAACCCAGGCCTTTTTGAAAGGCCATGGCGCCTTGCATCGAGGCACTCATGAGGTGCATGCGGGCCTCTTTGTCTTGGCCATTTTTCGTAGCGCGTTCAATGTGCGCCCAAGCGCGTTGCAGACCATCCAAGCCAATGCCATCGGCAGGCGGGTTAAAGGCCGGTGCCATGAAAGTTTCCATGCAGTGGGCAATGGCGTCCATGCCTGTTGCCGCAGTGAGCATGGGCGGCAAACCAAAGGTCAGCTCCGGGTCACAAATGGCGGCTTTGGGAACGATGAACCAGGAGTGAAAGCCCAGCTTTCGACCATCGTCCACTATCAAAATGGCGCCACGCGCCACTTCGCTACCGGTGCCACTGGTGGTGGGCACTGCAATGAGCGGTGCGACACGGTCTGTAATTTTGAGTGAGCCGCCTTCAATGGTGGCGTAGGTTTTGAGGGGGCCTTCGTGCGTGACGGCAATGGCCACACATTTGGCGCAATCTATGGAGGAGCCACCCCCCACCGCAATCAAGCCATCACAACCCTGGGCCTTGTAGACCTCGCTGGCCGCACGCACAGCGGCTTCTGTGGGATTGGAGGGGGTTTGGTCAAATACAGCCACCTGAATGCCAGGCAGCGCATCTAAGGCTTTCTGCAAAATGCCTGCGGCCTTCACCCCTTGGTCGGTCACGATAAGAGGTTTGTGGATGCCGACGCGTTCGCACTCTTGTTTTAAAAGTTGGATCGCGCCGAAGTCGATCTGAATCTGGGTGACGTAGTTGATGAAAGCCATGGTATTTTCTCTGAATGCGTTACGATCAACTCTACTGCAAGACGCGTTTCAAGTCAGCCTCTACAACCCTGAAAAAGTCACATTGGCGATAAAAAAGCCACCATGAGCTCACACCACAACCCTCACAGCCGGCTGACCGAATCCATGCGCTTGGTTCTGCGCAACATTGAACGGGCAGGACGCCCACCGATGTATTTGTTGAATGCGCAACAAGCGCGTTTGTTTTATGAAGTGTCGGCCAGCATTTTGGATTTGCCTGAACCCCCAATGGCCAGGGTTGAGGACTTGCGGATTCCCATGCGAGATGGTCAATTGGTCCAAGCCAGATTGTTTGCACCTTATTCAAAATCTCATGCATCCCCTAGCCCAACGTTGGTGTATTTCCATGGGGGTGGCTTCACCATTGGCAGCATTCAAACGCACAATGTGTTGTGCCGTGAATTGGCGCGCATCGGGCAATGCGCTGTGATTTCTGTGGACTACCGTCTTGCACCCGAGCATCGCTTTCCCGTTGCAACCAACGATGCCTGGGATGCACTCCAGTGGGTTTCAAAATTTGCAGAATCGATGGGGCTGCAAGCCAACGCATTGGCTGTGGGAGGCGACAGCGCTGGCGGCACTTTGGCTGCCGTTTGCGCCATTCACGCCAGAGATGTAGGCTTGAAATTGGCCCTTCAACTGCTCATTTACCCAGGGACTGCCGCACGCCAAGAAACCACGTCCCACAACACCTATCAATCAGGTTTCATGCTCGACAAAGCCACCGTTGATTGGTTTTTTGACCACTACATTGATGCCAAAGATCGAGACGATTGGCGTTTCGCACCCATGCTGGCAGAGCGACATGACGGTCTTGCACCGGCTTGGATTGGTTTGGCAGAATGTGACCCGTTGGTCGATGAAGGTGTTGCCTATGCCGATATGCTGCGCATGGCGGGTGTGAAGGTTGATCTTGAGATTTACCATGGGGTGGTTCATGGCTTTGTCAACATGGGGCGCGTCATACCAGAAGCGCGTCAAGCCCATCAGGATGCAGGTCGCGCATTGAAACATGCCTTCGCTTTAGGCCAATGATTTTTGTTTGTCAGAAAGAACTTTTTCATGAAACGCAGTGACTTCCGATTCTTCCATCGCCTTCGCGTGCGGTGGGCTGAAATTGACATGCAAAAGATTGTGTTCAATGGCCATTACCTCACCTACATTGACACCGCTGTCACTGCGTATTGGGGGCGTGTGGCCTTGCCTTACGAAACTGCTTTTCACATCTTGGGTGGAGAGCTGTATGTCAAGAAAGCCACCTTGGAGTACCACGCATCAGCGCTCATGGACGATGACCTGAGTGTGGGCATGAAGTGCAGCCGACTTGGCAAGTCGTCCATGGTGTTTGAGGCAGGCATTTTTCGCGGTGACAAGTTGCTGATCAGTGGCGAATTGATCTATGTGTTTGCCGACCCACTCACGCAAACTTCCAAGCCCATTCCAGAAGCGTTGCGCAACATTTTGTTGATTTATGAGGCCGGTGAATCAGTGGTGGATTTGAAGATAGGCAGCTGGGATGCGTTGAAGGAAGGGGCCGCTGCTTTGCGCACAGAAGTATTTGTGCATGAGCAAGAAATTCCGCAGGAACTTGAATGGGACGAACATGATGCGAAGGCCGTCCATGCAGTGATCTGGAACAAACTGGGTCAGCCTGTTGCAACAGGTCGTTTACTGCAACCCAAACCACAGGTTTCGCAAATTGGCCGCATGGCTGTATCCAAACCTTTGCGAGGTGGTAACTTAGGCCGCCAAGTGATTGAGGCATTCATTGAGACCGCTCGTCAACGTGGCGACAAAGAAGTGATCTTGCATGCGCAATGCAGTGCGGAAGGTTTTTACCGTCGATTGGGATTTCAAGCACATGGCGACATCTTTCAAGACGCCGGCATCGATCACATTGAAATGAGTTTGAAACTCGCTTAAATGTCTTCAAGCAAAGGGTAGGGCAAAGCACTGAGATGCAATTCGGGCCCCTCTGGATTCCCCAAGTGCAAGACTTGTGACGTCGCATTAATTTGCATCGACACAATGCCCCACCACTTTGCGGCGTCTTCTTTGGAAGTACTGTCATTTTCGGCAACACTGGCCACAGTACCGCAAGCTTGCTCTATGTCATCGGCTGAAAAAACCTCTTGTCCAACTTGCATGGGCGAATGGCAAGCCACAATGAAAGCGCGTCGTTTCAAGGTGCCTCGAAACTGGCTTCTGGCCACCACTTCTTGCCCTGGGTAGCAACCCTTTTTAAAACTCACGCCTTCCACCGATTCGTAGTTCAGCATCTGTGGCACAAAGGCTTCGGAAGTGGCTGTTTGAACCCTGCTGATGCCCGCTAAAACTTCAGCCAATTGCCATTCGTTTTCAGTTGCGGGGGGTAATGACTGACCTAAAAAAGCAAGAGAAGAGGGCGCGTCTTTCAAACCAATCCACAGAAGGCGTGAAATATTCAAACCAGAATTCTTGGCACTGTGCAATTTGATGAAATGGCCTTCGCCCTCCTGTATGGCATGCCATGGCAATTCAGATTGCAATGCTGGGCAGGCTTGATCTGCCGTCGCTCCCAAGACACCCCGCAGTTCATATTGGGTTGTGACATCCGTGAGCTTGAGCTTGGCGCGCATCACAAACATGGACAAGCGCTTGAGGGTGCTTTGCAACAAGTCTTGATGACAGGCCAACAGGTACTTTTCTGCGCTGAGTTTGAGCACCACAAAACTGGCCATCAATCGGCCCTTGGCCGAGCAATAGCCAGCAAATCGCGCTTGTCCCACTGGCAAAAGCAAGACATCGTTGGTCAATTGACCTTGCAAAAAGCTGCCCGCATCAGGCCCCTCGGCCAAAATAAGCCCCCAATGTTGCGGGGCCAAAATACCGGAGGGTGAGAATTTCAAATCAGGTTCAATCAGGTCCATGCCTGAATTATGATCTCCTCTGAAAAACCCAAAGGATCCAAGGTTTGAGTCGACCTGCTTCAAAAGCCAAAAAAAGCAAAAATTCACGAAAAAGACACTCGTGGGGGGCTTTTCTGTCCCTGTTTGCTTTGTCGGTCATAACCGTACTGGCTGCAGCGGTGTACTGGCTTCAAAGTCCAATGGGTTTCAAGCCCTCGTATTTGAATGCGTCCCCCAGCGTTCAAGTGCTTGATTTGGCCATCGAACCAGGCACTTCCCCCAAAGGCGTAGCGCAAGCCATTGCCGATGCTGGGGCAGATGTGTCGCCGGAATTGTTGCGATTTTGGTTCAGGGTCTCAGGTCAAGACAGGGCCATCAAAGCGGGCAGTTATGAAATAACCCCAGAGATGTCGCCTCGTGTTGTGCTCAACATGCTGGTTCGTGGTGAAGAAACACTCAGAACGATCACGTTGGTCGAGGGCTGGACTTTCAAGCAATTCAAACAAGCCCTGGCCAAGTCCGACAATTTAAAGCTCAGCACGCAAGGCATGAGCGACGCAGAGATCATGGCGCAATTGGGTCGCCCCAACCTCCATCCAGAAGGTCGCTTTTACCCCGACACTTATTCCTATGCCAAGGGTTCTACCGATATAGCGGTGATGCAAAGAGCACTCAAAGCCATGGACCGCCATTTGACCAAAGTATGGAATCAAAGGAAAAGCAATTTACCTTTAACCCATCCCGATGAATTGCTGACGCTGGCCAGCATCGTTGAAAAAGAAACGGGCCGAGCCAGCGATCGTCCGCTTATTTCAGCAGTGTTTCACAATCGACTCAAAATGGGCATGCGTTTGCAAACAGACCCCACAGTCATTTACGGTTTGGGGGATGCGTTTGACGGCAATTTAAGGCGGGTCGATTTGCGCACCGATACACCTTACAACACCTACACAAGAGGCGGCTTGCCTCCTACACCCATTGCTATGCCTGGTAAGGCGGCGTTACTTGCAGCCATCGATCCTGCGCCTTCCAACGCCCTTTATTTTGTGGCAAAAGGTGATGGCACTAGCCATTTCAGTCAATCGCTGAACGAGCACAATAACGCGGTCAACAAATACCAACGCGGTTTATCCAAACAGGGACAATGATCTATGAAGTCGGCCTGGTTTATCAGTTTTGAGGGCATCGACGGTGCTGGAAAATCAACCCACATCGAAGGTCTGGCGCAGTGGTTCAAAAGCCGTGGCCATGTGGTGACGCTCACGCGTGAACCTGGTGGTACGCCCTTGGCGGAAAAGTTTCGTGAATTGGCTTTGCACGAAAGCATGGACCCTTTAACGGAAGCTTTGGTCATGTTCGCAGCCCGACGCGAGCACTTGGTTCAAGTCATCGAGCCAGCCTTGGCAAGGGGCGAAGTTGTTTTATGTGATCGTTTTACAGATGCCACTTTTGCCTACCAAGGCGGTGGCCGCGGTTTTGATTGGAATGTACTGAAAGCACTTGAGCAAATGGTGCAAAAGGTTCCTGCAACAACGCTTCGTCAACCTGATCTCACCATTTGGTTTGATTTAGACCCAGCCATCGCTGCGCAACGTTTGAGCACGGCTCGCGTTCCCGACAAGTTTGAATCTCAGCCTCAATCTTTTTTTCAAGCCGTCCGTGATGGCTACGCCAAACGCATGCAGGAATCACCCTTGCGTTTTGTACAAATTGCGGCTGATCAGTCGCGTGAAGGCGTCTGGTCAGAGGTATTGAGGGCCGTTGAATTGGCATACGCAAAATGACCGCAACTGCACCCTGGATTGAAAGGCAAAGCTTGGCCTTGCTGTCGCAGCAAGGTCATGCTTGGCTGTTGCAAGGCCCGTCTGGATTGGGTCAATACGAGCTGGCCACGTCGATGGTCAGCGCATGGTTGTGTGAGTCAGCGACGGCACTGTCTGATGGCGCTTGTGGGCATTGCGGCAGTTGTCATGCTTTGAGTGTGCACACCCATGCTGACTTGATGGTGCTGATGCCAGAAACCATTTTGCTAGAACTGGGCTGGCCCTTGAGCGAAAAAGCCCAATCTGAAATCGACAACAAAACTCGAAAACCCAGCAAAGAAATTCGCATTGAAGCCATGCGCGATGCCATTGAGTTTTCACAGCGTACCAATGCAAGAGGTAAAGGCAAGGCCGTTTTGGTTTATCCGGCAGAGCGCATGAACCATGTTACGGCCAATGCACTGCTTAAAACCTTGGAAGAGCCACCAGGCGATGTGAAATTTGTCTTGGCCACTGAAGCTGCACATCAGTTGCTTCCTACCATTCGCAGCCGGTGCTTGATACATACAATGGCATGGCCTTCGGAAACAGAAGCAGTTCAATGGTTAGAAACGCAATCACTCTCCAAGGATGACGCTATCGCTTTGCTCAAAGCGGCAGGAGGTCGACCTGACGAAGTTCTGAAGCAACGCAATTTGGGGCAGTCAATGCAATGGTGGTCAAAATTCCCCAAGGCCATGTTGGCGGGAGATGCCAGCTATTGCTCGGACTTACCAGCCTCTGAAGTCATTGATGCGCTTCAAAAACTGTGTCACGATTTATTGATGCTTCAAACACACGCGACATTACGGTATTTCAATGAAGTGGATCTTCCCAAGCTCAAAGTTTCATCAGCGCAACTCACTGCTTGGTTTAAACGGTTGTCGCAGGCTGCCAAAACGTCTGAACATCCTTTCAACGCGGGCCTGATGCTAGAAGCCCTTTGTACTGAAGCACGTGAAGTGCTGAACAGCTCCTCCTAGATGTACACCGATTCCCATTGCCATTTGTCATTTCCTGAGCTCGTCTCTCAGTTGCCAGACATCCGTCAAAAAATGAACGACGCCAATGTGACTCGTGCCTTGTGCATTTGCACCACCATGGAAGAGTTTGACAACGTGCATGCACTGGCCACGAACTACGATAATTTTTGGAGCACCGTGGGTGTTCACCCAGACAACGAGGACATCTACGAGCCATCGGTGGCTGATTTGGTTGAAAAAGCCAATTTGCCACGCGTGGTAGCCATTGGCGAAACGGGTCTGGACTATTACCAAATGGAAGAGCGCAAGGGCGGCCGCACCATTCAAGACATGGAATGGCAGCGGGAGCGTTTTCGAACCCATATTCGAGCCGCACGTGCTGTCAACTTGCCCATGGTGATCCACACCCGTGCCTCCTCAGACGATACCTTGCGCATCCTGAAAGAAGAGGGTGAAGTAGGGGACGCAAACAGTGCAGGGGGTGTCTTTCACTGTTTTACTGAAACGATGGCGGTAGCCAAAGCTGCTCTCGATTTGGGTTTTTACATCTCTTTTTCTGGTATTTTGACCTTCAAAACAGCCCAAGATCTGCGTGACGTAGCAGCCTGGATGCCGCTAGATCGCATGCTCATAGAAACTGACAGCCCATATTTGGCTCCCGTGCCTTACCGTGGAAAGACCAATAATCCGTCTTATGTGCCTTTTGTGGCCAAATTGCTGGCTGAGTTGCGCGGCATGTCACCTGAAGCAATGGGCGAGTTGACCAGTCACAATTTTGATCGCCTTTTTACTAAAATTAAAGCGACATCATGACCCCTGTATTTGTCATAAATAACTTTAATAAAGTAAAAAAGTATATTGTTTTTATTGGATTTTCAGCATTTTCTGCCTTGTCAGCTGCGGGGTCCTATGAGGACTTTTTCATTGCCATCCAAAACGACCAAGTTAAAGTTGTTTCTAGCTTATTGAGCCGGGGTTTTGATCCCAATACAGTCAATTTAAAAGCGGAACCCGCATTGCTCAACGCGTTGAATGTCGGCGCATTCACCAGCGCAGAAGTTTTGGTTCGCCATCCCAAGATCAACGTCAATGTTCGCAATGTGCATGGCGAAACGGCATTGATGCTGGCTTGCCTCAAAGGCCATCTTGCCTTGGCCAAGTTGTTAATATCGAAGCAAGCCGATATCAACCAGCCAGGCTGGACGCCACTGCATTACGCTGCAACTGGCGGACATGTTGAATTGATTCAACTTTTGCTTGAAGAAAGTGCATATATCGATGCGGAATCACCAAATGGCACGACGCCTTTGATGATGGCTGCACGTTATGGCTCAGCGAAAGCAACGCAGTTGTTGATTGATGAAGGTGCTGATATTCAAGTTAAGAACCAACTTGGCTTAACGGCTTTGGATTTCGCAAAGCAAGGCAATCGTCCGGATGCGTTGGAAATCATCTCCAAGGCAATGAATCAAGTCAAAACTGATAAGAAGAGTCAGTAAGCCATTTGGGTTGGGTGATTGAGCTGATCTTCAAGCCCTAGATCGGCATTCATACATCTTATTAACTTCATACGATGTATATTATGTTAAGTATAGTAAATGGATCATAAAGCCAATCAGCAGCTATTCAATAGAATTACTCACCCCAAATAACAATGGCACTTTTCAGGGCCTTCTGTCATTCAAGGCGTTAAGTGCAGAACTTGCGTAGGACCCGCAGTTGTCATCCTCAATGGACGGTACTTCACTTGGCCCCATTCATCTTTCATGTCCTGATAGCGCGAGGAAAATGGATGGCCACTTTGACCCGTCTGATAAATGAAACCCGACTCGTCCAGATTGGCCAAATCGTAGACAGCACGCATGGAGGCCGCATGCCGTGTGGCAAATGGCAATGTGGCGCTATTTGTCCAGTACTGTCCCACATTAACCGTAAAGCCATCGCCGCCACTGGGCCCCACAACATCAAAGAAGCCCGCTAAAACTTTGACGTTGCCAAAAGGTCTGTGAGAACTCAGTGCTGGGTGTGCGCGTCCCCAGTTCCAGGCAGAAACCTTGTCACCTTGCATGGTGACAATTTTGTCCAAAGCTGTATCAAGCGCTTTGTTCATCAAGGCCTGGCAGCCGGCCACGCCGCACCATGATTGATCTTGCGTCGCCAAAATGCCTTCAACGGCTGGACGGAATGAGCGTTTGCCAAACAATGCTTTGAAACGAGTCTCACCCAATTTGGGAACCAGAATGGCGCGGGTCACCTCGTCAATCCAAACAGCGTAGATCAAAGCGCCTGCTGAATCACGCGACATGTCACCTTTGAAGGACTTGAGCAAAGGCAAGGCTTCTGCTGCCTTGACATGTTGTGAGGTCAAAGTTTGAAGGTATGGCAACAAGCGATCGGCCGCCAATGAATGCACATCCGCCTGAATGCTTTTCATTGTGTTGGCATCTAACTTTGTACCTGATGACAAGAGTTGTGCAATGCGATCAAAACGCTCAGGACCCGTCCAGTCGTTGGTTAAGAATTGCGCATAGCCTGGGGGCAAAATCTTTTGGTTGGCTGTCGCATGCCATCCTCTTTTTTCAATGTCTGATTGTGAAACTTCAGGCGTTTGGTCATAAGGAATCCAAGATTGCCAATCGTATTGCGCAAGCCAGCCAGGTGCAGGCACCATGCCGTTCAAATCGTTGCTTGAAGCACGCACTGGCACTTTGCCAGCAGCCTTGAAAAGCACATGCCCGTTGGCATCCGCCATCACCACATTTTGCATGGGTGAATGATTCTTAGAAAAAGCTTTGCGCAAATCGGCAACTGACTTTGCAAAGTTGGCTTCCATGCCTGCAACGATGGTTTGGTTGTCCGGGTCCAATGCCGACCATCGAATGGCAATGGCATATTTGTCTTTGTTTAAAAATTGAGCGTAGGCAGGTTGAACGTCAGAGATGACAGGACCATGGCGTGTGGACCTCACTTGAATGGCAACATCGCCCTTCCCTTTGACTTTCATCACCTCGTTACGAGTTTCAAAAGTCTGTTGTCCTGAAGGTGTTCTGTAGCTGTCTTTACCCTCCAGTGCTTCCAAAAATAAATCCTGGACGTCAGGACCCGTATTGGTAAAACCCCAAGCTGCTTTTTGAGTTCGGCCCAAAACAACAAATGGCAATCCTGGCAAAGTGGCGCCAACCACATTCAATTCATCGTGCGTTTGACCATCTGGCAATTTGCCTGCGGGCGCATGCAAGCCTGCAAAATACCAAACGGCAGGCGCACTTAAGCCTAGGTGGGGATCATTGGCGAGCAAGGGCAAACCAGATTGGGTGTTGTGACCTGGTAGTACCCAGTTGTTACTGCCCTTGCCTTCTAACACCCCAATGTCAAGAGTGCTAGAAGCCAACAGCTGTTGATTGGCCATTGCGGTGGCTTGAGGTGTCGATGGCTTGGCGTAGACGCCCAAGTTTTGATAGAGCGCCGCAATGTCAACTTTCGTGCCCCTGGCCTCCCCAGGATATGGCGGTAGCAAAGTCCAAAGTTCATCGGTGCTGAGTGTTTGCAGCGCCATCAAACGTGCAAATTCATTGCCCCAGTTACCGCCCAAATCCAAAGCCATCATGAGGGCCCAACCGACACTGTCAACGGCTGTCCAGGGCTTCATGTCTTTGCTGGGATTGATACCGAGAATGAGGAATTCTGGCGCTCGCCATTGGGCACTGGCGTAGCCTGATTGAACACCTTGCGCATAAGCTTCTAGGGCTTTTTGTGTGTTCAGAGGCAACTTGTCAAATTGGGCTTGAGCGGCTTTGATGATCCCCAGTGTGCGCATTAATTTGTCTGTTTCCAAGCTGGGCTCTCCAAGCCATTCAGACAATTCACCATGCATCACCTGCCGATTGAAGGCCAATTGCCAACCTCTTTCTTGCGCATGGACATAGCCAATGGCGCGCCACGCATCGATAGGATTCTGCGCGTGGATGTGCGTCACATCAGATGCATCGCGTTTGATCTCTACGGCAGCAGATAAGCCGATCAGTTGCGCATGGCCATTCAAAGGGGCAATGGACTTCAGGACGTAAATTTGAAAAGCGCCAAAGCCCAGTAATGCCAACAAGACAATGGCCAAAAGTGATCTCAAAAGCCAACGGTTCCATCGAATATTTTGCGCCATCAGATGTGTCCCCAAACCAAGAAGGCATCGCGTCCTTCCGTGGCCAAATCAACTTTGGCACCGATGGGCAAGAGGACTTTGGTGGGCACGTGGCCAAAAGGCAAGCCTGTCAAAACGGGAATCTTCAATTGCAAACGCAAGCGGTCTATCACTGTTTTCAATTTAAAACCTTTGTCGTGTGAGACCAATTTGTAGGCGGTGAATTGTCCAAACACAATGGCCTTCTGCTGCTGAAGTACACCCGCATTGAACAACTGCGTCAGCATGCGCTCAACTTTGTATGGATGTTCGCCCACATCTTCTAAAAACAAAACACCGCCTTTAACGGTGGGGAAATAAGGTGTGCCCAACAAGGAGGTAAGGACCGCTAAATTGCCACCCCACAAATCGGCATTGTTGACTTTGACAGGTTTGGTGAGCTCATCGGCAGGAAATCGCCAGCCGGTGCCCTCCCCTTGTTCCAAACACAAATCATCAAAACAAGCTTGCATGATGTCATCGGGCTCATGCTCTGGCCCAAAGTCTTCACCCAAGGCAGGGCCTTGCCATGTAATTCGCTGCGTTTTGGCATAGACAGCCAATTGGAAGGCTGTGAAGTCGCTCAAACCGACAAACTGCGTGCCTTTGTCGATGGCCTTGGCGATGGCCTTATAGGGCAGCTGCGTTAGAAGTCTTGTAAGCCCATAACCACCCCGAGAAATCATGGCAATGTCAGCGCCACTGGCCGCCGCACGCGTAATGGCGTTGAGGCGTGTTTCATCATCACCCGCAAAGCGCATGCTGCTGCTCAGCGCATCTGCATCAATGTCGACTTGATGACCTTGTGCTTGAAGGCGCTTCACACCTCTCTTGAATGCTGCTTTGTCGCGAACCGCACTGGACGGTGAAAAAATGTAGATGTGGCTCATGTCTTGTTATATTTGAAAAGCTGAACAGCAGCTTCAGCAATGGATTGTCCATGTTCTTGAACGAAATGCCCTGCTTCTGGCAACAGCATGGGCTCGGGGCAATTTCGAATCTTCTGGCGCAGAGCACGCATGACGGATTCACCCAATACAGGATCTTGCATGCCGATGGCCATCAATGATTGTCCTTGCCATTGATGTTGCCAAAACTCAGCAGCTTGGCGTGCAATGCTGGCACCAGGGCTGTCGACATGTTCTGGCACCATGGGCGGGAAAGCATGCAATGCAGCTCTGTGGCCTTTGTCAGTAAAGGGACGGTTGTAGGCTGATATTTCGCTGGCAGACAAGTGTCGATTGCCTCGCCCCAAAAGTTTGCCAACATCAAAGTCTGGGTTGGCTTTGCACCAAGCACGCCAACTCAAGAAACCTTCTGACAACGGTTCTTCGCCGGTGGTCAAGATGGTGTTCATGACCAGCAAACCCGAAAAGCGCTCGGGCATGACCATGGGCAATGTGAGACCCAGAATACCGCCCCAATCTTGGACCACCAACACGATGTTGCGAAGGTCTAAGCGCTCAATGAATTCAATCAAAATTTGTCGATGAAAGTCAAATGTATGTGCAGATGATTTTTTCAACTTGTCACTCTTGCCATACCCGATCAGGTCCGGTGCCACAACACGATGACCATACGATGTGAAAACAGGGATCATCTTGCGGTACAAATAACTCCAAGCTGGATTGCCGTGCAAGCACAGGTAAGTCAGTTGATGGCCATGGGGCTGGCTTTGGTTTTCATCCAAATAGTGAAGTCTCAGTCCACCCAAGGCGGGTAAATCGGAAAGGTAATGTGCTTGCCACGGGTAATCGGTCAAACCTTCAAACCATTCATCCGCAGGCCTGAGTGCGTCATCTCTTAAGGGGTTGCTGTTCAAGCGTTTAGGTTTGAAAAACTGCTGCATGAGCAGACGACACTCGTTTGCCAAAACACCCCGTGTCACTTGTGTTTGATGATTGATCGTGGCGTTGGCAAAGACGTCTAAGATGGAACCGGCCGCACCTGTTCGAGGTTCAGAAGCACCATAAACTACGCGCGCCAGTCGAGCGTTCACAATGGCACCAGCGCACATGGTGCAAGGCTCTAGAGTGACATACAGCGTGCAGTTTTCCAATCGATAGTTGCCGAGTGTGTGGGCTGCATCCCTTAAGGCCATTACTTCAGCGTGTGCGGTTGGATCCTTAGAGCCTACGGGGCCGTTGCGGCCACGACCCACAATCGCACCGTTTTGAACCACCACAGCGCCAACAGGCACCTCCCCTGCTTGCCCTGCTTGTTGCGCCAATTGAATGGCTTCTTGCATCCATTGCAGGTCAGTGGTCATGCCACCATTCCAAGACGACGCATCCAAAGGGCCAATTCTTTTTCAGACGGGTTGCCAGCCTCGTAGGCGGTATGCATTGCAGCATGAGATTCGGGACGGTGTTGATTCAGTTTAACTTTGGTTTGAATCTTCAAGACGCGCATTTCAAAGGCCACGATGGCATTCAGCATGGGTTCTGTGTAGCTGCTGGGCAATTGTCGCCACTGTTGCGCGTAGGAAGGTTCATGGTCTGAAATCAGTTGTTTCAGGATGCCATCTTTGGCTTCTTCACCTTCCAACATACGAACTTGCGCTTTGACATGCACGGCCAGATAGCTCCAAGTGGGTACTCGAACCAAATCGGGGTAAACAGACGGTGACATGTAAGCATGAGGCCCCATGAAGACCAATAAAACGTCAGGGCGTTGCTTCAAATAATTGGCATGTGGATTGCCCTTGGCCACATGTCCCAGTAGCAAGTCGCTTGATACATCGTTCTCATCGGTGGTGCTGGGTTGCAACTTGATGGGAAGGTGCGTCACAAACGGGAAACCATCGTCATCGTTTGAAATCAAACTGGCAAATGGATTCTCACGAATGATGGTTCGTGCATGGGAGGGGTGATCAAATTGCTTGGGCAGGTACATGGTCTGATACCTTTTCAGATGTATGTTCCAGCCAATGTAAGAACCTTGCCACCCGTGCTCATTTTGAAACGTGCAATGCCAGCACTTCGAATGGTGTTGACGCCGCCCAAGTCAAGCATGCGAATGCCTCTTTCTTTCAGGGATTCAATGCCTTTCCACAAAATCAAATTGTGCGCATGCAAGTCACGTCCTTTGTCTGACGTCCATCCCACTTGATAGGTGGCCGCTTCGCCATGAATTAAAAACATCATGGCTGCGATGCGGTCGCGACCCACATCGGCCCTTAAGGTCAAAATGTTCTTGGCAGGCTGCTTGCGTGAGTCAACGTAAAGGTCAAAGAACTGAACGGGCAAGCCATCTAGTTTTTTGTCTGCGCGCTGCTTCATTTCTGCATCCAGCAACCAACGATACTGACCTGCATTGGTGCCAACTCGATGGACTACCATTTCACTGTTTTCTCCACCGACCAATCGGTGGCGCCACCGGCGATCAAGCTGAGCGCGCAATTCTTCAAGCGAGGGTGTAATGTCCAACATGACCGTGGACATGCCTGACATGATTCGGCGCATGGGATTTAAACCATGCGGCTCGCCTTGCGCCACTTCAGGTGTGATCGCCATGAAACGAATGCCAGAAAGTGGCAATGACTTTTTCATCGCAGCATAAACTTGGGCTTCTTCTTTGGGCGCCAAGGGATGGGACCAAACAGGCCCCCGCGTGCAAAGCGCCATGGCCCCTAAGCTGCCCCATTTGCGAACAATGAATTGCGCTTGGGCGATCTGCTGGCCATCACGAAGAACACGCGCACGCAGCACAGGAACGCCCAACATCGCCAAACTTGAACCGTAGGCCCAATCTTGTTGCAGTGCAGCAGCGGCGGATGTGTGGACCGCATCCCATGTCGCGATATCGTGACCATCCCAATGGACTATCATTGGCACACTCCTGCATGTTGCGCAGAGACGGACTGAGTCATGTTGAAGAAATTCCTTGAAAAACGCCGTGCCCAAGTTGTGATGGGCCACAAACTGAAAGAAGCACGTCCTACCTGGCAGGCCGGATTTTGGGCTGCTGTGTATTTTGGGTTGCCATTTTTTCTGTTCACGGTTTTGATCGATGTTGCGATTGAGTGGTTTTCAGGCAAATGTTACGGATTGTGGTGCTATTTTCAATGAAGATGGCGCACATTGAACACCGAAATAAACCGCCACTTGTTATTTTCTGCATTAAACCAAATTCTGACTCGGATTAACGATGATGGTTGAACCAAACGAGTGCCCTTCAATCACGTTCTCCTTCATGAAAGATGCAAATGACTTTCAAATTCAGTATCGTCACGGTGCTTTCTTGCACCATTTTGTCCGCGTGCACTTTACTGAAGGCTGGAGATTCTTCGATTCAATTAAAACCTGCAGCATCAACTTTACTAAACCAGTGCGATCAATTAAGCAAATTTAACTACCCCCATACTGCCATCACGTCCGCTCGGATGGTTGCCTCGGGGGGCCTCACCAACGCTGGACAGCCCGTTTCTGAGCATTGTCTGGTGTCGGGACAAATGAACCGTCGCATCAGTTCAATCGATGGCGAAACCTATGCCATTGGTTTTGAAATGCGTCTTCCCATCGATTGGCGTGGCCGTTTCCTCTACCAAGCCAATGGTGGTACCGATGGGTTCATCGTGACAGCCGATGGCGGCGCATCCTTGGGAAGCGGCGGCGTCTTACGCAATGGACTGCAACTGGGATTTGCAGTCATCAGCTCCGATGCCGGACACAATGCGTCACAAAATCCACTCTTTGGACGTGACCCACAAGCTCGCCTAGACTATGGCTATCAAGCCATTGGTTCCTTGACTCCCATGGCAAAGGCCTTGATCAAAGCAGCTTACGGCAAAGAGCCTGATCGCTCCTACATCGCAGGTACTTCGAATGGTGGCCGCCAAGCCCTTGTTGCAGCGTCTCGATATCCAGAGCATTACGATGGCATTTTGGCCAACGCACCAGGCATCTACATGCCTCGCGCCTCTGTTGCCAATTTGTCACATGTCAAACGATGGGATTCTGTTGCATCAACGCGAGTCGTCAATGGCTTGCCAGACTATGAATCGTCATTGCCGATGGCAGAAAGGCAATTGATTGCCAGCGCCATTTTGGAACGATGCGATGCACTTGATGGCATGGTGGATGGCTTGGTCCAAGATACAGAAGCTTGTCGTTCTGCCTTTAACCTCAACAGAGATATACCAACTTGCAAAGCCAACCGCGATGGTACGTGCCTCAGTGCAGAACAAAAAAATGTGATCAACGCTGTTTATGCACCCGTCAAATTGCCCAATGGCGAACAGTTTTATCCAGGTTTTCCTTACGACCCGGGCATTGCACATCCGGGATGGGGGGAGTGGAAATTTAGAAACTCAGTACGGACAGCGCGTAACCCGGTTTCAGTAGGATTTATTTTCTCCACCCCACCCTCTTCAGACCTGACTTTGGCAAAGGACACCTCGCGTGCGGCACTTTTTGCGCTGAACTTTAATTTTGAAATAGAAATGCCAAAGATCTTTGCAACAGACAATGTTTACAAAGAAAGTGGCATGTCTTTCATGTCCCCTCCCAACGCGACTCAATTGGACAGACTTCGTCAGCGAGGTGGAAAAATAATTGTTGTTCATGGTACAGCTGACCCTATCTTTTCCATTGACGACACTGCCGCTTGGTACCGTGGTCTGGATGTTCATCATGGCGGGCAAGCGAATCGCTTCGCAAGATTTTTCCCAATCCCAGGCATGGGACACTCACGGGGTGGTCCCGCGACTGACCAATTTGACGCCCTAAGTGCCTTAGTGGATTGGGTGGAATACGGGAAAGCACCTGATCAGATCTTTGCAACTGTCAGAGGCACTGGTAATCCGGGAGGTCTCAATCCTGATATCCCGAGCAATTGGCCTAGCCATCGTTCGCGTCCCCTTTGCCCTTACCCATTGGTTGCCAGATATCAATCGGGTGACAAAGAGTTGGCCGCTAGTTATGCGTGTGTTCGTTAGCTTTTGAACAACGTATCCAAAGCAGAATCCCATTGATAAGTTGGAAAAATTTCCTGAATTTTTCCCTTTGATACGCCCACAGAATGCGTTAATGCTTGAGCGAACACGGCTCTGAAGTCGTGATGAACTGGCAGGTCTCGGCCCTCGTTGAGCTTGTCTGCCGCCAAGCCGTCCCAGCGACCATGCCACCGCCCCCCTTTGACGCCATTGCCCATGAGCCACATCACGTTGCCGTGACCATGGTCAGTTCCGCGCGTGCCATTTTCTGCACAGGTGCGACCAAACTCACTGGCCACGATCACCACATCCTTGGGCTCACTGAAAGCGGCCCGCAGCTGCAACAAAGTATTAGACAGGTTGGACAAATTGTTCGCCAATTGACCTGTGACGCTGCCTTGGTTGATGTGGGTATCCCAACCACCGGATGACAAGAAACCCAACTGCAATTGTCTGTTTTGTCGCATCAGGGTCCCAAGGTGTTTAGCATCCAATGCCAGACCCTGAGGTGAACCGGCACCATTGTTAGCAGCTTGTTGTTCATTGACCATGTTGGCTGGTTTCAACATGGCGGCGGTGGCCATGCGGTTGTTCGCCCCCTCCATCATGGTACTGGCCAACTTCTCATCACCTGCATACAACTGCCGCATGGCTTCGCGTGTTTTCGATTCTGCAAGGTAGCCTGGCCGAGTCGCCGATAAGCCATTGCCAACCAGTTGAACCGAATGAGGACCTGACAAAATTTTGGGGCCGCTTTCACCGACACCCATTGCACGCAGGGCATGACCCTCCCCCAACATGCCTGACACCACATTGAGCCAGCCCGCAGAAGGTGAACTAGAACCAGGCTTGCCAGTTTCCCAATGGTATTGCGCATCAAAGTGCGAACGACTTGGGTCAGGTGATCCGGCGCAAGGGATGGCAGCCAAAACACCTTGCTGCCAAAGTGGCAGCAGTCCAGAACATGCTGGATGCAAGCTAAAGGTGTCGTCCAATGTCAAAGCGGATTGGAGAGAGCCATCGGGTTTGGGAATGCCAATGGTAGGTCTGATTTGCGCGTAGCGTGGATCGCCATGGGGCACCAACATGGACAGACCATCGTAAGCACCTCGCAAAAAGACAAGCACCAAGCGACCTTTGGGGTCTTCATCTGCGGCCATGGCATGCAGACCCTGTAGCGCAAATGCGCCGGCACTCAATGACTGCAAAATGGCTTGTCGTCGCGTTTGCATCATGTGAATTGCACCACCCTTGCTACTTGAATACAAACTCTGAACTGCCCAAGACAAAGCCCATTCTCTGTGCTGGTGGCTGTTTCATGACAGCCTGAAGACTGCTGTCACTCAAGTAGCCATAGAGGTCTGATCGCTCTGGTGTATTTCTGGCAATGTTGAGTGAAAAATCAATGCGCCGTGTCAGCGCTTCTGGGGTCAACCATGTCGCAGCGTTGAAGGCATACCCATCCGGTGTGAGCCAATTTTGAATGCCTTGCCCCGCCACTGCCGCATAGCCAAAGGCTTGTAACCACTTGGTTCGATCTTGACCTGCATTGAGAACGCGCAAACTGGCGCACGCAAAATCAACGGGTGTTCTGTACAGTTTGTGCTCAGGATTCCAAAAGGCATCGTGGTTCAGCATCACCTTCATCACTTCGTAGATGTCCCCCCCCGAAGACAAGAATTTTTGTGTCATGGCTTTCACCAAGTCTTGCGGCGGTACATCGGCTACAAAATATTCAGCCAACCGTTGGGCGACACGTTGCGCTGTAGAGGGGTGATTGGCCAAAAAGCGGATGATCTGTTCGCCTTCTTGTTGACCCATCTTCTGCGCTGAACTCGGCACGCTTTGACCCATGACAGTTTTGGTACCCGATTCGTGCAAACGCATCACAAATTGAAAACCATTGGGAGCGCGGGGCGCAACGGTCCATCCCGTCAAAACCTTGGCCAGCTCTCGCACGTCATTTTGAGTATAGCCACCGTTGACGCCGAGGGTATGAAGTTCCATCAACTCACGCGCATAGTTTTCATTCAGTCCGCGAGCATTTTGTCCTGCCCTCGCCGCTTGCGGACTGACACTGAACCACTGGTCGAGGTAATAGAGCATGGCGGGATGTTTTGCACTGGCCATTACCAAATCTTCAAACTTGCCCAATGAATGGGCCCGTGCAACATGGAGGGTATAGTGCCCCACAAAGGGACGCACCGTTCCCTTTTGTTGATAAACGTTGAAATGGTTGAACCAGAATTCAGTCATTCGGGCCAACAAGGGCTGTTCAATTTCATCGCTGCTGCAACTTGCCAAACGCCACGCAATGGCCTTGTTCACTTGCGTTCTGTTGTAAAACAAGGGGTCGGTGGGTTCTGTGAATTGAAAGCGTTTTTCATTCACGACCAGTTCATTGATTTGCGTACCAGCAGGCACTGCTGCGCGTGCTTCTCGCTCCTGCCTAGCGCCGTCAAAAATAGCGGGCAAGCTGGCATTGATGGACGCCAAATCAGGTGGCAGATTGGCAGGCGCTAAACTGGCTTGGCGAGCTGCATCGAGTTGGCTCAAAGCCCACGCTTTAGGTTGACCATGGGCCTTGAGATCGGCCAACAACGCAGGTGTTGGCCCATAACTCAAACGATTGAGGACGCGCCACTCAGCCGCTTTGCCTTGGGGTTTGAGATTTCCGGAAATGCCGGGAGAATCAATTTGTGAAAGTGGCCCTTGTGCGCATCCCCACAAACCCATCAAACAACAAGTTAATCCAACAAGCCACAACGGCTTGATACCCTTGAGACTTGTTGATCTAATCATGATGCTTGAATGTTATTCCCACTCAATGGTTGCTGGTGGCTTGCTGCTCACGTCGTAAGTGACACGGTTAATGCCGCGCACTTCGTTGATGATACGGCCCGACACTTTTTTCAGCAAGGCATACGGTAACTCAGCCCAATCTGCCGTCATAAAGTCAGATGTTTGAACGGCGCGCAAGGCCACTACGTAATCGTAAGTTCGGCCGTCGCCCATCACGCCAACACTCTTCACGGGCAAGAAAACCGTGAAAGCTTGACTGGTTAGGTCGTACCAAGACTTACCTGATACGTCTTTAAAGTTGCGTAACTCTTCAATGAAGATGGCATCTGCGCGTCGCAGCAAGTCGGCATACTCTTTTTTAACTTCACCCAAGATGCGCACACCCAATCCAGGGCCAGGGAAAGGATGGCGATAAACCATCTCGCGAGGCAAACCAAGTGCCACACCTAACTCGCGCACTTCGTCTTTGAAGAGTTCACGCAGAGGCTCGAGAAGCTTCAGACCCAATTGCTCTGGCAAGCCACCCACGTTGTGGTGGCTCTTGATGGTGACAGCTTTCTTGCTTTTGGCGCCACCTGATTCGATGACATCAGGATAAATGGTGCCTTGTGCCAAGAAGCTCGCGCCTTTGTGGCCGCCAGTTCCCGCTTTCAATTTGGCAGCTTCGTCTTTGAACACATCGACAAACAATCCACCAATGATTTTGCGTTTTTGCTCTGGCTCACTAACGCCTGCCAATTTCCCCAAGAATAAATCGGCTGCGTCCACACGAATCACACGGGCGTGCAATTTGCCTTCAAACATTTCCATGACCATGTCGCCCTCGTTCAAGCGCAAGAGTCCATGATCCACAAAGACACACGTCAATTGATCGCCAATGGCGCGGTGAATCAAGGCAGCTGCCACTGAGGAATCAACGCCGCCTGACAAGCCTAAGATGACTTCTTCGTCGCCCACTTGTTCACGAATTTTGGCAACGGCTTCTTCAATGTAGTTGCCCATGATCCAATCTGGACGGACTTTGCAAATGTCCAACACAAAGCGATTCAAAAGCGCTTGGCCTTGAACGGTGTGTGTCACCTCTGGGTGAAACTGAACTGCATAAAAGCGGCGCGCTTCATCGGCCATGCCAGCGATGGGGCAAGCAGGCGTAGAGGCCATCACTTTGAAACCCTCAGGCATTTGCGTTACTTTGTCGCCATGGCTCATCCAAACCTTGAGCATGCCGTGGCCTTCTGCCGTGGCAAAGTCTTCAATGCCCTTGAGCAATTCGGTATGGCCATGCGCACGCACTTCGGCATAACCAAATTCACGGGTGTGACCTGCTTCTACCTTGCCGCCCAATTGTTGCGCCATGGTTTGCATGCCGTAGCAAATGCCGAGAACAGGAATGCCCAACTCAAACACTGCATCAGGGGCCCGATCGTCGACTTCATAAACGCTGGCGTGTGAGCCGGACAAAATGATGCCCTTCAAGTTGCCATCTTTGGCGTAATCACGGACCCATTCACTGGTGACGTCGCAAGGATGCACTTCACAAAAGACATGGGCCTCACGCACGCGACGTGCGATGAGTTGGGTGACTTGGGAGCCAAAGTCAAGAATCAGAATTTTGGAATGCTGCATGGAATGGGGTCAATTCAAAGGGGCTAATCTGCGGTGAACGAATGTTCAATTAATCGGCGCGGTAATTGGGGGCTTCTTTGGTAATTTGGACGTCATGCACGTGGCTTTCGCGAATTCCGGCCGATGTAATTTCGACAAACTCTGCCTTGTTGCGCATGTCTTCAATGGTGGGGCATCCACAGTAGCCCATGCTGGCACGCAAGCCACCCGCCATTTGGAACAGAATGGCCACCACCGAACCTTTGTAGGGCACGCGTCCCTCAATGCCTTCTGGCACCAACTTATCGGCATTGGGATTGCCCGTACTGGACTCTTGAAAGTATCGGTCGGCACTGCCCTGTTGCATGGCGCCAATGCTGCCCATGCCGCGATAACTCTTATAGCTTCGGCCTTGGTACAAAATCACTTCGCCTGGCGCTTCTTCAGTTCCTGCAAACATGCCGCCCATCATCACGGTGCTGGCACCTGCAGCAATGGCTTTGGCAATGTCGCCGCTGTAACGAATGCCACCGTCTGCAATGAGGGGTACACCCGTGCCTTGCAAGGCAGTGGCAACGTTGTCGATGGCCATCACTTGTGGCACACCCACACCGGCCACAATGCGCGTGGTGCAAATGGAACCAGGGCCGATGCCCACTTTGACGGCATCTGCACCCGCTTCGACCAACGCCAAGGCCGCAGCACCAGTGGCAATGTTGCCGCCAATCACTTCAATTTGCGGATAATTTTTCTTGACCCATCGCACACGCTCGATCACGCCTTGGCTGTGACCGTGGGCTGTGTCAACCACAATGGCGTCCACACCCGCTTTGACCAGTGCTTCAACGCGGGCCTCTGTGCCATCACCAACGCCAACGGCTGCACCAACCAACAAACGACCCGAGGCATCACGGGCGGCTAAGGGAAAGTTCAACTGCTTGGTGATGTCCTTGACCGTGATCAAGCCTTTGAGTTCAAAGGCATCGTTGACCACCAAGAGGCGTTCCAATTTGTATTTGTTCAAAAGCGCTTTGGCTTCTTCTGGCGTGGTGCCTTCTGGCACCGTGATCAAGCGGTCACGCTTGGTCATGATCTCGCTGACTGGCTGGTCGTAACGTGTTTCGAAGCGCATGTCGCGTCCCGTCACAATGCCCACCACTTTGCCACCTTCACAAACGGGGAAACCAGAGACGCCCAGTTCATCGGACAGTGCCATGACCTGGCGGACTTTGGTGTCGGGTGTGATGACCACGGGGTCGCGCAATACGCCTGACTCATAGCGTTTGACTTTGGCAACCTGGGCTGCCTGTTCTTGAGCGGTCAGATTCTTGTGAACGATGCCAATGCCGCCTTCTTGGGCGATGGCAATGGCCAAACGTGCTTCGGTTACAGTGTCCATGGCCGCAGAGACCAAGGGCAGGTTCAATCGCAGTTTGCGTGTGAATTGAGTGGCAAGAGATGTGTCCTTGGGCAGGACTTGGGAGTAGGCAGGCACCAACAACACATCGTCGAAGGTGAGGGCTTTACCGAGCAGGCGCATAAGGGAGGGCTCCAAAAAAAGGATTGTACCCTCGTCAAAGCTGGCTTTGAAGCCGAAATGTCGGCTTCAATAGCCCGCAACAGCCCCAACACGGCGCCGGGCAAAAAGTCCCGTTCTGCCCTTGCCCTGGCGCTTAAATCGCTGTTTTCGGGCTAATTTAGGGTCAACCTGCAGGGCGCGGTAGATTTCAAGGCGATCCCCATCTTTGAGCACTTGGTGGCTGGTGACCATGCGACCCCAAATTCCTTGTTTCAAAGGCATTTCAGGGGGGTGCTTCAAGGCGGCTAAGTAGGAGAGCCATTCAGGTGATTGGTGCAAGGTCGCAAGGGCATCTTTGACCAAGCTGCCTTCAGGCAAAGACAGATACATTTGCACCACCCTCCTGGGCGCGGGACTGAACAGGCAGTCGACCTGAATCATGCTACTGTGCCGTAGATTTGATCGGCGCGCTTGACAAACGCATCCACCAAAGTTGCGGCAATTTTGTCAAACACGGGGCCCACCACAGCCGCCAAGGTTGCGCTGGAAAAGCCGTATTCCAAAGTGAGAGTGACCTTGCAGGCCCGTTGAGAGTTGTCGCCCACAGGATCAAATGACCAAGTGCCATCTAAATTTGAAAACGGACCTTTGACCAGTTTCATTCGAACTTCGCGGTTTTCTATGTGGGTGTTGTGCGTGACAAAGATTTGTTTGACGCCAGCCATGCCAATGCCGACTTCGGCGTCCATCTCTAAACCTTGAACATCCAACACTTTGGAGTGATTGCACCAAGGTAAAAAATGCATGTACTGATCGACATCTGTTACCAGGCGAAACATTTCCTCTGGCGAGTACCAGATTAAAACGGATTTGATCAGTTTCTTCATACAATAAGGCTTCTGAGACACATTGTAATTTCTCTAAGAGGCTCCTTGCTCAATCAAGCGCAAATTCAAGCGCCAAAGCAAGACGGGCCAACGCCCTCCTACTATCACTGTCATGGCCACGCCACCCAAAAAAACCAAAGGATCTGGTAAGTCAGGTCTCATTGCCGAAAACAAAAAAGCAGCCTTCGACTACTTTTTTGAAGAGCGGCACGAGTGCGGCATGGTCTTGGAAGGCTGGGAAGTGAAAGCCGTGCGCGAAGGCAAAGTTCAACTCACCGATGGCTATGTGGTCATTCGCAACAAAGAGATGTTCATCATTGGTTGCCTGATCAATCCGCTTAAAACGGCTTCGACTCACGTCAATCCAGAAGCGGCCCGTACTCGCAAGTTACTGCTTAAACGAGATGAAATCGATCGCCTCACCAGCAAGGTCGAGCAAAAAGGTTTTACCTTGGTGCCCATCAATTTGCATTGGAAGGCGGGTTTCATCAAGTGCGAAGTTGCGCTTGCAAAAGGCAAGGCCGAACACGACAAACGTGACACCATCAAAGACCGCGAAGGCAAGCGCGAGGTAGAACGCGCCATGAAAAGCCGCAACCGCTAAGGGCGGCAGCTTGGACTAATTCAGGTGGCGCAGTGGGTGCGTCTCTGGACTCCAGGGACTCTCAAAAAACGCAGGCCATTCAGTTGGCGCTACATCGGCCAACTGCCCGTGAGCCCATTGGGGCTGATGATCTTTGTCAATGGCCAAGGCACGAATGCCTTCAACGGTTTCGCTGCGTTCTCGCAAGTGGAAGCAATGGTGAACCAAATCACGCTCCATGCGCAAGTCATCGGCCAAACTCATGTTGCGTGCTTTGCGAATTTGAGCCAACACCACATGCACCATCAAAGGGGATGCCTTGGTCAAACTGGTCAGGGATTGCTGAGCCCATTCAGAATTGTCTTGCGCCAAAGCAAAGCTGATTTCTAAAGGCGAAGACAACGCAAAAATTTGATCGATCTCAGCCTTATGAGGGAAAGAAGAAGTTTCCAATTTGGTGAACTGACTTTGAATCCATCGCTCAATCGCTTCGCCACTTTCAAAAGGTGTGCTCAACAAGGTGTTCCAAAGTACAGGCAAGCGTTGCACCTCAATCAACCCATCTGCCAAACCGGCCTGAATGGCTTGCAGACCATTGATTTTTTGACCAGTCAGACCCAAGTACTCACCAATCCGACCAGGACAACGACCTAAGAAATAGCCGCCGCCTACATCAGGAAACAAACCAATGTGTGTTTCGGGCATGGCCATTTGCGTTTTGTCAGTCACGATTCGAACGCTGGCACCTTGGCTGATGCCCATGCCGCCGCCCATCACAACACCGTCCATGAATGCGATATAGGGCTTTGTATAGGTGTGAATCAAATGATTCAATGCGTATTCTTCTGTAAAGAAATCTGCCAGACTCTTATCGCCAGCCAAAGCTGCCTGGTGAAAGAATCGAATATCACCACCGGCACAAAAGTGTCCGAAGGGACTTTCTTTGCCGTGGCCGCGCACCAGCACAGCCAACACTTGGGGATTGTTCTGGAACTCTATCAAGGCTTTCGTCAAATCGCGAACCATGTCAAGCGACAGCGCATTCAATGCTTTGGGACGGTTGAGCGTGATGCACCCTACTCGGCCGGTAACTTCCTTGATGATCAAAGAACTGGCGATGCCAGCATTCATGTCAGACATTGCGTTGTCTCCATCCAAACCATTCATTTCCAAACAAAGCAGCAATCACCATGCTGCCACCCACCAACACACTCAGGTGCGGTTCTTCACTGGCACCCCACCAGGCCAAGGCAATGCCAAAAATAACTTCTAACAAAGCGAGCAATGAAACCTCAGGCGCCTTCAAGGATCTGGCACAAATGACCGACAGCGTACAAGGGATGGCCAATTGCACAAAACCCAACAAAGCCAGCAAACCCAAATCGTGAGGGCTCGTTTGCAAGGGCCAGGCCAATGGCAATGTGAGCAGTGAAGAAATCACGGCCCCTAATAAAACCGAGGGCACCAGGTCAATGGACGTGCCTTGAGACTGACTTTTCTGTGTCAAGTTCCATTGCGTAGCGCCTGCAAGCGGAACACACAATGCCACAGCGGCACCCATCAGAAAGTTGGGATCACCCAATTGCAGTTGGCTGAAAAACATCAATGCAATACCAGCACCTGCGAATGCAATGGCAAACCACGTTCTCAGTGGCAGTCGGTGAGATATAAAAAGCCAAGAGCCAAGCGCTGTCAGCAAGGGACCACAAGCCATGGTGATCAAGACATTGGCCACTGCAGTCAGTGTCAATGCCATCATGAACGCTGTGAACATGATGCTCCAGCACAAGCCCGACAACCAAAAATAAGGGCTGCGCCAAGGCAGCCTTTTCCAAACACCCACGCCTTGCCAGAGGGTCAGGATGAGGGTCAAGCCCAGAACCGTGAAAGCACTCCGCCAAAAAGTGATCTCAAAGCCGCGCGCGCTTTCTAAGTGGCGTGATACCACGCCAGCGATTGACCACAAAGCGGTCACGAGCACCATCAAGGCAACTGCGTGACCGTGTTTGAGTTTGAGCACTTTGGGTGCTTACGAGTCTTAAGCAACCGGTCGCAAATTACGCGCGACCAGCTTTCTTACGCTCGTGCTCTTTCAAGAAACGTTTACGCAGACGAACGCTCTTCGGTGTGATTTCCACCAATTCGTCATCGTCAATGAACTCAACGCCGTATTCCAACGTCAGGTCGATGGGCGGTGTGATCTTGATGGCGTCTTCTTTGCCAGACACGCGGAAGTTGGTCAGTTGCTTGGTACGTGTGGCGTTGACCACCAAGTCGTTGTCACGGCTGTGGATGCCCACAATCATGCCTTCGTACACAGGGTCATTGGCCTTCACAAACATGCGGCCTCGGTCGTCCAATTTGCCCAAGGCGTAGGTGAAGATTTCACCATCGTCCATTGAAATCAGCACGCCATTTTTACGACCACCAATTTCACCTTTGTGAGGTTCGTAGCTGTCAAAGATGTTGGAAATCAAACCGGAGCCACGTGTCAAGTTCAAGAATTCGTTGGTGAAGCCAATCAAACCACGAGCAGGAATGCGATATTCCAAACGCACACGGCCGCGGCCATCGGGTTCCATGTTGACCAATTCGCCTTTGCGCTCGCCCAAGGCTTGCATGACGCCGCCTTGGTGTGTTTCTTCAATGTCGGCTGTGACCAATTCGATTGGCTCGTGACGAACACCATCAATGTCGCGGAACACAACGCGTGGCTTTGAAACAGCCAACTCATAACCTTCGCGGCGCATGTTTTCCAACAAGATGGTCAAGTGCAATTCGCCGCGACCTGCTACGTCAAACACGCCTTCTTCGTCGGTTTCCTTCACGCGCAGCGCTACGTTGTGTTGCAGTTCTTTTTGTAGACGATCCCAAATTTGACGGCTCGTAACGTACTTACCTTCGCGACCGGCCAAGGGGCTGGTGTTGACACAGAAATTCATTGTCAACGTGGGCTCGTCGATCTTCAGCATTGGCAGTGGTGCAGGATTGACGGGGTCAGTGACAGTCACGCCGATGCCCAAGTCTGCAATGCCATTGATCAATACGATGTCGCCAGGGCCAGCTTCAGTAACTTGAACTCGGTCCAAGCCACGGAAGGTCAAAACTTGGTTGATGCGGCCTTTGAAGGAATTGCCATCAGGGCCTTCCATCACTTGCACATCCATCATGGGTTTGATGGTGCCTTGGCTGATACGGCCCACACCGATGCGTCCCACAAAGGTAGAGAAATCAAGCGCTGAAATTTGCAATTGCAAAGGCGCATCTGGATCACCTGCTTGTGCGGGCACGTGCTTCAACACCGTGTTGAAAAGCGCAGACATATCAGGGCCCCACTGCTCACCTGGTGCACCCTCTTCTAAAGACGTCCAACCATTGATGCCAGAGGCATACACCACGGGGAAGTCGAGTTGTTCGTCTGTTGCGCCCAATTTGTCAAACAAGTCAAAAGCTTGATTGACCACTTTGTCTGGGTTCGCACCGGGCTTGTCTACTTTGTTCACAACCACGATGGGCTTCAAGCCCAAGGCCAAAGCCTTCTTGGTCACGAAACGCGTTTGGGGCATAGGACCTTCTTGCGCGTCAATCAGCAAGACCACGCCGTCCACCATGGACAATGCGCGCTCCACTTCACCACCAAAATCCGCGTGGCCTGGGGTGTCAACGATGTTGATGTGCGTACCTTCCCAGCTGACGGCACAGTTTTTGGCCAAGATGGTAATGCCACGTTCACGCTCAATGGCGTTGTTGTCCATGACGGTGTCGACCACTTTTTCGTGTTCGGCAAATGTGCCAGACTGACGCAGCAGTTGGTCAACCATGGTGGTTTTACCGTGGTCAACGTGGGCGATGATCGCGATGTTACGAATTTGTCTACTCATGCTAAGGCCTTCTCCAAAATTGATTGAATTTCTAGGGGGCTTAATAAGCGCCCCGGAATCAGTTCACCAGCTTTCACGTGCGCAGTGCCCAAGAGCGCGCGCGGTGAATCGCCGTACACAGCAACATGCAGGTTGTCGGGCCAATCGCCACGACGGCGCACGCCGCTTAAGAATCTGCCCGCATCATCTGGGGGCAAGGTGACAGGGGTATGACCATCGAGCAAGGCATCGACAGCTAACAATTTCATTTCACGCTCTGCTTCAGGCAAAGCTTCTAGCGCTTGAATGCTGATGCATTCAGCTTCTACAAACGGACCCGTTTGAATGCGCCGCAAAGAACTAAGGTGTCCACATGTTCCTAAGGCAATGGCAATGTCTTCACCCAAGGTGCGAATGTAGGTTCCCTTGCTGCAAGTCACTGTGACTTTCAATCGTCGGTGGTCATTCTCGGGCGCAACTTCTTCCAATGCCAAAGCATGGATCACGATGTGGCGAGCTTCTCGTTCCACTTCAATGCCTGCACGAGCGTAGTCATACAAAGCTTTGCCATCCTTTTTCAAGGCGCTGTACATGGGTGGAATTTGATCAATCGGCCCAGTGAACTTGGTTTGCACTTGTTGAAGTTGATCCGCTGTGAAGCTCACAGGCATTTCAGAAACCACTTCACCTTCCAAATCACCCGTGCTGGTTTGGACACCCAAAACAACAATGGCTTCGTAAGACTTATCTGCATCCAAGTGCAGCTGGCTGAACTTGGTGGCTGCACCAAAACACAAAGGTAAAACACCCGTGGCCAAAGGATCCAAGGTACCTGTGTGCCCTGCCTTTTCGGCGCGCAGCAACCACTTGGCTTTTTGCAAAGCATCGTTACTGGACATACCGTATGGCTTGTCTAACAACAGCACCCCATGCACAGGGCGCCGTTGCACCCTGGTGCGTGGCGCGTTCATATCACTCCTCGTCCTTTGAACGTGAAGCGACGGCCTTGGAGATCAAGGCATTCATGTCGGATGCACGCTCAGTGGTGCGATCAAAAATGAAATGAAGCGTGGGAACTGTGTGAATTTGCAAACGCTTGAACAAACCATTGCGCAAGAAACCTGCGGCAGCGTTTAAACCTGCTGTCGCTTCTTCTGGCTTGCCCGTAATCAAGCTGAAAAACACCTTGGCATGTGCGTAGTCAGGCGTAACTTCCACCGCATTCAAAGTGACCATGCCCACACGCGGATCTTTCAGCTCGCGCGCGATCAGCTCCGACAGATCACGTTGGATCTGGTCGGCCACGCGAAATCCGCGGTGGGCTGAGCTAGTCGGTTTGCGTGCCATGAACGGATGGACCTGGTTCTGTGATTAGAGCGTACGTGCAATCTCTTTAACTTCAAAGAATTCCAGTTGGTCGCCCACTGCAATGTCGTTGTAGTTTTTGAGTTTGATACCGCACTCGAAACCTTCTTTGACTTCGCGAACGTCGTCTTTGAGGCGTTTGAGGGAGTCGATGTCGCCGGTGTAAATGACCACGTTGTCGCGCAACAAACGGAATTTGGAAGAGCGCGTAACTTGACCATTGGTAACCATACAACCTGCCACCGTACCAATTTTGGAAGCCACGAACACTGTGCGGATTTCGGCCATACCAATGACTTCTTCCTTCTGCTCGGGGGCCAACATGCCAGACATGGCGGCTTTCAATTCATCGACAGCGTCATAAATGATGTTGTAGTAATGAATGCTGACACCATTGCCTTCGGCTTGTTTGCGCGCGCCGGCATCGGCTCGCACGTTGAAGCCAATGACCACCGCTTTGGACGCAATGGCCAAGTTGATGTCGGACTCGCTGATACCCCCCACAGCTGCGTAAACCAATTGAACCTTGATCTCGTCGGTTGACAGTTTGAGCAATGAAGCGGCCAAGGCTTCTTGCGAACCTTGTACGTCGGCTTTGACAATGATGGGCAAAGTTTTGACTTCGCCAGCACTCATGTCGCTGAACATGTTTTCCAACTTGGCGGCTTGCTGCTTGGCCAGCTTGGTGTTGCGGAACTTACCAGCGCGGTAAGTGGCAATTTCACGAGCTCGACGTTCGTCGCTGAGAACCATGAATTCGTCACCTGCTTGCGGTACTTCCGTCAGACCCTGAATTTCGACAGGGATGGAAGGGCCCGCAGTTTTGATGGGCTTTCCGTTTTCGTCCAACATGGCGCGAACACGGCCAAATGTTTGACCTGCCAACACCACGTCGCCAGTAGACAAAGTACCCGATTGAACCAGAACGGTGGCCACAGGACCACGCCCTTTGTCCAAACGCGCTTCAATGACCAAGCCTTTGGCGGCTGCATCAACCGGCGCTTTCAACTCAAGCACTTCAGCTTGCAAGAGGACTTGTTCGAGCAATTCGTCAATGCCGGCACCGGTTTTAGCGGACACGCCTACGAAGGGTGAATCGCCACCGAATTCTTCAGGCACCACTTCTTCGGCAACCAACTCACCCTTCACGCGGTCGAGGTTGGCATCAGGTTTGTCGATCTTATTAATGGCCACAACAATCGGTACACCCGCTGCTTTGGCGTGCTTGATCGCTTCTTTGGTTTGTGGCATCACACCGTCATCAGCGGCAACAACCAAGATCACAATGTCGGTCGCTTGAGCACCACGTGCACGCATGGCCGTGAAGGCCTCGTGACCTGGCGTGTCCAAGAAGGACACCATGCCACGGGCAGTTTCAACGTGATAAGCACCAATGTGTTGCGTGATACCCCCTGCTTCGCCAGAAGCCACTTTGGCTCGGCGGATGTAGTCCAGCAGAGACGTTTTACCGTGGTCAACGTGACCCATCACTGTCACCACTGGGGCACGTGACAACAAAGGCGCATCGCTTTGTGACACTTCCTCGTCGGTAAATGCTTCTGGATCGTCAAGCGCAGCAATGACAGCTTTGTGGCCCAGCTCTTCCACCACAATCATGGCGGTGTCTTGGTCCAAAGGCTGATTGATGGTGACCATCTGGCCTAGTTTCATCAATTGTTTGATAACTTCAGAGGCCTTGATGGCCATCTTGTGCGCCAACTCAGCCACTGTGATGGTTTCGGGCACGTGCACCTCAATAACGCGCGCCTCGACGGGTGCTGCTTGGGTGTGTTCTTCACGATCACGGTCATTGCCACGACGGTTTTTAGGTCCGCCGCGCCAGTTGTTGCGGCCAACACCACCACTGGTGTCGCCACGCGTTGGGATGGCTTTCTTTTTGGTCGCTGGATCACCAGCCCAGCTTGAAGAAAGCTTGGCTGATTTAATTTCTTTGTTACCACCAGGCGCCGCATCTTTGGCATCCGTCGAAGCAGGCGCGCGTTTGGCGGTAGCACCTGCGACCTGAGCCGGTTTGTGCAAAGTGCCTTTTGCGGCTTTGGGATCCGCTTTGGGTTCTTCTTTGACTGGGGCTTTTTTGGCCGGACCACTCATCATGGCGCGAATGGCTTCCGCCTCCGCCAATGCTTTGTTACGGCGCAAGTTCAAATCACGTTCGCGTGCAGCTTCATCAGCCACAACGGCTTTGGCTTCGAGCTCTGCCTGATCTTCAGCGGCTTTTTTCTGCGCTGCTTTTTCAGACAATTTGACTGCTTCAGCATTCACACGTTCGGCCTCAGCAGATTGTGCAATGCTGGGGTCAACGGGTTTAGAGGCTGCGTTGATACTGTCAGCTTCATGTTGAGCGGCTGCAGCTTTGGCGCTGCGAATGGCTGCAGCCTCTGCGGCAGTTTCTTCGGGCGTTTTTTGAGCTGCGTTAGCAGCCAATTCGGCTTCTAGAGCTTGCGCTGCTAAGCGTTTGGCCTGTTCTTTGGCCTCGCGCTCGATCCGCTTTTCTGCAAGCGCTTCCTCTTGTCGACGAAGCAATTCGGCTTGGCTGCGTGCTTCTTCTTCACGGCGCGCCAATTCAGCATGATCGATCAAGGGTGCAGCTGGCTCTGCAGCTGCGGGCGTTTGTTCAGTTTCTAATTCGTCATCGCGTTTGATGAACGTGCGTTTTTTGCGAACTTCAACTTGGATGGTGCGCGCTTTACCTGTTGAATCAGCCTGTTTGATTTCACTGGTTGATTTTTTAACCAAGGTGATTTTTTTACGCTCACCTGTGGCGGTGCCATGGCTCGCTTGCAAATAACTCAGAAGCTTTTGCTTGTCTGTTTCAGTCAACGCATCGGATGGCGCTGACTTGTTGACACCTGCAGAGCGCAATTGCTCAAGCAAAGTGTCGGGTGATTTTTTGAGTTCGCTGGCGAACTCGGCGACGGTATTACTGGACATATGGGGTTCTTGCCTCCTTGAATTTAGGCCTGACCAGTGAACCAATGTTCACGGGCTTTCATGATCAGGGCGGTGGCTTCACCATCGGTTTGTCCGGTGATGTCAGTGAGTTCGTCGGTGGCCAAATCGGCCAAGTCGTCGCGAGTGTGAACGCCTGCCTCAACCAATTTGGCAATGAGGTCGGGTGTTAAACCCTCGAGGTCACGCAAATCTTGCGAGACGTCTTCCACGCTTTCTTCGCGTGCAATTTCAAGTGTGAGCAAGGCATCTTTGGCACGTGAACGAAGTTCGTTGACCGTGTCTTCGTCAAAGCTTTCAATTTCCAACATTTCTTGCAAGGGCACGTAGGCCACTTCTTCCAAGCTGGTGAAACCTTCTTCGATCAAGATGTCGGCAATTTCTTGGTCCACATCAAGTTTGTCCATGAACAAAGCGCGAATGCCCGTTGTCTCTTCGGCTTGCTTTTGAGCAGACTCTGCAGCATCCATGATGTTGATTTTCCAACCGGTGAGGTCGGAAGCCAATCGGACGTTTTGACCGCCACGGCCAATGGCAATGGCCAAGTTTTCTTCATCAACCACCACATCCATGGCGTGCTTTTCTTCGTCCACCACAATGGACTGAACGTTGGCCGGTGCCAAAGCACCAATGACGAATTGTGCGGGGTCTTCACTCCACAAAACAATGTCAACACGCTCACCCGCCAATTCGTTGGTCACGCCATTGACGCGTGTACCGCGAACGCCCACGCAAGTGCCAATAGGGTCAACACGTTTGTCGTGAGACAACACGGCAATTTTGGCGCGAGAGCCTGGGTCACGGGCGCAAGATTTGATTTCAAGAAGGCCCTGTTCAATTTCGGGAACTTCTTGACGGAACAATTCAATCATGAACTCGGGTGATGAACGCGACAAAATGATGGGCGCACCACGCAAAGTCAGGTCCACTTCCATGATCATGGCGCGAACGCGGTCGCCATTTCGCAAATTTTCCTTGGGGATCATTTCGCTGCGACGCAAACGACCTTCAACACGGCCAGACTCGACAATGATGTCGCCCTTGTCCATGCGCTTCACAGTACCGACCAAGATTTTTTCGCCGCGTGCCATGAATTCGTTGAGCAACATCTCGCGCTCAGCGTCACGGATCTTTTGCAAGATGACTTGTTTGGCGGCCATGGCACCAATGCGGCCAATGGGCAAAGACTCGACGCTCTCTTCGATGTATTCATCAACTTCGATGTCAGGAATTTGCTCGAGTGCTTCAAACAAGAGAATTTCTTGATCAGGCAACTGCAAACCCGCTTCATCAGGCACCACGTGCCAGCGGCGGAAGGTTTCGTAATTGCCGCTGTCGCGGTCAATGGCAACACGAATGTCCACATCGCCTTCGTAAAGTTTTTTGGTGGCTTGGGCCAATGCAGACTCCACAGCACCGAACACGATGTCACGCTCCACGTTCTTTTCACGTGAGATAGCTTCAACCAGCATCAACAGTTCGCGATTCATGTTAATTCTCTCCTAAGTCTATTTTGGGCTTACGGCCCTTGAAATCAACCACTGGCGCAAGACGCGCCTCTCTTAATTCGTCTAACCTGAAACCCAGCACTTGCATGGGAACTGGCGGTCTCTTTTTACTGACACGCGCACCAGGCTTGGGCTCTGGCGCATCGGACCACACAATTTGCCATGTGTTCTCGGCATCTGCTTTTTCCAAGGTGCCCCGAAACTTTTTGCGCAAAGCGTTGACCAATCCAGCCGCAGCTTCGCCCATGGGGGCCTTCAGGGTGATGTCAATCAACTCACCTTCAAAGCGAGCCAAATCGCGGTCATTTCGCAATGGACGGTCAATGCCGGGGGAAGACACTTCAAGACGGCGATATTCAACACCGTCAACTTCCAAAGCAAACATCAATTGCCTGTTTACTTTTTCGCAGTCTTCCACCGTGACAAAGGGAATGTCCATTCGGTCAACGCCTTCTGCCCAGATGTTGTCGATGGTGATGCGCACAAGGCCTCCGGCAGAGCGTTCAATCTCTACCAGCTCGTAACCCAGTCCGGTTACTGTTTCTTCAACAATCTGCTGCAATGCCACGCGAAATCAGTCTTTTCATTCAGGTTTCAGGACTTGAAAAATGACAGGTAATTACCCTGCTCATTAATCGATCGACCAAAAAAAACGGGCGGTGAAAACCCGCCCGTTTGGTCGTGAAGCTCGCATTCTAATCCATAAATCCTTGATTTGGAACGATTTTGTTGGAAAAAAGCGCCAATTTAAGACAGTGCCGTGTTGAGTTGCGGCACGGCTGAAAGCAAGGATTTTGTGTAGGCATGCTGTGGATTGTTCAAAATTTGAGAAGCATCCCCCATTTCGACCATTTCACCAGCATGCATCACGGCAACACGGTCAGCCAAATAGGCGACCACCCCAATGTTGTGTGTGACAAACAAATAGCTCACGCCCAAATGGTCCTGCAATTCACGCAGCAAATTCAAAATTTGGGCCTGCACAGAGACATCCAAAGCAGAAGTTGGCTCATCACAGACAATCAGGCTGGGCTTGACAGCCAGAGCGCGAGCAATGGCAATGCGTTGGCGTTGCCCGCCAGAAAACTCGTGGGGGTATCGGTCCAGAGCATCTGCTCGCAAGCCCACTTGATCCATCAGAATCTTCAAGTCTGCTTTTCGTTGGTCCACCGACCATTCGGGGTGAAGACTCTTCATGCCCTCCTCCAGAATTTCCTGAACACGCATGCGGGGATTCAGTGAAGCAAATGGGTTCTGGAAAATGATTTGCATTTGCTTGCGGGAAGCTTGCAATGCCTGTCCCTTGAGTTGAAACAGGTCTTGTCCTTGCAAGATGGCTTGTCCCGTCACTTGGGTCTGTGGTGTCAACAATTGCAGCAAGGATTTACCGATGGTGGTCTTGCCACAGCCAGACTCCCCCACCAACGCCAAGGTCTGCCCCCTTTGGATGTCAAAACTAACGCCCTTCACTGCTTGGAAAGTTTTTTTGCCACCCAAAACGCCACCGCCCATTGAATAAGTCACCGACAAATTCTTGACAGACAGCAACACGGCGTGGTCCAAAGAGGTCGCTTGGGCTCGCTCCAACAAAGGAGGCAAACTCAAAGACTGCAAACTGGCATCATGCACCCGAACACAGCGAACATTGTGCGTATCAGACAAGGCGGTCATAGCGACAGCTTTGTCTGTACAAACTTCAGTTTGGTAGGGACAACGTGGCGCAAAGCGGCAACCTGTGAAGGTTTGCGTCAGAGGCGGCACCGTGCCATGAATGGCTGCCAATTGACGACCTCTCAAATCTTCACCTGGCAAAGCTTGCAACAACAATTTGGCATAAGGGTGCGAGGGACGGACAAAGAAGTCAGCGGCAGAGGCCACCTCCACAATTTGTCCCGCGTACATCAAGGCCACTTGATCAGCCATGCCACTGACAACGGCCAGGTCATGGGTAATCAAGAGCATGGCCATGCCACGTTCTTGTTGAAGGCTCTTGAGCAAGTCCAAAATTTGCGCCTGAATGGTGACATCCAAAGCGGTGGTGGGTTCATCCGCAATCAAAAGATCGGGTTCAGCGGCCAGGGCAATGGCAATCATCACTCGCTGCAATTGTCCGCCCGACAATTCAAATGGGTAACTGCCCATTCTCCGTTCGGGTTCTGGCAAGCCTACTTTTTGAAGCCACTCGATGGCCCTCTTTCGAGCCTGTTCTGCTTGGAGGTCGGTGTGCTGAAAGATCACTTCCAAAATTTGATCACCCACAGTCATCACGGGATTCAAACTGGTGGAGGGCTCTTGGAAAATGATGGAAATGCGGCGTCCGCGGATGGAACGCATTTGTTTTTCACTCAGGTCAAAAACATCGACATCGTTCAAATTGACTTTGCCGTTTTGAATGACCGCGTTGTCGGGCAACAAGCGCAGCAAAGACAACGCTGTCATCGACTTGCCACAACCCGACTCACCGACCAAAGCAAAAGTTTGACCTTTTTGCAAGGTTAAATGAAGGGCATCGACGGCCCTCGCCATGCCTTGCTCGGTTTGCAAGTCGACCACAAGATTCTGAACGTTCAACTGCTGACTCATGCGGCCACCTCTTGCGTTGTGTTCGCCACGGAACTGGCACTGCGTAAACGGGTTCGGGGGTCAAAAGCATCCCGAACTGCATCGGCCAACAAATTGGCACTGAGCACAATCAGAAACATGAACCCAAATGCGGTGGCCAAGGTCCACCAAACCAAAGGCGTCGCGGCCAACTCAGCACGCGCTGTGTTGATCATGACGCCAAAACTTGCCGTCTTAGGATCGACGCCAACACCGACGTAAGACAGAACGGCCTCAGCCAATACAAAACTTGAAAATTGCATCACCGTATTGATCAGCACCAAATGCATCAAGTTGGGAACAATGTGCCGCCAAAGAACTCGGGGTGTTGAAACGCCAAAAGCACGTGCCGACTGGATGTACTCCAACTCTCGCAATTTCAAGGTTTCACCGCGAACCAAGCGGCATAAACCTGTGAAGGATGTGATGCCCAAGATTAAACACAAGAAGAACAAACGTGCGTCAGCGCGTTCGAGTGAGGTTTCAAAAACACCTTGATTCTTGTCGATGAACACTTGCAACAACAAAACGGATGCAGCAATCAGCAGCACATCCGGAATGGATGCCAGCAAGGTGTACAGGTATTGAATCGCTTCATCCACCCAGCCCCGTAAATAACCCGCAGTGACGCCGAGTAGCAATGCCAAGGGCAGTACGACGAGCGTGGTGAGGCCGCCTATGACCAAAGCCGTCCTGACGCTTTTCAATGCAAACACCAAAACAGAGTTGCCTGTTCTGTCAGTGCCAAAAACATGGTAGCCCTGCGACAGCATCACAACCCACGTTATTGACATGACCAGAACCGCAAACGTGATGGTCATGGATCGCCAAGGCCAGAGGGTTTGGCCATTTCGAAAGCGCGTCAAAACGACAGAGAAAGATTGACCTGTTTGAGCCATTGCAAGAGCTAATCCCAGCAACATCAAACTCACAACGATGGCCGCCCCCAATCCCAGTGCAGTCCACGATTTGCGCGAGACATCTGCAGAGAGCTCGGAGGCTGGATCTTGCAAATGTTTGCCGCCAAATCGCAAGCGCGGATAGTCACGCACCGAGACGCCATCGCGCTCAAAGGTTTCTTTTCTAAAAGCCACAGCAGACAAGGGCTCTGAATAACTGCGCTCTCGTGCTGTCGCCAAGGGCTTCAACAAGTTGTCTAAAAGAGAGCTGGCCTCAGAGGAATACTGTGTGCTTGTTTGCCCTGTGGAAGCCGGCAATGCTTCTCTGTAATGAACAGAGTCGGCCAAAGCAATGACCAAGAAAAAGCCCAGCACTATGCTGCTGACCATGGAGACGGGGCGTTGCATGGCCAAGCGCCAATTGGCCCTTAAATTGCGGTCGGAGCGCACTCGCCACATGTACCAAAGTACAAACAGCAAAATGGCATAAACGAATAAATCGGTGAGTAAAAATACAGGTTGCATGGTGCGCTTATTGCAAACGAATGCGAGGATCAGCCAAGGTATAGCTGATGTCGGTCAATATCAAACCAACGATGTACAAAAAGGAGCCTATGAAAACCATGGCTCGCACGATGGCAAAGTCTTGGCCCGCAATGGCTTCAATCAAATAACTGCCTAGGCCAGGAATGGCAAAAAATGACTCCGTGATGAGACTGCCCATGAACAGAAGCGGAATGACCGCTACAGAGGCACTCAAAATGGGAATCAAGGCATTGCGAAGCACGTGCACCAACAACACACGCGCTTCAGACAAGCCTTTAGAACGTGCTGTACGCACATAGTCCTTGCCAATTTCCTCCATGAACAAGGTGCGATTGAATCGCACCTCGCCCCCCAAGCGCGCCAAGATTCCAACGGCAATGGGCAGCACCAAAAACCGCCAAGCATCCATGCCAGGCGCAAAGCCAGAAACAGGCATCAATTGAAAAACCCTAGAGAACATGAACTGTCCCATCACAATGAAAAACAAGGAGGAGATGGACATGAACACCACGCACAAAACGGTGCCCCAAAAATCCAAATAGGTGGCCCGGAAAAAAGCCAAGCCGAGGGCCAGCACAATCGAAATGCCCAAACCCACCACAAATGTTGGTAAAGCCAAAGCGATGGAAGGACCCGCACGTCGGACAATTTCAGAAGCAATGTCGCGTCCGCTGTCTGCACGACCAAAGTCAAAAGCAAACATGCGCAGTGAACTGTCCAAAAATAAGGTGTTGGTCACTTGAGCCACGCCCTGCTCTTTTTCATTGAAAAACAGAGGTCGGTCGTAGCCGCGTTCAGCTTTCCATTTTTCAATGGCATCGGGCGTGACGCGTTTGCCACCGAGCTGCATGCGTGCCATGTCATCCGGCGTATTTACTTTGAAAAACAAGACAAAGGTTAGCAAGTTGATGCCAATGAGAATGGCAAAACCGTAGGCCAATTTTCGGGTTAAAAATCTGAACATCACATGCTCCTTGTTGAGGTGGCAGAACCTTGAACGGCTCGCTGTGACTGTCGCCGACGCCAGGCTTTCCATGCAGGCCATGCAACGGCCAATAGCAGCAAGGGCAGGATGGCCAAAGGCCACCAAATGGCTTGGTTCCATTCTTTGATTTTGCTGGTTCTCAGTTGGGGGTCAATGCGCAAATAGGGCAAGCTGTCACGGATGATGTTGGAAGGCTTGCCGTTACCTACCCACTGGTGATAAGCCCCACCAAACTCTTCTGACCAACCGTACAACATGGGCATTTCGTCCTGCATGATCTCAATCATTCGACCAATTAGGGCAGCGCGCTCGGGCGTGTCGTCCAGGTCCTTCATGCGATCAAAGAGTTGATCGAATTCAGGATGCGCAAAATTGCTAGAGTTTTCACCATCAAATTTGGCCTTCGAATTAGGGCCGTACAACAAGAACAAGAAGTTCTCAGGATCTGGGTAATCGGCCAGCCAACCCCAGAAGAAAAATTGCGCGGAACCTTTGCGCATCTTGTCTTGAAAACGGTTGTAGTCTGTGTTGCGAATTTCTATTTGGATGTTCAACTTGGCAAATTGCTTGGCCACCCAATCCAAACGAGCTTTGTAACCTGGACCCACACCCTGCGTGTCGTAATTCAAAACCAAAGGCTGCCCTGTTTTAGAGTCGCGGCCCTCTGGATAGCCTGCTTCAGCTAGCAGCTTTTTGGCAACCTCAATGGATTTGCGTTTGTATTTGCCATCGGCCGCAATGTCGTAAACCACAGGATTGGGTTTTGACAAGTTGTTGCCAAACAAGCCTGGCACCACAACACTGTGATTGACCTGCGCACGGTCATCTTCAAAAATGGACACGTACTCTTCAAAGTCAAAAGCAATGGCCAATGCTTGGCGTAACTTCTTATTGCGAACACGGTCCTCTGGCGTTTTGCCGAGTCCCACGACGGGGTCGAGCCAATTGAAACCAAAATGCCAAAAACCGACTTGAATGGTGCTGGGCAATTGAATTTTGCGCTCCAACAATTCTTTGGCGCGACCTGTACCATCTTGAATCGACACTTGATAACCAATGCCAGGCTCACCACGTTCTAATTGAGGAATGTCGTAATAACCTTGGATGAATTTGGTCGCAACCGAAGTGGCTTCCTTTTCGATCACCGAGACCACCTTGTCCACGAAGGGGGTTTTAAGACCACAGTCTTTCAACAAGCCCTTTTCTTTGTCCCCCTCTTCGCCTTCACAGGGATAGGGAACGCCTCGGTAGTTGGGGTTGCGCACCAGTTCCATGCGCGAATTGGGAATGTATTCGGTCAGCATGTAAGGGCCCGTACCCACGGGCCAGGTGTCTGGGTTCAAGTTGCGACGAGACATTCCCGCTTGTGCATAAAACGCATCGACTTCCCATGGAATGGGCGCAAAAAAGGTCATGGCCAACCAATATTTGAATTGCGGGTATTTGCCCACCACTCGAATTTTCAAGGTGTGCGCATCAAGCACTTCAACGCCAGTCAGTTTGTGTTCTCTGAAATCTAGCCAAGGCAAATGACCGAAAGGTCCCACCTCTCGCGCTGACTTACCCTCTTTGAGTTTTTCATTGAAAGCTTTGATCTCTTTGCCATAATCTGCCAAGCCCACAATCTTTTCTGACAAGAAACCAAACGAAGGTGACTTGATGCGAGGTGTAGCCAAACGTTTGATGGCGTAGGCATAGTCTTCAGCCAGCAATTCTCGCGTGCCCATGTGCTCAAAATCGTAGGGACGGCGCTTGCCCTCTAAATCGGATTCTTTCAATGACAAGTACCGATGCTTGCCATCAGGCGTCTTTGCAAATGCAGGGTGCGGTTGGTATTGAATTCCGGGCTCAATTTTCAGCTCAAAGACACTTTCAGCAATTTGATCAGCTGGTGTTTGAAGAGGCACTTCACGACCATCTTTGCCCACAAACTTGACACTGGGCATGTCGGTCAAGGTGCGAGGCACCAACTCATAGGGGCGCTTCAAGTAGTGGTACTTGAGTGGCGGTTCATACACCGCATAAGTCCAAGGCGTTTCATTGTTGCTGTACGAGGACGTTGAATCCAAATACTTAGGTGATTCTTGATAAGAGCTGAAGAGGACATTCTCAGCCAACAGTGCTTTGGGCACAGGTTCATTGGAGACGCCACCACAAGACTGGAGCACAAAGGCAAGCCCGCAGATGGCAGCAAAACGCTGAAGTCGATGAATTGAACTGAACATGATGATTGTTTTTGAAAGATGGCGTACTTTATCTCAAGCGACATGAACTTTTCGCCAGCGCCCTCTAAAGAAAAACGCCTCGAAATCGAGGCGTTTTTAGTGGATATCAAGACAACTTAGTTAAAGATGTACTTGGCAGTCAAGCGCGAGTAGCGACCTGTGTTGTTGTACAAACTAGAAGAATACCCCTGTTGCACCGTGGTGCTGGTGTTGGAGCCAGGATAGTAAGGCGCTGGCTTGTCAAACACGTTGGAAATGTTCAAGCCCAATTGCAGGTTTTTGATGCCGTTGTACATGTACCCCACGTCAAAGGTTTTCCATGAAGGCACTTTGCAGTCAGGGTAGTAGGTGTTGTACAAAGCAACGCCACCCAAAGATGTCGCTGTTTTGGGCTGACCTGAACCATAGTGGCAATAAGCAACAGGGTACTCAGTGGCACCGTCATAACGACGCATCATGGAAATAGACGTGGTCATTTTCATGGCGGCCAAGAAGATGTGTGAGCCTTGCTCTAAAGCTGTCGACAAAGTGAAACGATTGCGTGGAATGGCGCCAACAGAAGTTGCCCAGTCATTCAAACCACCAGCAGTGCCTACGGCATTGCGCATGAAGTCGCCAGGCGCTTCGGCACGCATGTAAGACATCAAGTGCGTCATTTTGAATGATGAAGTCAAACGACCATACTCACCCAAGTTGTTGCGTGACTTCAATTCCAGGTCAATACCCGTGATCTCTGTGGCACCTTGGTTAACCCAAGGTGTTTTGACAGCAATCAAAGGACCTGTACCAGGAATAGGATTGCCATTGGCATCCTTCAATTGGTTCAACGGATTGGTGTCGCGTGTGATGGCGTCTGCGGGGAAACGATCGGGGTGCTCAAGCAGGTAGGTTGCGCTGCCCAAGGCCACTTCGTTCTCTTGACGAACCTTGTAGGTATCGATCAATACATCGATGTCTTTTGTAGGCGAATAGATCATGCCCAATGAGAAGCCTTTTGATTTCTCTGGTTTCAGATCTGGGTTGGAACCGCCCACACCAGAGACGCTCTTGGAACAATCAGCTTGTTCTGCACCAGCAACGGGTGTTACGCCATCAGGACAACGAATAGGATCAACTGTACCATTCAAGAAGAATTGTGCACCACCAGAAGCTACCTGAGACAGGGCGGGCGCACGGAAGCCTTCTGAGTAAGTACCCCGGAAGGCTAAGCCCTCATTGGCAATCCACTTGGCGCCAACTTTAGGCACAAAATTTGTTTTGAAACTTGGATATTTGTCAAAACGACCGGCAAAGTCCATTTCAAAGGTTTTTGAGAACGGCGTACGCACTTCGAAGAAGGAAGAGACGACATCGCGTTTACTTTGAATGGCAGTTGTAGAAAGCCCCAAAATATCCCCGCGAGCATTGGCGGGATCTGGATCGATGGAAAGCCGCTCTTGGCGAGCTTCAACGCCAACAGCCAAACCAATTTTGCCACCCGCCAACTGGCCAAGCTCAGTCGTAGCTTTTGCATCCCATTGAGCAATTTCAGCAATGCCGACATTGGTCAAATCTTTGGTGATGGTGGGATCTGCCGCCAAAGATGCTAACGAGCGCTTGTCAGTGATCAGCTTGCGCAATGTTGGCAAGTACAAGAAGCCGTAGGCTGTTTCTTCACGGCGAGATTGGTTCCAGAGTACTGCGCTCTCCCAATCCCATGCACCTTGAACGCCCTTCAAGCCGCCCAATAAGCGGACGTTTTGATTCAGTAAGTCGTTACCTGTTTTAAGATTTTCAAATCGATAAACGACGGCTGAACGTGCATCTGTGAAAGGATTGTCTGGATGGCCAATTGGTAAAATCGCTTGGAAAGGCTCTGCAATACCACCAACTAAGAAGTTGGTGGTTGGCGATGTACCGCTAATGGTTCGTGCAGGAGCGCGATATGTGCGACGTGTGTCATTGAAAGCAAATTCACTGAATGCAGACAAATTTTCATTGATTCTGAACTTGCCGATTCCTAGCAAGCTGAAATCTTCGCCCTCGGTTTGCACATCGGTAAATGCATCGCCATCGTAGTTACAGAATGTTCGGCCAAACAAGAAACTGGACGAAGCAATACCGTATGCGGCACTGCCCACCAATTGCTTGGATGGATCACAGTTCAGTTTGTTCAAGATGTTGGGCGAAGTCGCATTTCCAGTCGTGAAGAACGATTTGGAATTGAGTGCACGCTCTTTGAAGAAAAAAGGCTGATCTGTTGCGTAGCTGTAATACGGGATCAAACGGTTGTTCATTGCTGCGTATTCAGAGGCACGGATGTCAAATGAGCCATCACGCACCGTTGTCTTGTTTTGAGAAGACAAATCGAATGACAACATCAGGCTTTTGCCATCTGCTTTGTAATTGCCCATGCCTACAGTGCCATTGACATTACGACGACCAAATTCTTGGTTGTCATTGGCACCAATGCTGGTTGAAATTTCGCCACCCACAAAACCGGTTTTGGTGATGAAGTTGATCACACCCGCCATGGCATCAGAGCCATAAACGGCTGAAGCACCGTCCTTGAAAATCTCAATGCGCTCGATGGCAGAGACTGGGATGCTGTTCAAGTCATACAAGGTCGATTGACCATTGTTGGGATTGGCATACGCGGAGGGCGTCATGCGACGGCCATTCAGCAAAATCAATGTAGAGGTAGAACCCAAAGCACGCAGAGATGCGGTGGCCACGCCACGTGAGAAACCATTTTGATCCGGTGTGTCGTTGTAACCACCCACGCCCATTGAAGGGACTGCCTTCAACAATTGCAAAACACTGGTGGCACCCGATTGCTGAATCTCTTGGGCAGAGATTGTTTGAATGGGAGATGTTCCCTCTTTATCAGCACGCTTCAAGTTCGAGCCAGTGATGGTGACTTCCGCAAGACCCGATTGCTGGGCGAATGCCATGGGCGAAACACCAGCAGTCATGAGAACCATAACAGCCAGGCTAATTTTGGATGGCTTAAACATCAAGCGACCTTTCAAATCAAAAAATAATAGATTTGATGTTTTTAGTCGAAAAGTTACTTTTGTTAACTTGGGAATTACACGAGTAGGGTCTTGATGACGACAAACCTTCGTTTTCTATAGAATTCAAAATATACAGACAACGAATACTTGATAATTACTTTAAAAATAATATTGATTCATTGAATCAATTCAAAAAGTTAGAAATGTTGCAAGCAACCAACAAAGAGCGTCATCGTCTAGGACAGGCCAGCATGTCAAAATGTCGAATTAGATAACTTTCCTTTCACACCATGAGCTTCCTTGCTGGCAAAAAAATCCTGATCACAGGCGTTCTCTCCAACCGTTCTATCGCTTACGGCATCGCCAAAGCTTGTCATGAACAGGGTGCTGAATTGGCTTTCAGCTATGTGGGCGAGAGATTCAAGGACCGCATCACAGAATTTGCGGCTGACTTTGGCTCCAAGCTGATCTTTGACTGCGATGTGGGAGACGATGCGCAAATTGACAAATTGTTCAAAGATTTGTCGCAACACTGGCCACAATTTGACGGTTTTGTTCACAGCATCGGCTACGCCCCCAGGGAAGCCATCGCCGGCGATTTCATTGAAGGCCTCAGCCGTGAAGGCTTCAAAATTGCGCACGACATCAGTGCGTATTCATTTCCAGCCATGGCCAAGGCAGCCCTCCCATACTTGCGCGAAAACGCTGCTTTGCTCACCTTGACCTATTTGGGCGCCCTCAAAGTGGTACCAAACTACAACACCATGGGTTTGGCCAAGGCATCCTTGGAAGCCTCTGTGCGCTACTTGGCAGACTCTTTGGGACCCAAGAAAATTCGCGTCAACGGCATCAGTGCCGGACCCATCAAAACTTTGGCCGCCAGTGGCATCAAAGACTTCGGCAAAATTCTGAGTGCTGTTGCAGCCGCATCCCCCATTCGCCGCAACGTCACCATTGAGGATGTTGGCAATACAGCCGCATTTCTGATGAGTCCTTTGTCAGCAGGCATCTCTGCCGAAATTGTGTATGTCGATGGTGGTTTCAGCCATGTTGTGGGTGGTATCGGCGAAGCTTAATTTTCTAGTCGCATCCCCTCCCAAAAACAACGTCCTAGGGCGTTGTTTTTTTTTAACATTACCAAAAATCAGAATAGCAATTTTCACAAATTTGTCAGATATTTAGAGGATGAGTAACTGAAATGTAACTTTTGGTCTTTTCTCAGCCGTACACGAGTGTCTGGTTGTTCCGAAAAGACCATTTTTCACTTCATTCTCATATTCATTTAGTTACAAAAGGATTAAAAATGCCAAATTTTAAAGTCAGTCCGATACACCTTGGCGTCATTGCATTGATTGGATTTTCAAGCTTAAATGCAGTTGCTCAGCAAAAGGTAGAAGAAGTATTCGTTACTGGATCAGCTATCCGTCGAATTGTTTCAGACGAAGCTTTGCCAATTCAAGTTGTCACCAAAGAAGAAATCAAGTCTTTTGGTGTGAGCAACACCGAGGAGTTGATGAAGTTTATGCCTATTGCCCAATCAATGGGAGGTACGCATAGCTCACTTGATGGCGCTGGCGGTGTTTCTAATTATGGTCAAGCAACAATTTCACTCAGGGGAATTGGAGACCAATACACACTTGTTTTGGTAAATGGACGCCCAGCAAATGGCAACCTGAACCTGATACCTTTGGCAGCTATCGAAAGAATTGAAATTCTTCAAGACGGCGCATCAAGCACCTATGGGTCGGATGCGATTGCAGGTGTTGTCAATTTCATCATGACTAACAATTTCCAAGGCGTGGAAGTTTCTGCGAACGTTGGCACCCCAACTCGACCTGGTGGTGGTCAAAGGAAAACATTTGGCGTGACGGTTGGCAAGGGAAATTACGCTACTGACGGCTTTAACATTACGGGTTCTTTCTCAGCTGAGACTGAAAAAGAGCTTTATGCTGGAGACCGTGATTTTGCAAAAACTGGAAATGTATTTCCCTACCTAGTAGGCGCCGCAACTGGACAAGGCAACATCGAAGGCGGCTGGATTCCTGGCGTTGGAAAAGCATCGACTTTTAAAGGTTCTACTTGGTACGGAAACCCCTTGGCAGCAAGTGGTAACTGTGCGGACATTTCCATGTTCTTATATCCAAGCCTTTCCGGAGGTAAAGCGCCCTATTGTCTCTACGACAGTGCAAAGGATGTGAGATTGGTCCCAGAACGTGAAGCACTCAGCGTTTCTTTCTCCGGGAAATACAAGTTAAATAATTCTGTTCAGTTGTTCGGTGACGCAATCATTTCGCAAACTGATTTGACTTCTCGCTATCAACCGAGCCCTGTCAGATATTCTTTCCTGACAACTGATAGCCTATTTGCGGCTCAAAAAATTGATCCGGCGCTATTGATCAGCCCATCCAATCCCAATTACAAAATAGCAGCAGATTACTTAACCAAACAAGGATTCGGCTCACTGGTTGGTCAATCGTTGGCGATTACATCTCGCGTATTCGACTTTGGGCCACGAACAAATACCAACAATTTGAATGATTCTCGATTTGTTGCCGGTGCTAGAGGTGATCTGAATGGGCATGCATGGGAAAGTGCCGTCTATTCAATGACTTCCAAAGTTGACTCTGGCGTAGCTGATGGCTATTTTTCACAAGTCAAGTTTGCTCAAATCGTCAATTCGCGTAATGACTGGAATCCTTGGGCTCCAGCTTCTGCACAAACCGACGCTTTTAAGCAAGCAGTCCAAGCTGCAAAATATACAGGTTCGACCATTGGCATCAACACCAAAACAGTTGGTGGAGATGCAAAGATAACGGGACCAGCATTTAATGCACCAGGCGGTGAAGCCATGTATGCAGCAGGCGTTCAGTATCAAAAATACGAACTTGAACGCAATCCTGACTCAGCACTCGCTTCAGGCGATATTGCTGGATTGGGTGGTGCCCAACTGGCTTTGACCAAAGATCGATCCAACACTGCTGCATTTGGCGAACTCTCAATTCCTGTTAGCAAAACACTGGAATTGAATACGTCTGCGCGCCACGATAACTACAGCGACTTTGGTGGTGCAGATACATACAAAGCAAATGCACGCTGGAAAGCAAGCAACATTGCCGTCGTTCGCGCGTCAATGGGCACTGGTTTCAGAGCTCCATCACTTACCAGTTTGTGGACTCCGCAGACTACTGGAACATCGGCACAGTTTACGGATCCAAAATTCCCAAACATGCCGAATCAACAGGTTCAAGAAGTCAGTGGTGGCAACCCGAATCTTCAACCAGAAAAATCTAAGCAAAAATCAATTGGTTTGGTACTAACGCCTGTTAAGAATCTAACAATTGGTATTGATGCTTGGAACATTGAGATCGATGGAAAAATTACCAGTGCATCCGCACAAGAAACTGTTTCTCGCTTCCGATCTGGTGACGCAGCTTACGCGGGGTTAGTAACCCTGAACCCATCAACTGGAATGGTTGATCAAGTTAAGAGTGTTTTTGCAAACATTGGATCCGCATCATATTCAGGCATTGATTTGAATGCTGCTTATAAGATGAATTTGGAATCAGGGACTCTTGGGCTTTCAATGTATGGCACATACATGAACAAAGCTGACGAAACGTCACCAAGTGGAACAATTTCAAGAAAAGTTGGAACCATGGTTGAGTCCAATGGCGATCCTGTCATTGGCGCTGATAGCGGTGGCGTCATTGTTAAGTGGAAACATTTGCTCACAGTTTCGTACGAAACAGGCCCATGGCGCTATACCCTCGGTCAAAACTTTTATACTGGTTACAGGACTGGTGACAGAATGTTGGACGGAGAACCTAACTATGTTCCAAATCAAACAACCTATAACGCTCAAGTTTCTTACAGCGGTGTAAAAAACCTCAAACTGACTTTGGGTGTGAAGAACTTGCTTGACAAGAACCCTCCAATTTATGTGCCTGCATCGAATCAATTCGCATCAGGCTATGACATCTCTATGTATGATCCCCGTGCACGATTCGTGTACTTGTCAGCCAACTATAAATTTAATTAACTTGTAAGTTGCTGCTAAAAACCGCTCCTCGGAGCGGTTTTTTTTGCCTGGTCAAATTGAATATTAAGTCGCATCGTCTTTGACAAGGTAAGAGTAAATCACGGGCACCACCACCAAGGTTAAAAAAGTAGACGTCAATACACCACCAATGATGGCGCGTCCCATGCCTGCTTGTAATTCACCGCCTTCGTTCAGCGCCAAGGCCAAGGGCAGCATGCCAAATATCATTGCAAAGGTGGTCATCATGATGGGTCGCATGCGAACCTGTCCAGCTTCAAGCAATGCATCTTTCACTGAAAGGCCACGCCTGCGCGATTCATTGGCAAAGTCGATCAACAAAATGGCGTTTTTGGTCACCAAGCCCATCAGCATCACCATGCCAATCATGGAGAACAAGTTCAATGTTGTTTGAGTGAGCCACAAAGAAAGCATCACGCCCATCAAGGCCAAAGGCAGCGATGCCATGATGGCAATCGGCTGTTTGAAACTGTTGAATTGACTGGCCAACACAATGTAAATGAAAAGCACGGCCATCAACATGGCACTCAAGATGGCCGAGAATGCATCTTGCTGATCTTTGGTCGATCCTTGCAAATCAAAGTAAATGCCTTCCGGCGGTGTAGTGGCTTTCATCATGGCTTGAACATCAGCGCCTACATCACCAGCTGGACGGCCTTCAACACTTGCAAAAATGGCTTCGCGGCGCATCAAGTTTTGGCGCCTGATCACTTCTGGGTTGGCTGTGGGTTCAATGCGCGCCACTCTGGCCAATTCAATGGCTTGGCCTTCTTTGGTATACGCAACGGGCAATTTGTGCATTTGCACCAAATGCTGACGATCGAGTTCAGGCAAACGTAAGACCACCTGAACCTGCTCACCATCACCTGCCAGCCAGTTTGTGGCAACTTCACCATTGACATAGGCTCTCAGCGTCTGCGCCACTTGCGAAGCGTTCAAGCCCAGTTCACGAATGGCCAATGCATCCAGTTTGACGCTGTAGGCTGTCAGTCCAGGCTTGACGGAAAGGTCCACGTCCACAATGCCTGGAATGCTTTTGATCTTTTCAGAAAAGTCTTTGCTGAATTGCGCCAAACGTTCGGCATCGTTGCCCAACACCGCAATGTAGATCGGCCTGTCCAAGCCAATGGCCACTTCAATGCCTGAGATGGGCTGCGTCAACTTCCGAAGAACTTCTTCAATTTGCTTTTGCGTGCGTTGCCGTTCATGTTTGGGTTTTAAGACAATGTTGACGGCCGCCTGATTTCGACCCACCAAAAATCCAGCATCACTGCCACCAATCACGGTCACCACCGTTTCAACTTCAGGCACAGATCGAATGGCCGCCTCAACTTGGGCCAACTTTTCGCTACTGCGTGGCAAGCTAGACCCCACCGGCAAGCGCATGGTGATTTGAATCAGTCCACGGTCTGTCTGTGGAATGAATTCTGTTCCAACCACTTTGGTCAGTAAAAATGCAATCACCAAGCTCAATACCGCACCCCAAAGCACCAACGCACGATGCGACAGCCTCAACCCTGGAACGAGTTCAAACTTGCGAGTGTCAAAAATCCAGTGAACCAAAGACTCGTAAGATGCGTGGCATCCTGCCATGAAACGATCGACCCTCGCAATCAAATAGCCGAGCACGGGCACCCGGTCCAAATTGGCATTGGCGGGCTCTGGCCAAACACTGGACAACATCGGATCCAAGGTAAAACTGACCAACAAAGAGATGATCACTGCGACAACCACCGTGATTCCGAATGGGAAAAACAAGCGACCTGTGATGCCATCCATGAAAGCCATCGGCACAAATACAGCACAAATCGCAAAGGTCGTCGCCAAAACGGCCAAGCCAATTTCTTGAGTGCCTTCCAGAGCCGCTTGGACATGCGATTTGCCCATGGCCAAATGCCGCACAATGTTTTCACGCACCACAATGGCATCGTCCACCAGCAAGCCGATGCACAGTGACAAAGCCATCATGGTCATGAAGTTGAGTGTGAATCCAAAAGCCTGAACGGCGATGAAACTGGAAATGACCGAAATGGGCAGGGTCAATCCTGTGATCACCGTGCTTCGCCAAGACTTCAAGAAAAGCAACACAATGGCCACCGTCAACAAAGCGCCTTCAATCAGCGTTCTTTGGACGCCCACCAATGAAACCTTGACCCAATCGCTGTTCAAGCTGATTGTGCGAATTTCAACATCTGCGGGAATTTGATTCTTGAGTTCAGCCAAGGCCTCTTTGATGCCCTCGCCTGTGCTCACAATGTTGGCGTCTTGCTGTTTAAACACTTCAATGCTGATGGCACGCTGACCGTTGATACGCGCCAAGGATTCAAGTTCTTTTTCACGCAGGTAAAGATTGCCAAGATCTGCCACAGTCACAGGCAATCCGCTTCGTTGCTGAACCACGGTAGCGTTCAAGTCCAAATAATTTTTGGACCGACCTTCCATTCGCAAAATGCCATCCTGAACGTCATTGGATATCAAGCCAATGGGTGCATCTTGATTTTGAGCTTTGAGGGCATTGCTGATGTCTATGGGAAGAACAGCATTGGCACGCAATTTTTGTTGGTTCAAGTCGATGCGAATTTCTCGCGTGGCATTGCCAGAAATTTTGATGAAGGCAATGCCATCAATTCGTTGCAAACGTCGAACCACTTGCAATTCCGCCAACATCGACACATCGCGATGCGTCTTGGATTGCGACAAAACCCCAATCACCGCCACAGGCTCTGAGGCCTCATTGTTAACGCGCAAAACCAAGGGGGTTTTGGCATCTTTTGGAAATGCGGCCTGCACAGCTGCTATTTTGTCCCGCACATCTTGCATGCCACGGGCCATGTTGGCATTCAAATTGAATTCGACACTGGTTTGGCTGCGACCTTCGAAAGAGCGTGATGTGATGCGTTTCACACCGGCAATGCCATTGAGTGCTTCTTCAATTTTTTTAGTGATTTCTTCCTCCACCGATTGCGGCGACGCACCTGGGTAAAGCACATCGACATAGGCAATCGGCAAGTTCAAATCAGGCAGTTGTTCTACCCCCAACTTGACATAAGAAAAGATGCCTAGGACACACAAGGCAATCATCACCATGACCGCAAAGACAGGCCTTGCAATCGATACACGCGTAACCCACATCAGCGCTTGACCTCAACCTTGGTGCCCTCTTTCAGGCCCTCAAATCGAAGCGCCAACACAGCGTCAGTGGTTTTCAGGCCATCCAAGATGTATATGCGCTGACCTTGTGAATCCTTCATACCAGTCGTGACGGTCTGACGTTTGAGCACGCCCTCTTGAATGACCCAAACGATGCTCTTGCCACCTTCTTCTTGGACGGCAGTGATCGGCAAGGTCAAACCCTCTTTGCTTAATGCATAGGCGTATTGCGCCATGCCCATCAAACCCGGGCGAAGCATGGGTGGCAAACTTGCCTGCTCTAGCGTGAGATACACAGGAAGTGCGCGGGATCCTGCATCGTTACCAGGACCCATGCGATCCAAACGAAGCATAACGGCCTGACTGACGCCTTCAAATTGAACGGGCATCTTCAAGCCAGGTTTGAGAAATTGACTTGCAGCTGCGTCAACCATGGCCTTGAACTCCAAGCGGGCTGGGTTCAGCAATTGAAGCACTTCTTGTTCTTGCGAAATTTTTTCACCTGCGTTAACCAACCGACGTGCCACAACCCCGGCAAAAGGTGCCGTGATCGCAGCATCAGCAACTTGTTTTGAATGTGCCATGGCGGCCGACTCGGCTGCTTTCAACTGCGCTAAATTAGCGGCCAAATTAGCCTGCGAAGAAGCCAAAGCCGTTTCTGAAATAAAGCCTTGTCGTGACAAATCTTGATTGGCTTTGTGCTGCGACAAGCTCAACTGGTAGGCCCGTTGAGCCGAACTCAGTGCTGCTTCACGCTCCTCAGTTCTTGAACTTAAGTCACGTACATCTACTTCAGCCAGAATTTGGCCTTTTTGAACCGTTTGACCTTCGGCAACATTCAAACGGAGCAAAGTCCCTGCCGTTTTACTGCGCAATGTGGCTGTTTCAGAGGCAATCAACACCCCCGACATTTCAATCCGTCCAGACAGCGCCTGCAATTGGGCTTGCGTCACCTCAGAGGCTTGGAATACTTTCACCAGGACATCTTTGACTGGCGCTGCTTTGGCCCTTTGATGCTGCCAATACCAAGTACCGCCACCCAAAGACAGCAGCACGATCAAAGCAAGAAATAAGTGGGTTCGTGATTTGAAGTTCATTCAAGGACAGCAGTGATCAATCGACGCGAACGCAATCAGCGTAGTAACGCTTTACACCGTCTTCGCCCTTCTCTTCCACCAAACCATGAATGTCGGTTTCAAAGCCAGGACACTGTAGATTGAACTCACGAGAGAACTTCAAATAATCCACGATCTTCTTGTTGAAGACCTCACCGGGCACCAACAATGGAATGCCTGGAGGATAAGGTGTCACCAATCCCACGGTGATGCGGCCTTCCAATTCATCGATGGCCACGCGCTCTGTTTTACGACGGGCAATTTGCGCATAGGCATCTGCTGGCGTCATGGCAGGCGTGAGGTCGGACAAATACATTTCCGTGGTCAAGCGTGCGATGTCGTATTTGGCGTACAGCGCGTGAATGTGCTGGCACAAATCACGCAAGCCCATGCGCTCATATTTGGGCTGCTTCTGGCAGAACTCCGGCATGATGCGCCACATGGGCTGGTTGCGATCGTAGTCATCTTTGAATTGCTGCAAGGCTGTCAGCAAAGAATTCCAGCGACCTTTGGTGATGCCAATGGTGAACATGATGAAGAAGCTGTAAAGGCCGGTCTTCTCAACCACCACGCCATGCTCTGTCAAGAATTTGGTCAACACGGAAGCCGGTATGCCCGCCTTGTCAAACTTGCCATCCAAATTCAAACCAGGGGTCACGATGGTGGCCTTGATAGGGTCCAGCATGTTGAAGCCATCGGCCATCTGACCAAAGCCATGCCACTTGCTGCCCTTTTTGCGTGAATCGCTGCGAATGATCCAGTCCTCAGCGCGTCCAATGCCCTCATCGACCAAGTTCTCGGGGCCCCACACTTTGAACCACCAGTCTTTGCCGTACTCGTCATCCACTTTGCGCATGGCACGACGGAAGTCCAAAGCTTCGGCGATGCTCTCTTCCACCAAAGCTGTACCGCCAGGAGGCTCCATCATGGCCGCAGCAACGTCGCAGCTGGCAATGATGCTGTACTGAGGGCTGGTGCTGGTGTGCATCAAATAGGCTTCATTGAACAGGTGCCTGTCCAACTTTGTATTTTGAGAATCCTGAATCAACACATGGCTGGCTTGGCTGATACCCGCCAACAGTTTGTGAATGGATTGCGTGGCATAGACCACAGAATTCTTGGGACGTGCGCGCTTCTTGCCCATGGCGTGGTAGGTGCCATAAAACGGATGGAACGCTGCATGAGGCAACCAAGCTTCGTCAAAGTGGAGGTTTTCAACATAGCCATCCAGCATGCCCTTGATGGTCTCGGTGTTGTACAGCACACCGTCATAGGTCGACTGCGTCAGCGTCATGACGCGTGGCTGGACCTTTTTAGCATCAATGCCTTTGAGCAAGGGGTTGGCCTTGATCTTGGCTTGGATGTTGCTCACTTCAAATTCACTTTGAGGGATAGGACCAATGATGCCGTAATGGTTGCGAGTGGGTTTAAGGAAAACAGGAATCGCGCCAGTCATGATGATGGCGTGCAAAATTGATTTGTGACAGTTGCGGTCAACCACCACCACATCGCCAGGTGCCACGGTATGGTGCCAAACCATCTTGTTGGACGTGCTGGTGCCATTGGTCACAAAGAAACAGTGGTCGGCGTTGAAGATGCGCGCCGCATTGCGTTCGCTCTCGCCAATCGCGCCGTTGTGGTCCAACAACTGGCCCAATTCTTCAACAGCATTACAGACGTCAGCACGCAACATGTTTTCACCATAAAACTGGTGGTACATCTGGCCTACAGGACTCTTCAAAAAGGCGACGCCACCTGAATGGCCTGGACAGTGCCATGAGTACGAGCCGTCTTCTGCATAGTCGAGCAGGGCTTTGAAGAAAGGCGGTTGAACACCTTCCAAATAACTTTTGGCTTCACGGATGATGTGACGCGACACAAACTCAGGCGTGTCTTCAAACATGTGAATGAAACCATGCAATTCACGCAAGATGTCATTGGGAATGTGGCGTGAGGTTTTGGTTTCACCATAAATATAGATGGGCACATCTGCATTCTTGCGACGCACTTCTTCAATGAAAGCGCGCAAACTCAAAACGGCAGGGTCAAGGTCTGGGCCTGGTGTGAACTCTTCATCGTCAATCGACAAAATGAAGGCACTGGCACGTGATTGCTGCTGCGCAAACTGTGACAAGTCACCATAACTGGTCACACCCAAGACTTCAAAGCCCTCGGTTTCAATGGCCTGAGCCAAGGCACGGATACCCAAACCTGAGGTGTTCTCAGAGCGGTAGTCTTCATCGATGATGACGATCGGAAAACGAAATTTCATAGGGGACCTGCCTTGGGTCAAAAATTGGACAACAGGGGCGAAGTGTAATGAATAAACGGGCCATCAGAAGCGGTTTGGGTCAAGAATGTGCCTCTAAACTGCTATACTTGCGGGCTTCGGAGCGGTGGATGAGTGGTTTAAGTCGCACGCCTGGAAAGCGTGTGTGGGTTCATAGCCCACCGCGGGTTCGAATCCCGCCTGCTCCGCCAAATTCAAACCCCGCTAGAACCTTGTTTTAGCGGGGTTTTTCCTTTTGAACATCTTTCGCAGTCCCCTCTTTCAAATTCCCGGCTACCGACGGATGTGGCTCTCCATTTTGTTCAGCAATTTGGGAGGTCAAATCACCATGTTGGCTTTGCCCCTCACAGCGGTGTTCCTGTTAGACGCCAGCCCCACCCAAATGGGCCTGCTCACGGCCATGGAAATTGCCCCCTTTGTGTTGCTCTCACTGCCAGGTGGCGTGCTCATTGATCGCATGCAAAAACTTCCCCTGTACATTGCCGGTGAAATTTTCATGGGCTGTACCTTGCTTCTCATTCCACTGGCGTGGGCGCTGGACATGCTTAACATGCCCTTGATGTATGCGGTCAGCTTTGCACTGGGCACTGTTTACACCATCGCCGGATCGGCCTCTCAAATTGTTCTGACCCAACTTGTCGGACGTGAAAAACTGGTTGAAGCCTATTCACAAAACGCCATTGCTGGCTCTATGGCAGAAGTACTGGGCCCTGGCATGGCAGGTTTGTTGATACGCGTGTTTGGTGCGCCCTTGGCGTTGGTCATGGATGCTTTACTTTTGATAGGTTCGGTGGTGATGTTGCGTGGCATCCGAATTCACGAAGTAGTTCCACCTCGGTCCACCTGGAAAGACCGATCATTCAAAGATGAATTGATGAAAGGTGTGAACTTTGTCAAATCACAAAAAATGCTCATCGAAATGGCAGCCACAGTGGGTGCTTGGCAATTTTTTGCGCAATTGGCTTTGTCAGTTCAAATTATTTTTGCTGTCAAAGACTTAGGCTTAGACGAAACCTTGGTCTCAATGAGTTTTGTCGCATTGGGCATTGGTTCTGTGTTGGGCGGCATGGCGGGGCCCAAATTGTCATCGCGCTTTGGTCCTGGACCCGCGCTCATCTTGGGAATCGCCATCACATCGTTTGGATGGATCAGCTTGTTGGCCCTAGAAAGTTACTTGCCAAGTTTGTTTTTGTTCTCTTGGATGCTTCTTTGTTTCAGTTGGGGCGCCACCTTGCTCTTTGTGAATTTCTTATCGCTTCGGCAATCATTTACGCCAACAGAACTCTTAGGCCGCATGACCACCACCATGCGTTGGTTGATTTTGCTACCAGCAGGTCCTGGCGCCATTTTGGGAGGCTGGATGGCCGAGCACTGGGGCATGCGAAGCTCACTCGGCGCAGCAGGCGCAGGCACGCTTCTGGTGGCACTGATCGCCTATTCAAGGCCTTATTTGAAAAGCCTTAAGGCCTTGCCAGACGCTAAGAGTGCTTAAACAGCCATCGCATGCTGAACTTTGGGAACGGCAGCCAGCAGGGTTTGTGTGTAACTGTGCTGCGGCTTGGCATAAATGCTTAGCGCATCACCTTGCTCCACCACTTGACCCTTGTTCATCACCAACAAAGTGTCAGACATGTAACGCACCACTTCCAAATCGTGCGATATGAACAAATAGCTGAGCCCAAGGTCTTTTTGCAAGTCCTTCAAGAGATTCAAAACCTGCGCTTGGACAGAAACATCCAATGCCGATACAGCCTCATCCAAGATGACCACCTCTGGTGACAAGCTGAGCGAACGCGCAATGGCAATCCGCTGACGCTGGCCACCTGAGAACTCAAAGGGATAGCGCTTCAGCGCTGACGCAGGCATGCCAACTTTGTCTAGCAGCGCCAAAGATTGCTTTTCCCAATCGGCAGAACCAGCGCCAATGCCGTGCAACTGCATGGGCTCGCTCAAAATTTCACCCACGGTAAACCTTGGGTTTAAAGATGCATAAGGATTCTGAAAAACAATTTGAAGACGACGCTTGTATTTGGCAAACGCCTGATTCGACATCTCTAGCAAGTTCTGACCATCAAATAGCACCTTGCCTGCCGTGGCTTCATGCAAGCGCAACAAACACAGCCCCACCGTTGTTTTGCCAGAGCCCGACTCCCCCACCAAACCAACCGTTTGACCGCGCTGTAGTTTGAAGCTGACATCTTCAACGGCGACAAAATCATCACTCTTGAACCAATTGCCAGAACGTTTGAATACTTTGCGTAAATTTTGAACTTCAAGCAAAGCATGCTCAGAGGCACTCATGGGAGCAGCCGCTGCAGAGGCTGTGATGGTCACAATTTCAGGATTGTCTGAATTGTTTTGAGGTAGATGAGAGGTGGGTTGGGCCGACATCCAATCATCAATGGTTAACAAACGTTTGCCTTGTCGTTCTGCACTGGGTCTGCAACTGAGCAAGGCCTTGGTGTAGGGGTCTTGAGGCGCACTGAAAATGGTTTTAACAGGACCGGCCTCACGAACCGTTCCTTTGCGCATCACCACCGCATGATCGGCCACTTCACTGACCAAGCCAAGGTCATGGGTAATGAACAACATGGCCATTCGGCGTCGCTCGCGCAGTTCAGCCAACAGCATCATGATTTGACGCTGCACAGTGACATCCAGCGCTGTGGTGGGTTCGTCTGCAATCAACAACTCTGGCTCACAAGCCAAGGCCATGGCAATCATGACGCGCTGCTGCTGTCCACCTGACAATTCATGCGGATACGTATGGATGCGTTTCTGCGGTTCTGGAATACCCACCTCCTCCAGCAAGTCGCGCGCACGGCTTAAGGCTTCTTTGCCGCTGATGCGCTTGTGAATTCGGAGCATTTCAGCCAGCTGATAACCCACGGTGTAAACAGGGTTGAGCGACGTCATGGGATCTTGGAAAATCATGGCGATTCGAGAACCGCGAATCAACTGCCACTCGGGGCGGCTGAGATTCAACAAGGAGCGTCCGTCGTAGTCAATTTTGGAGTGAATCGCCACCTTGGCATTTTGACTTGGCAAGAGCCCCATGATGGCCAAGGCGCTGACAGACTTGCCACTTCCAGATTCACCGACCAAGGCCACAGTGCGTTCACGTGGAATGACGAAAGAAACTTCTTCGACAGCTCTGACCGGTGCTTTGGATGCACTGATGAAATCAACTGTGAGATTTTTAACCTCCAACAAATTGTCGGAGATGTTGGCAATGGGTGGGGGTGTGCGACGTGTAGCCATGCTTGAAATAGTCTCTCAATATCGTCTCAATGAATCACTTTGGGATCGAGTGCATCCCGCAGTGAGTCTGTCAGCAGTGACAAGGCAGTCACAAAAATCGACATGGCCAATGTTGCTGCCAGCAATTGCCACCAAATGCCAACCAGCAAGTCATTTTGGGCTTCCGTCAACATGGTGCCCCATGACACACCATCCACTGGTACGCCAAAACCTAAGAACGACAAAATGACTTCGGCTTTGATGCATGAAACAGTCAGCAACGAAAATTGGACCAAGATCACGTGACTGACATTGGGCAAAATGTGCACAAACATGCGGCGGTTGTTGGATGCGCCAATGGCGTCTGCCGCCCTCACATAATCACGGTTTCGATGCTTCAGATATTCCCCACGCATCAGTCGATATGTACCAGTCCAACCCGTAGTCCCTAAAATGATGACCACAGCCATGGTGCCTTTGGTATTGAGGACAGCGGCAATTGCCAAGATCAACAAGATGCCTGGAATGGAGTGAAATACGTTGTACAGCCAATTACTCAAATCATCCACGATGCCGCCGTACCATCCCGATACCGCACCCAACACAGAACCCAAGACGGTTGCCATGAGCGCTGCGGCCAATCCCACCAAAATACTGGTTTCAGCGCCTTTGATGGTTTTCGACAGCACATCCCTGCCCCATTTGTCAGACCCCATTGGCAAGCTGGTGGCCAATGCATTGACTTTGTCACCACTGGGCTTCACGGCTTTTTGAGCGGACTCCCATTGGGCGGCAATAGGATCGACGATGTCAGTGGGTGTAGGTTCATACAGCACAACTTCTGGCATTGATTTGGCGTTGTTTGCTGATTGAATGTCGCCCAGCGCCCAAGAAGGTGGTGCATGACTGACGGCCACCTCTTTTTCCCAATCGTGTGCAACAGAGCCCAACAAGGTCGACAAGACCAGCAGCAAACTGAGGACAACGGTGATGCCACTCCAGACCCCTACTTTGTCTGACTTGAAACGGCGCCAAGCTAAGGCCCAAGCACCTTCACTGGCGGCGATCTGCGGTACAGCAACCGCGTTTGAAATAGATGTTTGCATACAAAAATGAAATTCAATGATGCATCAGCGAAGCTGAACGCGTGGGTCCGTGATGCGATAGAGAACGTCGCCGATCAAGTTGAAGACCATGGTGGCAATGGCCACATAAATCGTGACGGCCTTGATGACCGGAAAGTCGCTGCGTTCGACCGCCAAAATGATTTCACGTCCCACACCAGGAATGCCAAAGAAGCGCTCTAACAAAAACGCTCCCAGCAACAAACCTGGCAAGTTTGAAATGACAAACGTGATCACAGGGATCAGCGCGTTGCGCAGCACATGGATGAACATCACCCGAGGCTCAGACAAGCCTTTGGCGCGCGCAGTGCGAACGTAATCTTGGTCAACTTCGTCGAGCACAAAGCTTCTGAACAAACGCGTATTGGGCGCAATGCTGACCAACAAGCCCAACAGAATGGGAAGTGGCGCATAGGTTGTGATGTTCTTCCAGTAGTTGTCACTCCAACCTTGAACTGGAAACCAACCCAATCGATAAGCCAACACATATTGGCCCAGAATGATAAAGACCAAAATACTGACCGACATCAACGCCGTGAAAACGACCATGGTGCCACGATCGATTGAAGATCCACGGACCCAGGCCAATCCTACTGCCAGCACCAAAGCGATCAGTGTTTCAATGACCAGCAAAGGCGCCATCAACGTCAGTGACGCGGGCAGTCGTGTGGCAAAAATATCGGCCACCGATTCCCCAGTGGTCCAACTGTTGCCAAAATTGAATGTGGCCACTTGTTGAACGAAGATCCACAACTGAATGTGCAAGGGTTGGTCCAAGCCCAATTCTGCGCGAATGCTGTCTATTTGCTCTTGATTGGAAAACAAACCAGCCAACACGTAGGCCGGGTCACCACCGATCCAATTGAACAAGAAAAAAACCAGCAAAATAACACCCGCCAAAGTGGGAATCATTTGCCATAAACGGCGAAGGATGTAGGCACTCATGCTCAATCCCTCTTAAGGTTTTTGAATGTCATAGTAAATCCAATCACCCAAGATCAAGGGGTGTTTGCGGTAGCCCTCCACCCGCTGATGACTGAGGCGTGTGGCAATGCCCGTTGAACTGAGTCCCAACACACCATTGACTTCCATCAAACGGTACAAGTTGTGCAGAACTTTGGTTCGTTCAGGGCCATCTGGCAAACGTTTGAGTTTTTCAAAATTAGCGTCGTACTCGGCATTTTCAAAGCATGCGTAATTGTTTTGCCCAATGGTTTTGGAATACAGCAACTTCATCACAAACTCAGCTTCAGATGAACGCGTCCAGCCCAATGCCCAGGATGGAATGGCACACTGCTTACCCTGCTTCAGCATTTCTGGAAACTTGTCTTTTTTGACTTTGAGTCGAATGCCAATGCGGTCCATGGATTTTTTCCAAAGTTCATCGCGCTCACGGTCAATGGAAGAAGTCGAGGAATAAATGGTGAAGACCAAGGGCTTGCCATCGGGCATGCTGCGGTAGCCTTTGGCGTCTTTCTTGTAGCCAAACTCGTCAAGAAGTGCATTGGCAGACAGAGGGCTGAATTTCACCAAGCTTTTGTAATTGGGGTCGTGACCCGCAATCACGGGCGACACCATTTGCTGCGCTTTCACTGCTTGACCTTTGCGAATTACCCGAATTTCTTCATCCACATCAAAGCCCATGATAATGGCACGTCGCAGCGCAATCTTCTCGGGTGTGTAACCCCCAATGACAGGGTCTTTCATGTTGAAGAATTGGTAGCGAATGTCGGGCTCAACACTTCTGTACATGTTGACGCCTTGCGCTACCCATGTTTGCTGCAAATCATTTTTGGGCGTTAAAGCTTTTTCGATGAAGGAAGGCGGCACCGCCACCACGTCAATTTCTTTACCACTGAAGGCCAACCACATCGATTGCGGCTCTTCAATGATGCTCACCTCAACGCGACCCACTTGAGGCATTTTGCGACCTTGCATTTGACTGGCAATGCGCAGCTCTACAGGGTTGTTAGCAGGCGGTTCAAAATCCCAAACAAAGCCAGGGTACTCTGGGTTGGCTTTGAGAATGATCTTGGAACCACGCACCCATTTTTCGAGGATGTAAGGGCCCGTGCCCACCGGATTGGCCATCAACTCTTCAAATCCATATTTCTCCACCACTTCTCGCGCCATGCCGCCGGCAAAGGGATTGGTCAAGAGGGAAAGAAAATTGCGATCGGGTTGGTTCAGTTGAATGGCCAAGGTGTAACGATCAATGACATAAATGCCAGGATGTCGTTGGTCATAATCAAATTTGCCGCTGGCAACAGCTTTTTTGCGGGCATCCGCAAAGCCGAAAATTTTGTCATCGAAATCTGAGACTTGGGGACTTCTGTTTTTAGGGTCTGCGTGCCTTAACAAGGTGTAGACAAAATCTTGCGCGATCAACTCACGGCGTTGGCCCTTGAAGGCTTCATGGGGCGTAAAAAACAAGCCCTTCTTGACTTTGAAGGTGTAAGTTCTGCCATCAGCAGAAACCTCTGGCATGGCTTCTGCAGCGTGCGGAACAATGCGCGTCGGCATGGCCATCCAGTCGTATGTCACCAGGGGCTGGAAAATGGCTGCGGTAATGGTGTTGGAATACAGATCATTGACACGAACGGGATCAAATCCAGTTTCGGTGCTTGGGAATGCAATTTTCAGAACCTTGTCTGGATCTGCCGGATTGGCTTTGGGATTTGGCGCCGGATTGGCAATGGCCAACTGCGCGCAACAAAGCCCTACCAGGCCTAAGAAAGACAGGTGTTTTTTGAATTTCAGTTTCAAAAGCATGCCCCATTGATCCAATAGATCTAATCGCGTCGAAAACTCCACAGCCATCCTCTACAACAATGTTAAGACACAGATTCAGACACCGATAATGGGTCAAATTATTCAGCCTTGGAGAATAATCTAATTCAAAGAAATTCCCTTGAACTTTTTAAAATTGAAGGGCTATTTCAGGGGCTTTGCCCCACACCTCAGGTAAACCCTTAAAGTCAAAATTCCGTTCGCACTCATCAAAAATACCGACATGACCAATCCTTTATTGCAAACATGGCAAACGCCTTTTGGCATGCCCCCCTTTGAGTCAATTCAAGCGTCTCATTTTGAAGAAGCCTTTGACAAAGCCTTGTTGCAGCATCAGGCAGAAATTGCCGCCATTTCTAACAATTCTGAACCCCCAACGTTTGAAAACACATTGATTGCGCTTGAAGCCAGTGGCGATTTGTTGAATCAAACCTCCAATGTTTTTTTCAACCTCAGCGCCTCCCACAGCTCGCCTGACATTCAAAGCCTTGAAAGAAATCTTGCGCCCAAATTGGCAGCGCACAGTGCAGCGCTGTACCTGAATGCAGCCCTCTTTCAGCGCATTGATGCACTGAATCAAACCAAACATCAGCTTCAATTGGATGCTGAATGCATACGTTTGATTGAACGTTATCACTTGGACTTTGTGCGAGCAGGTGCCAAGCTCCAAGCAAAAGACCGCGAAAGCTTCGCTCAAAACAGCGAAAAGTTGGCCAGTCTGTTTACACAGTTCTCGCAAAATGTCCTGGCGGACGAGTCCAGCTTTTGCCTCACACTCACCAAAGACGAGGAGCTTCAAGGCCTGCCTTCCTTTGTGCGTCAATCTGCGCAAAAACTTGCAAAAGACAGAGGTCTGACAGAACCCAACGCACATGCATTCACTTTGTCGCGATCTTCCATCACGCCCTTCATGACGTTTTCGGAGCGACGGGACCTTCGCAAAACCATGTGGAACGCATGGTGCCAGCGGGGTGAGCATGCGGGTGCGCACAACAACGAGCCCATCATGAAGGAAATTCTCAAGCTGCGATTGGCGCAGGCTCGGCTACTGGGTTACAAAGATTTTTCGGAATATGCACTGGCTGACACCATGGCCGGTAGCGCCCAACAAGCGCGTGACTTGCTGATGCGCGTCTGGCAACCCGCTCGCTTGAAAGCTTTGCAAGAACGTGAAGACTTGAAAAAACTGTCTGGCTTGAATGACCTTGAAGCTTGGGACTGGCACTTCTGGACAGAACGCGTCCGAAAAGAAAAATTTGATTTGAACGAAGCTGAAATCAAGCCCTATTTGCAACTGCACAAACTGATGCAAGCCATGTTTCATGTGGCCAACCGTTTGTTTGGCGTGAATTTCAAAGAAGTCAGCAACATTGCCAAGTACCATGACACTGTGACGGGCTGGGAAGTCACAGATGCCAACGGCCAACATGTGGGCTTATTTTTAAGCGACAACTTTGCGCGCAGCACCAAACGCTCTGGTGCGTGGATGAGTACCTACCGGGATCCGATGCACCTCAGTACGTCAATCAGGCCCATCGTTGTGAACAACAACAACTTCTCCCAAGGCCCTGAAGGTCAACCCACCTTGCTCAGCCTAGATGACGCCAGAACCTTGTTCCATGAATTTGGACATGGCTTGCACGGTCTGTTGTCACAAGTGCGTTTTCCAAGATTGTCTGGCACCAGTGTGTTGCGAGACTTTGTCGAATTTCCTTCTCAGGTCTACGAAAACTGGTTGATGCAGCCTCAAATTTTGAAGGAATTTGCGTTGCATGCTGAAACCGGGCAAGCCATGCCCGACGACTTGATTCAAAAGATTTTGGATGCTCAAACTTTCAACCAAGGCTTTTCAACAGTCGAGTATGTTTCCTCTGCGCTGGTAGACCTGGCTTTGCATGAAACCACCGACCTAGACTCTTTGAACTTCAAGGACTTTGAAGCCCGCACGCTGAAGGCCATCGACATGCCACCGGCCATTGGCATGCGCCATCGCTTGCCGCATTTCTCTCACCTGTTTTCATCCAACAGTTATGCATCTGCCTATTACGTTTACATGTGGGCAGAAGTTTTGGACGCTGATGGCTTTGACGCCTTTTTGGAAGCCGGTGATTTGTTTGCACCCGAACCAGCCCACAAGCTTTACGAGCACATTTACTCAGCGGGCAACAAGCAAGATCCAATGCAAGCCTACATTGCGTTCAGAGGCCGTGCGCCCACTGTGACCCCCTTGCTAACCAAACGCGGATTGGCCTGATCAGCAGCCAAGATCCAACAAAAAAGCCCCGACAGTGTCGGGGCTTGATAGGTGCAAAAAGTGGGGCTTGAAGGCCCTACTTTTTTGAACCGGCTATGGCTTAACGAACCACAGCGATTTGTTCGCGCTTGCCGCCTTTGTAAGTGTACAAAGTCAAAGCGCCGTTTTTGATGTCGCCTTTTTCGTCAAATGCGATGTTGCCAGTGACACCTTTGTAGTTGATCGCTTTCAAAGCGGGCAAGTACTTGGCTGGATCGGAAGAACCGGCCGTCACCATGGCTTGTGCCATGACTTTCACAGCGTCATAAACGTAAGGTGCGTACACCTGCACGTCAGCGTTGAACTTGGCTTTGAAGTCAGCACGGAACTTGTCCATGCCAGCTTTTTGTTCGCCTTCAACACCACCGGCTTCAGCGCAGAAAACGTTTTCGTCGGACATGCCTTCTGCAGCCAATTTGGCCAATTCTGAAGTGCAGATGCCGTCGCCACCCATGAACTTGGCGTTGATGCCCAGTTGTTTCATTTGCTTGAGCATGGGGCCTGCAACAGCGTCCATGCCACCGAAGAACACGACGTCAGGCTTTTTGCCTTTGAGTGTGGTCAAAATGGCATTGAAGTCAGAAGCTTTGTCAGTTGTGAACTCGTGACCCACCAAGTTGCCACCAGCCGCCTTGACTGCTTTTTCGAATTCTTCTGCAACGCCTTGGCCGTAGGCAGTACGGTCGTCGATCACGGCAATGTTTTTGCCTTTGAGTGTTTCAACAGCGTACTTGCCCAATGTGCCACCCAAGTGCACGTCGTCAGCCACAACACGGAAAGCACCAGCGTAACCTTGGCGTGTGTACTTGGGGTTTGTAGCGGAGGGAGAAATTTGGGGAATGCCAGCTGCGTTGTACAACTGTGATGCAGGAATGGTGGTACCAGAATTGAGGTGACCGATCACGCCTTGAACTTTGGCATCGACCAATTTTTGAGCAGCTGCAGTACCTTGCTTAGGATCGGCTGCATCGTCTTCTGCCAGCAATTCAAATTTGACAGCTTTGTCGCCAATTTTGATGCCAGCTGCATTCAACTCTTCGATCGCCATTTTGGCGCCGTTTTCATTGTCTTTACCCAAGTGGGCAATGGCACCGCTGGTTGGGCCAACGTGACCGATTTTGATAACTTGAGCGTCATCGCCACCTTTTTTGCCACAGGCAACAAGTGTCAAAGCAACAGCGGCTACAGCAACAGCTGTCAGAGGGGTCTTAAGGGAAGACAAGTTCATTCAAAGCTCCGAAATTAAAGTGGATTTGCTTCAATCAAGCAAGCCGTAACAATACCGCAAAAATGGGGGCTGTCAAAGGGGCTTTTCATGGATAAAGGCGCTTTTTTGACAAAAACCAAGCTCAGACGGGCCCCCTGCTCGCCAAATCGTAACGATTGATTTGAAATCCAAGTTGGGTGTAGTGCTTCCAGCGCTGTCTTGCTGAGGCTTTGTCCTCATCGTCAGGGCCGACCACCTCAATCAATCGAGGCACTTGGTTCAAATCATGTGGGACAGAATGATTCAAATTTAAATAAACATCCAAGCCTTGCAAGCTCCGAAGTTGGACCCAATCTTCAGCCATGACAACAGTTGAACGATCAACACATTCGGGGGCTTCGCTGATCCAACAATGGGGCACAAAATCAGTTGGCCCCAGCTGCCACAAGTCTTGATTGAGACGCTGAATCTTTGCGGACTCACCCCAAACACCCACACGTTTTCCTTGGGCATTTGCTTTGCGCAACAAACGGCTGAGGTACAGCCATTTGTCGGGCGCATTGAAATGAAAGTCAACTTGCGTCATTTGCAAATCTCATTGATTTACTTGGCGCGCGCTTTGGTCTTGCCTGTGGTTTCTTGAGACAACACATAGTTCAGCAAGAGGCCAACTGGACGCCCTGTAGCGCCTTTGGCCGCGCCACCCTTCCACGCCGTTGCGGCAATGTCCAAGTGGGCCCAAGGATATTTTTGAGCAAAGCGGTGCAAAAATTTGGCACCAATGATGGCGCCACCGGGTCGACCACCCACATTGGCGACATCGGCAAAGTTGCTCTTCAAAGTCTCTGCATATTCGTCATCTAGAGGCATTCTCCAGCACAGGTCCATGGCGTCATCGCCAGCTTTTTGCAAAGCATCTGCCAGGGCATCTTCTGTGGCAAAGAGGCCAGATCGAACAGCGCCTAGCGCAATCACGCAGGCGCCCGTCAGAGTGGCAATGTCAATCACCGCCTTGGGTTTAAAGCGCTCTGCGTACGTTAAGGCGTCGCACAAAATAAGTCGCCCTTCAGCGTCTGTGTTCAAAATCTCGATGGTTTGACCGCTCATGCTGGTCACGACATCACCAGGCTTGATGGCTGTGCCATCGGGCATGTTTTCGCAGGCAGGAATGAGGCCAACCACATTGACCGCTGGTTTCAAAATACTGAGTGACTTGAATACGCCAAGTACGCTGGCTGCGCCGCCCATGTCAAACTTCATCTCATCCATTTCTGGCGCCGGCTTCAGTGAAATACCCCCTGTGTCAAAGGTAATGCCTTTGCCAACCAAGACGGTCGGCGCTTCGGTTTTGGCAGCGCCTTGGTATTTCAACACGATGAAACGCAGAGGTTCGGCCGAACCCTGAGCCACAGCCATGAAGGATCCCATGCCCAATTTGGCCACTTCCTTGGGGCCGAGGACTTCACAGGAGATATGACTCGCTTTGGCCAAAGTTTGTGCCGCCTTCGCTAGCAGTGTGGGGGTGGCGTGGTTGGCTGGCCGATTGGCCCATTCTTTTGCGAATTCGATGCCTTGCACCATGGCAATGCTTGTTGCAAAGGCATGCTGAAGCGTGGCATTGGCGCCCACAAGGCCCAAGTCAACTTGTTTTAAGTGACGCGCTACTGGATTCGATTTTGTGCTTGTGTAAACATAGGTTGAATCCGCCAAAGTCAGCACCGCGGATTGCAGGGCCTCTGCGGTCGTCGCTTCTGAAAAAACCATCACCGCATTGGCTGTTTTTGCTGTTTTGAGATGCGCAGCAACAGCCGCCACCGCTGTTTTTACGTCGGCCGCACGGGCTTCGCCTATTCCGACCATCAGAATCTTGGCGGCCTTCACGCCAGGTAACGCGTAGGCATTGAGCAGTTTCCCCGCCTCGGCTGACAGGTCCTTGGCCTTGATGGCTTTGCCAATCAAGTCAGAAAGAGGGTCTTTCCCTGCTTTAAAGTGCTTAGAAATGAGGACAATCAGGGTGTCCGTCGAAGATTTGGCAGCAGCTGCCAAGGAAAGTGTTTTTAATTCGAAGTTCATAATTGAGGTTTAGTAGCGCAGCAATGTTATTCCATTCTTCCATTCGAAAAGACTTGGCTCGAAGTTTTGGTGCCACGGTCGTGGTTTTGGCCACCATCGTGATGACCATTATTTTGATCCGAACGCTGGGTCAAGCTACGCGCGGGTCGGTCAATCCCTCAGAAGTCATGTTGGTGATGGGCTTGACAGTCATCGGTCATCTGACCACGATTTTGACGCTGAGTTTGTTCATTGCAGTGGTGTCTACCTTGTCTCGCATGTATGCAGACAGTGAAATGGTCATTTGGTTTTCGAGTGGCAGAGGCCTCGTTTCTTTTTCAAAGCCGCTGTTGAGATTTGCATGGCCTATCTTGTTGGCCATTGCTTTGTTAGCCTTGTTTGTCTGGCCCTGGAGCAACCAACAAATCCAAGACCTGAGAGATCGCTACGAACAACGCAATGACATCGAGCGCGTCGCACCCGGTCAATTTCAAGAATCCGCTGGTGGCAAGCGCGTATTTTTCATCGACAAGGACAGTCCTAACAATCAGACGGGGCGTCATGTTTTTGTTTCAAGCATTGAAGGTGCCATCGAAACCATCACCACGGCCCAGCAAGGTCAAATTGAATGGCATCAGGGCGAACGTTTTTTAAGCCTGCAGCAAGGCCAGCAAATGTTGCGCAATCATCAAACAGGTGAAGTACGCATCACCGAATTCAAAGATTACCAATTGTTGATCGACCCCACGTCCAAGTTGGTCAACACCGATGTTCAAAGCCGCATGATCAGCACCTTAGGATTGTTGAAAGCACCCACGGCCATCAACCTGGGTGAATTGTCCTGGCGCCTCGGATTGGCCTTTGCGGCTTTCAACCTGATGATCATGGGCTTGGCGGTGGCCAGCGTCAATCCTCGCGTTGGTAAAAGTTATCACCTGGCTGTGGCCTTGTTTTGTTTTGTGGGCTACTACAACATGGTCAATGTGGGCCAAAACTGGATCGCATCGGGCAGAACCACCCTGCCCGCCTTCATGCTGCTTCTCCATGGCGGTGCTTTTTTGCTCGCCATCAGCTGGCTCACAGTTCGCCATCTGAATTTGTCTTGGCGAAGTTTGTTCACGCTGGTCCAGCCGAAAACCAGGAGTACGGCATGAAAACCGTCCGTAAACTCATTCACAGCGAAATCATTCGCGCGGTCAGTTTTGTCGCTTTGGGCTTCTTGGCTTTGTTCGTCTTTTTTGATTTGGTAGACCAACTTCAAACCCTGAGCAAAAACAAGTTACAAGGCTATCAGCTGCAACATGCCTTGATGTATGTGGCCTTGCTGATTCCCAATCACTTGTATGAGTTGCTGCCTATCTCGGTCTTGATTGGCTCTATCTTTGTCATGGCGCGATTTGCGCAAAGTTCCGAGTTCACCATCCTTCGAACTGGGGGACTTGGACCTTGGCGGGCGCTGCAAACCTTGTTTCAACTGGGCCTGATTTTTGTCACAGTGACTTTTATTTTCGGGGATTACATTTCGCCTTGGTCCGATCGGCAAGCTCAACTTTTGAAGGCCAACTACCAAGGCCAAATCACGGTCGGTCAAACGGGCGCTTGGCTGCGTGAAAAACAGACTGATTCACAATTTGCTGTCAACGTTCGCGGCCTTAGCAGCACCGGACAGCCAGAGAACATTCGCATCAGCGAGTTTGACAACGATGGACGTTTGAAATCGATCACCTTGTCTCCTCGCGCTGAATTCACTGACGACGGTGCGTGGCTGCTCAAGCCTGTCGATCGACGTGTGTTCCACATGACCCGTGGCGATGAAGCGCGCATTGAGGTCATTCAATTGCCTGAATGGAAATGGCAAACCGAGATCACTTCAGAAATGATCAGTGCAGCGCTACTGAGTCCAGATCGCATGAAAACGATTGATCTGTTTCAGTACATGCGCCATTTGGCGGCCAATGGTCAAAGCGCACAAAAGTACGAAATTGAATTTTGGCGAAAAGTTTTCTACCCACTCAGCTGCTGGGTGATGTTGACCTTGGCTTTGCCATTTGCTTATTTGCACTTTCGCTCGGGCAACATTGCTGGCTATGTTTTTGGTGGCGTAATGGCAGGCATTAGTTTTTACCTCTTGAACAATGTCTTCGGTTTCATGGGCAATCTGCAAAACTGGCAACCTTGGCTCACAGCTGCGGCACCGGCCATGATTTACAGCATCATTTCTTTGGCCACTTTTGGGTGGTTGGTTCTCAGGCAGTAAGGCTGCGTTGATTGGCAATTCATGACAACACCATCCCAAGGCATTATTTTGTTTGCGCATGGCTCACGCGATGCCCTCTGGCGCTTACCCATTGAGGCCGTGGCTCAACGTATACAAACCGTGTCGTCCCAAACCGATGTCGCTTGCGCCTATCTGGAATTAACAGAGCCTGACTTGCCCACCACTGCGGCCATGATGATTGCGCGCGGCATTCAACACATCGTCATCGTTCCCATGTTTTTGGGGGTGGGAAGGCACGCCCGTGAAGACCTGCCCGTTTTGGTACAGCAACTCCAAAAAGATCACCCAGACGTTCAGTTTGAACTAAGGCGTGCCATTGGCGAGGAACCCCAGTTAACGCAGGCCATGGCCAACATTGCCTTGTCTTCCTTGCCCTGATTGAACCAGCAAAGCACGTCAGCTATAGATCTGTAAGGCATAATAAACCCATTCTTACAGGGTTTATTGATATGAACTTACATCAATTCCGATTTGTACAAGAAGCTGCACGGCGCAACCTCAACCTGACCGAGGCGGCCAAAGCGCTGCACACCTCACAACCAGGCGTCTCCAAAGCCATCATCGAGCTTGAACAAGAACTGGGCATCGATATTTTTGCCAGGCATGGCAAGCGACTCAAGCGGATCACAGAACCTGGCCAGCATGTGATGAAAAGCATTGAAGTCATCATGCGAGAAATCGGCAACCTGAAGCGCATCGGTGAGCAATACAGCGCGCAACACAACGGCACGCTGTCGATTGCCACAACGCACACGCAAGCCCGCTATGTCTTACCTGTGCCCGTTGCACGCCTGCGCGAACAATACCCTCAAGTCAACATCAGTTTGCACCAAGGATCACCCGATCAGGTCGCACGCATGTTGTTGGATGACACGGCAGAAATTGGCATGGCCACAGAATCATTGGCCGACTATGATGATTTGGTCACATTGCCCTGTTACGAGTGGCAACACATGTTGGTCTTGGCGCCCGACCATCCTTTGGCCAAGAAAAAACACCTGCATTTGGAAGACATTGCCAAAGAACCTTTGATCACTTACCACCCTTCATTCACAGGCCGCACACGCATTGACGCAGCGTTTGAAAGCAAAAAGTTGCATCCCAGAATTGCCCTGGAAGCCATTGATTCAGACGTGATCAAAACATATGTGCGATTGGGACTCGGCGTCGGCATCGTGGCTGAAATGGCTGTCAAAGACGATCCTGTCGGAGATTTGGTGGCGAGGCCTTTGGGCGACTTGTTAGGCAAAAATGTGGCGCGCGTGGCCTTCAAACGTGGCGCTTATTTGCGTAACTTTGTTTATCAGTTTGCCGAATTGTTGAGTGACCGATTGACGGCTGCTTTGGTTGCAAAAGCCATGACAGGCCATGTGAACGACTATGACATGTGAGGCAGCCATCATGACACCGCAAGTAACTTCCAAACATCCCAAGATGGGCACCACCATCTTCTCCGTCATGTCGGCCTTGGCGGCTGAAACTGGTGCTGTCAATTTAGGCCAAGGCTTTCCAGATTTTGAATGCGACCCCCACTTGGTCGATCAAGTGACGCAGGCGATGAAAGAAGGCCTGAACCAGTACCCGCCCATGCCGGGCGCGGCGCCCCTTAGAGAAGCAGTCTCCCAAAAAATTGAAGCCTTGTATGGTCGTCATTACGACCCTCAAAGCGAGATCACGGTCACCGCAGGTGCCACCCAAGCCATCCTAACGATCATGTTGGCTGTGGTTCATCCAGGTGATGAAGTCATTGTTTTAGAACCTTGCTATGACTGCTACGTACCTAACATTGAGATGGCAGGCGGCATAGTTGTACGTGTGCCGCTAACGCCTGGCACATTCAGGCCAGACTTCGTCAAAATTCAAGCAGCCATCACACCCAAGACCCGCGCCATTTTGATCAACTCACCGCATAACCCCAGCGGCATGGTCTGGCGTCACGAGGACATGCTCAAGCTTCAAGACATTTTGGCGCCCACCCAAGTGCTGTTGATCAGCGATGAGGTCTACGAACACATGGTGTACGCCCCATTGAAACATCACAGCGCTTCTAGTTATGCAGGTTTGGCGGCAAGGGCTTTTGTGGTGTCTAGCTTTGGCAAAACATACCATGTCACTGGCTGGAAAGTAGGCACAGTTGCAGCACCCGCATCATTGACCGCTGAGTTTCGCAAAGTGCATCAGTTCAATGTCTTCACAGTGAACACACCGGTTCAGCATGCACTGGCCAGGTACATGCAAAACCCAAGGCCTTACTTGGATCTTCCGCAGTTTTACCAACGCAAGCGCGATTTGTTCAGAGACGGACTGGCCAAGACGAACTTCAAGATGTTGCCTGGTGAAGGCACCTATTTCCAATGCGTCGACATCTCTGAACTGTCTGTACCGGAAAAGAATTTGGGAGAGTCCCAATTCTGTCAATGGCTAACGCGGGAAATTGGTGTGGCCGCCATTCCCATGTCGGCCTTCTATGGCGATGGCTTTGACCAAAACGTGATCCGGTTTTGTTTTGCCAAACAAGACAGTACTTTGCAGTCTGCGTTGGCACGTTTAGCAAAGCTTTAAGCCGATTTTTCAGGGGCCAACTCGGGGAACAAAACTGAATTGAATCCAAACTTAGAAAAATCACGAACGCGCTGAGGGTACAAAATACCCATCAAATGGTCACATTCATGTTGGACCACTTTGGCATGGAAGCCCTCAGCGGTTCGTTCAATGGCGTTGCCCAATTCATCAAAACCTGTGTAGCGAATACTTTGCCAGCGAGGCACCACAGCGCGCAAGCCAGGCACAGACAAACAACCTTCCCAATCGTTTTGCAACTCTTCACTCAATGGTGTGATGATGGGATTGATCAGCACGGTATAAGGTACTGGCGCAGCGTCAGGATAACGTGGGATGACTTGACCCGTGCCAAAAATAACCACTTGCACATCCCAACCGATTTGAGGTGCTGCCAAACCGGCGCCATGGGCCGCCAGCATGGTTTCTTTCATGTCTGCCAAACCTTGAATCAATTCGGGCGTGTTGAACTTTTCGATAGGTTGTGCAACTCGCTGCAAACGGGGATCGCCCATTTTTAATATTTCACGCACTGTCATCTTGATTTCCTTGAAGCAATTGAATCAAGCCCGCCTCATCCAAAACTGGAATGCCAAGGGCTACCGCTTTGTCTAATTTACTGCCGGCTTCTGCACCCGCCACCACATAACTGGTTTTTTGGCTAACGGAACCCGCAACTTTGGCACCCGCAGCTTCCAGCATTTCTTTGGCTGCATCACGGCTGAGGGTAGGCAAAGTTCCGGTCAATACCACCGTTTTACCCGACAAAATTTGCAACTGTCGTTCTGCTGGTGGCCCCTCATCCCAATGAACACCACATGCACGAAGTTGGGCCACGATTTCTTGATGGTGGGCTTGTGCAAAAAAAGTGATGACACTTTTGGCAACCACAGGGCCGACATCTGCAACTTGCAAAAGTGACTCTTCATCGGCATTCATGAAAGCATCCAGGGTACCGAAGTGCCTTGCAAATTCTTTGGCTGTCGCCTCACCGACGTGACGAATACCCAAGCCGTAAATGAAACGTGGCAGCGTCGTGGACTTTGAAGCTTCTAATGCCTTGAGTATGTTGAATGCTGACTTTTCAGCCATTCTATCGAGTTGAACCAAGGCGGTCAGACCCATCTTGTACAAATCAGGCAAGGTATTGACGATCCCTGCGTCGACCAATTGATCAATCAATTTTTCACCCAAGCCGTCCACCTCTACGGCGCGGCGCTGGGCGAAATGCAGGAAGGCCTGTTTTTGCTGAGCTTTGCAAAACAATCCACCATTGCAACGGTAGTCTGCTTCACCCTCATCCCTCAGTGCAGGACTGCCGCAAACGGGGCAAATTTTGGGCATGGTGAATACCAGCGCTTCGGGCTTGCGCTGGTCCAAGACCACGCTAACCACCTCAGGAATCACATCCCCCGCACGGCGAACAATGACCGTATCACCTATTCGCACATCTTTGCGACGGGCTTCATCTTCATTGTGCAAGGTTGCGTTGGTCACAGTGACACCACCCACAAACACGGGGGCCAATTTGGCGACGGGTGTTAACTTGCCAGTGCGTCCCACTTGGACATCAATGTCCAATACCTGTGTCATTTCTTCTTGGGCTGGGTACTTGTGTGCTACAGCCCATCTGGGCTCGCGCGTCACAAACCCCAACTGCGCTTGAAGCCCAAGAGAATTGACTTTGTAAACCACGCCATCAATGTCATAGGGCAAGGCATCTCTTTCAGCGGCAATTTGCGCATGAAATTCAATCAAACCTTCCGCGCCTTGAACGCAGCGCGTTTGTTCTGCGACAGGAAAGCCCCAGCGTTTTAGGCTTTGAAGCAATTCATAGTGCGTTTGAAAGGCTTGAAATGCTGACGAGCCCTCTTTAACCTCGCCCAAACCATACGCAAAAAAACTCAAAGGACGCTGTGCAGCGATGTTGGAGTCCAACTGGCGAACAGCCCCTGCAGCGGCATTGCGTGGATTGACAAAAGTTTTCTCCCCTTTGGCGCCTTCCGCAATTTTTTGACGCTGCCGCTCATTCAAGGACTCAAAGTCATCACGGCGCATGTAAACCTCGCCACGAACTTCCAAAACATCTGGAACGTCTGATGGCAGTTGCAAAGGTATTTGACCGATGGTTCGAATGTTGTGCGTCACATCTTCACCAAACTCACCATCACCGCGTGTGGCGGCTTGAACAAGCACACCATGCTCGTAACGCAAGCTCATGGCCAAGCCATCAAACTTCAATTCAGCAACATAGTCAACTGCAGGATCGGCATCGCTCAGGGCCAGTTCTTTCCGCACCCGTGTATCAAATGCAATGGCGCCGCTGGATTCGGTATCGGTCTCTGTGCGGATGCTCAACATCGGGACTTGATGTCGAACTGTCTGAAATTCTGGCAACACCGCGCCGCCGACGCGTTGAGTCGGTGAATCGGGTGTTCTCAGGTGGGGGTGCGCAGACTCTAAAGCTTGCAAAGCACGAAACAAACGATCGTATTCAGCATCAGGTACCTCGGGCGCATCGAGGGTGTAATAGCAATGCGCGTGATGGTGAAGCTGTCTTCTTAAGTTCGCTGCTTGCTCAGCGACATCCGCAGCAGGTGACGCTTTGCCATCGTTAGGATCTGAAAATAAATCTAGATTCACGGTCTAACCATGCCGAGTCTGAGGGGCAAAACGCAAACGCTTAGGAGAACAAGCGTCGTGCTTGAGGCGAACCTGCAGAAAGCTCTCGCTGATCGAGGGCGTCGTACAGTTGCTCCAAGTCGGCTGCAATGGCGTTCAAGTCATCGTCAGTTAATGCGTGTCCTGCACCGTCTGTGATCACGCCATCCATTTCGTTCCCCAAGATGCGGGCTGCTTCACGCAAGCGAGCAAACGCATGCTCATCACGAGGTACTTGTGGTACATCCAAGCTCAAAGTGAACTCACGAATGGCAGACAAGGCAGGGTCATCGGCCATGGCAGCCTGAGAATCAAAGGACAAAGACAAAATGGGTGGCAAGCCTTGTACAGGCGCAGCCAACACCATGCGGCCGGGAATAACGCCCGCCACAAAACCCCATCGCGCAGCATGCTGTTGAATGTAGCCAGGACTCCAAGCAGATGACGTTGCACAAATGGTGAAGCTCAGTTGTGCGTCATGCTCACTGGCAAATTGATCCAACTCGCGCCCACGTGCCACCTCTTCCAACATGTCTGGAAACTCAGGGGCACCATTGATAGCGTCGGCAAAAGCTTGGGCTTTGATGACGAATTCAGAAAATTCAATTTCGTTCAAGGGGCCCACGCGATTGGCCAATTGCACACCCGCTTGAAATGAGTGATATCGGCGGCCTGCAACAGGGGTCTCCCATTCACCACTGGTGTCACTCAGTCCTTCAACGGCAAATGGCTTTGTTCCGACACGGCGGGTAGCAGGCAAGGCTGCCAAGGCTGCATCGCCAGACACTGCCGCGTCGACTTCAATGGGAGCAATGACGTCGATCAGCGCATCCAAAGGTGGCTTTTTATCGGGAACAGGCAAAACATCCAAAGCATCGTCCAAGAAGCTGGGATCCTTGGGTCCAGCGGATGGATCTGGCTCGTGAATTTGAAGGCCAGGGTCTTGCGCGGCAGAATCTGGATCAGCTTGCCTCGGTGCATTTTGGCGTGCTGTCCAAAAGTTGTACAAAACAACTCCCACAAGTGTCAAACCACCGACCAAGGCCAAACTGTTTTGCAATGAGCTCATGTGTGATGTGCGTAAGTGAAGGTTGAAACAGGTGCGCTCATTTCAATTCAAGTGAGCTCGGCCATCGAAACCGCAGCTTCCATGTCCACAGCCACGATGCGAGATACACCCTGCTCTTGCATCGTGACGCCAATGAGTTGCTCTGCCATTTCCATTGCGATCTTGTTGTGGCTAATGAACAAGAACTGTGTTTCCTTGCCCATGCTTTTCACCAGTTTGGCATAGCGCTCGGTGTTGGTATCGTCGAGTGGCGCGTCCACCTCGTCGAGCAAACAGAAAGGTGCTGGATTGAGCTGGAAAATGGCAAACACCAAGGCAATGGCTGTGAGGGCTTTTTCGCCACCCGACAACAAGTGAATGGTTTGGTTCTTTTTGCCAGGCGGCTGAGCCATCACCTGAACACCCGAGTCCAAAATTTCGTCACCCGTCATCACCAAGCGCGCGTTACCGCCCCCAAACAATTCAGGGAACATGCGGCCAAAGTGCTCATTCACAATTTTGAAGGTACCACCCAACAAGTCGCGTGTTTCAGCATCAATCTTCTTGATCGCGTCTTCCAAGGTGGTCATGGCTTCCGTCAAGTCAGCCGTTTGCGCATCTAAGAAGACTTTGCGTTCGCGCGCCGCAGTCAACTCGTCCAAAGCCGCCAAGTTCACAGCACCCAAAGCCGCGATTTCTCGGTTTAAACGGTCAATCTCAGACTGAAGGCCCGTCAATCGAACATTGCCTTCTTCAATCGATTTGGCCAAGGCTTCAAGATCAGCCTCTGCATCGACCAGCAACTGCGTGTATTGCTCCAGACCTAAGCGAGAGGCTTGCTCTTTCAATTGCAACTCAGTGATGCGTTGTCGCAAGGGGTCCAGTTCGCGCTCAAAACTCATACGACGCTCATCGCTGGCGCGCAACCTGGCAGTCAGGTCGTCGTATTCACTGCGTTTTGCACCCAAGACCTGCTCGCGCTCCATCTTCATGGCGAGGGCATTTTGCAGACCTGCTTGTGCAGCTGCATCGGTCAGGCGAGACAGTTCATCTTTCGCACGTTCTTGTTCAGCCGCTATGGATTGGATTTGTTGTGCGGCTGTTTCAAGTCCACGTTGCAACTCTGAACGACGCGCATCCAAGCTGCGCTGTGAAAACGTGGCTTCTTGCGCCAAACGCTCCAAGGTCCGTTGTTGTTCGCGGCACTCTGACAATTTGCGTTCGGCTTCAATGACACGTTCGTCCAATTGGGCGTGACGCTCCTGGCTGTCGGCCAATTGCATGTCGAGTTCTTCAAATCGTCCTTCCGCGGTCATGCGGCGTTCTTGCAAATCTTCAAGGCTCAAGTCGACCTCGGCCAAGTCGCTGGCAATTTGATCACTGCGTGCACGGGTTTGCTCAGCCCACTGGGACAAGCGCAAAGTTTCAACTTGGAGTTCGTACGCTTTAGATTGGGCTTCAGAAGCCTCTTGACGCACAGACACCAAACGTTGTGACGCATCTGAGTAAGAGGCTTCTGCGCGGACAGAAGCCGATCTGGTTTCCTCCGCAATCAGTGTTTGTGCACGCAATTGTTTTTCGAAATTTTCAATGTCTTGCGCACGGGCTAACAGACCAGCTTGTTCAGAATCTGGTGCGTAAAAACTGACACTGTGTTTGCCAACCGCATGACCCGCCTGAACCACAAAGCATTCGCTGCCTTGCAGTTGATCGCGCCAAGCCATGGCATCTTCCAAAGAAGGCGCCGTGAAACAACCTTGCAACCAATCCGTTAACAGTGCAGACAAACCTGCATCGGAGAGGCGCAACAAATCAGACAAGGGTCGGCAGGCTGAGGGCAAGCCTTTGCGAGCCACAGTGGCAGTGCCATTGGGAGGCGCATAAAAAGACAGCTTGGCAGGTGGAGCGTCTGAAGCAAAGGCCTTGACCATGTCGAGGCGAGAAACCTCAAGGGAAGACAAACGCTCACGAAGCGCAGACTCCATGGCATTTTCCCAGCCGGGCTCCATGTGGATCTTGCTCCACAAACCTTGCAAATTGTCCAAGCCATGCTTGTTCAACCAGGGCTTGAGCTTGCCGTCGGTTTTTACCTTTTCTTGCAAGGATTTAAGCGCCTCGATCTTGGCAGACAGATCGGCCAACTTGGCAGACTCATCGTTGACTGCTTGCTGCTTGTCACGACGTTCTTGGTCCAAGCGCGGTGTTTGTTCTTCGAGTTCCTGCAAGCGTGCACTGGACTCTTTGGCCAATTCTTCGGCTTGTCCCAATTGCGCTTGCAAATTCAGCAAGCGCTGTTCGTCAGGGGCGTCCAAGGCATTGCGATCAGCAACCAAGCGCTCACGGCGCATGGTCAGTTGGCGGGTTTGGTCTTCAATGTTGCGTTGATCTGCGGCCAACACTTGAATTTGCTGCTGGACTTGAACCACACTGCTGCGCTGTTCGTTGGCTTTGGCTTGCGCTTGGCGCAGAGCTTCTTCCAAATCTGGCAAGGCTTGGGCTTGCTCTTCGACTTGAGCGGCCAAAGTGAGGGTTTGATCTTCGGCTTGGAGGGCTTGCTCTGCCAAAGACTCCAACTCGGCTTGGGCTTGAACTTGACGGTCTGACCAATCGGCCGTTTGTTCTTGCAATTGCGCCATTCGCTGTTCAGCGCGCTGACGACCTTCCACCACAAATCGAATTTCGGCTTCCAAACGGCCGACTTCTGCGCTGGCCTCGTACAGCAAACCTTGAGCTTGATTGACTTGATCACCTGCGGCGTAATGCGCTTGACGAACTGTTTCCAGATCGGCTTCAACGTGCCGCAAATCGGCAATGCGGGCTTCTAAGTCAATGACAGCTTTGTCAACGTCGGCCTTGATTTTGACTTGATCAGATTCGGCATCTGCACGTTTGAAATACCACAGCTGCTGTTGCTTTAATGTGCTGTCGGACTTCAAGTCATTGAAGCGCTGCGCAACTTCAGCTTGCTTTTCCAACTTCTCAAGGTTGGCGTTGAGCTCCCGCAAGATGTCTTCAACACGCGTTAAATTCTCGCGCGTGTCAGACAATCGATTTTCAGTTTCGCGTCGACGCTCTTTGTATTTGGACACGCCAGCAGCCTCTTCCAAAAAGAGGCGCAACTCTTCAGGGCGAGACTCAATGATTCGGCTGATCGTGCCTTGGCCGATGATGGCGTAGGCGCGGGGTCCCAAGCCTGTCCCCAAAAACACGTCTTGAACGTCGCGGCGTCGAACAGGCTGGTTGTTGATGTAGTAACTGCTGTTGCCATCGCGCGTCAGCACACGTTTCACTGCAATTTCTGCAAACTGGCCCCACTGACCACCCGCACGGTGATCTGCATTGTCAAAGACCAACTCCACGCTGGCGCGGCTGGCTGCTTTACGGGTATTGGTGCCATTGAAGATCACGTCTTGCATGGACTCGCCACGCAACTCAGACGCTTTGGACTCGCCCAAAACCCAGCGGCATGCGTCCATGATGTTGGATTTGCCGCAACCATTAGGGCCAACAACTCCCACCAATTGGCCAGGCAGCACAAAATTGGTGGGTTCTGCGAAGGATTTGAATCCTGATAATTTGATGGAATTAAGGCGCACAGCAGTCAGAAAATGGGTCAAAAGGCACACCTTGTGCCTCAAGCCTCCATGTTAACCGACCCGAACCAAGGATCTGACGCAGATTTCCCCTCAAATTGGGGAGAAATTGACCACAACTATCCCGGATAATTGAGGAATGAATCCATTATTGGCCACCCTTCAGCCCTACCCCTTCGAGCGCCTCCGTCAGTTGTTTGCCGGTGTCACCCCCCCAACCAACCGCAGCCCCATCAGTTTGGGCATTGGTGAGCCCAAACATGCAACGCCCGAATTCATCAAAACAGCCCTGATTCAGTCCCTTGATACCGCCCTGTCTGGCTATCCCGCCACCTTGGGTGAGTTGCGCATGCGTGAAGCCTGTGCCCAATGGCTCAAGCGTCGTTATGCCATTGAAGTCAACCCAGCCACTCAAATTTTGCCGGTCAATGGCTCGCGAGAAGCCTTGTTTGCGTTGGCGCAAGCCGTGCTAGACCCCACCAAGCCGGGCGCGAAGGTGATCAGCCCCAACCCCTTCTACCAAATCTACGAAGGCGCGACGCTTTTAGGTGGTGCTGAACCGTTTTACGTGGCCAATGCGCCAGAAACCGACTTTTCAGCCAATTGGGACGCCGTGCCCGATGCCATTTGGGCCCAAACCCAGCTGGTCTTTGTTTGCTCCCCGGGCAACCCCACAGGCAAGGTCATGCCGCTGGCAGAGTGGAAAAAACTGTTCGAGTTGAGCGAAAAATATGGCTTCGTCATTGCCTCCGACGAGTGCTACAGCGAAATCTATTTCCGTGATGAGCCGCCATTGGGTGGCTTGGAAGCTGCCAGCCAGTTGGGTTACAAAGAGTTCAAACGTCTGATTTCATTCACCAGCCTGTCCAAGCGCAGCAATGTGCCTGGCCTGCGAAGTGGATTTGTGGCAGGTGACGCAGCCATCATCAAAGACTTTTTGCTTTACCGCACTTACCACGGCTGCGCCATGAGTGGCGTGGTTCAAGCTGCCAGTGTGGCTGCTTGGAATGATGAAGCCCATGTGGTGGAGAACCGGAACATGTATCGCACCAAGTTTGCCCAAGTCACCCCGGTCTTGGCTGAGGTGATGGACGTTCAATTGCCCGACGCCAGTTTTTATTTATGGGCAGGTGTGCCATCTGCTTGGAACAACAGCGATACTGACTTTGCACGTGAACTCTATGCAGCAGAAAACGTCACTGTTTTACCCGGCAGCTACATTGGCAGAACTGCCAACGGCCTGAATCCCGGACAGGGACGTGTTCGCATGGCCCTGGTTGCTGAAACCGAAGAGTGCTTGGAAGCCGCCCACCGCATCGCACGCTTCATTCGCGCGGGGCGAACAGCATGAGCGCCACTTTGCGATTGGCAGAGCAATTGATTGCACTGCCCTCCGTCACACCAGAAGACGGCGGCTGCATTCCATTGATCAATTCACACCTTGAGCCTCTGGGTTTCAAATGCGAAGTGATCGATTTGGGTCCCGAGAATTTCCGCGTCAGAAACTTATGGGCCAAAAAAGCCGGTTCGTCGGGTCACACATTGGCCTTTGCGGGTCATACCGATGTGGTGCCTACTGGCCCACTGCAAAAGTGGACCAGCGACCCCTTCACCCCTACGCACCGCGATGGCAAATTATTTGGTCGTGGCGCCAGTGACATGAAAACCTCATTGGCTGCCATGGTGGTGGCCACACAAGAGTTTTACCAAGAATGCCCAGAACCTGCTTTGGGCATTGCATTCCTCCTGACCAGTGATGAAGAAGGCCCAGCGCTGGATGGCACTGTGCGCATTTGCGACATGTTGCAGCAGCGCCATGAAACGCCAGACTTTTGCATTGTGGGTGAACCCACTTCGGTCAACCAATCTGGCGACATGATCAAGAACGGGCGCCGCGGATCTCTCAGTGGCAAACTGATCGTCAAAGGCATTCAAGGTCACATTGCTTACCCGCAGTTGGCAGACAATCCCGTTCACCGTGCAGCACCCGCTTTGGCTGAATTGGCCAGCATGGTGTGGGATGAAGGGAACGAATTTTTTCCACCCACCAGCTGGCAAATCAGCAACGTACAAGCCGGCACTGGTGCCACCAATGTCATCCCGGGCGAAATGGTGATTGATTTCAATTTCCGCTTTTGTACCGAATCAACAGAGGCCACTTTGAAACAACGACTCACAGATGTCTTGATCAAGCATCAGTTGAAGTTTGAGATTGAGTGGACATTGGGCGGGCTGCCATTTCTCACCACACCAGGCACCTTGGTCAAAGCCGTACAAGAAGCCATTCTCGAGGTGACAGGTTTGAACACAGAGTTGTCCACAACGGGCGGCACCAGTGATGGCCGGTTCATTGCGCAAACCTGTCCTCAAGTGATTGAATTAGGCCCCCCCAATGCCACCATTCACAAGATTGACGAGCACGTGGCATTGGCTGACATTGAGCCTCTGAAAAACATTTACAAAAAAGTATTGCTGAACTTGAATCAGGCTTGCGCACGCCAACATGGCAAGACACCTTAAAACACGCACGTCATGGATTTAAAACAACTCATCCAAAACAGTGCCCAGCAATTAGAACAAGCCAAAGTGGCTTATGGTCACGGCACCTTGAATGCACAAGATGAAGCCACTTGGCTTGTGTTGTGGCAACTCCAATTGCCCTTAGACCTGGACTTTTCAGACGATACACAAGAACTACAACAGCAAGTTGGCGCATTGAACCCCTCCCTCCATGTTCAAGACATTTCACAAGCGCATATTGCAGCTTGCCAAGCCCTCATTGAACAACGCATTCAAACACGCAAACCAGCGGCCTACCTCACCCGAGAAGCTTGGCTTCAAGGCATTCCTTTTTATGTGGATGAACGCAGCATTGTGCCGCGCAGTTTCATTGCAGAGCTGATTGCCGATGGCGCGTTTGATGGTTGGCTTTCGGAAAACTCGCATTCTTTTTTGGACCTCTGCACTGGCAACGGCAGCTTGGCCGTGTTGTGTGCCATGGCTTATCCAGATATTCAAGTCACTGGCGCTGACATTTCGTCAGAGGCATTGGCAGTGGCCAAAATCAATGTCGAAAAACACCAACTGACTCAACGCATTCAACTCATCGAGAGCGATGGCCTCAAAGGGCTCCAGCAAAAATTCGATTGCATCATTTGCAACCCGCCTTATGTTTGCGAAGCCAGCATGCAGGCTTTGCCTGACGAATACAAAGCAGAGCCACTGTTGGCATTGGCTGGTGGCTCTGACGGCATGGACTTTATTCGGCAGTTGCTGCAAGACTTGCCTCATCGCATGAACGACAAAGCCATCTTGGTTCTTGAAATCGGCAATGAAAGAGAACACTTCGAAACCGCATTTCCAAGACTTGAAGCCGTTTGGCTTGAGACGAGTGCCGGCGAAGACCAAGTCTTACTGCTGACCAAAGAAGCGATTGAAAAAGTATCCCCTTTGTCATGAGCGCGCAGTTAGACCCCTCTCATTTGTCGACACGCCTCATTGAATCAACGCAAGATTGGCAACAATTCGACAAGCTCTTGAGAACCTATGCTGCGACCGATTTGGACCAACCCCACCTCAGCAGCATTTGGAAGGACCTCGATGATCTACCAGCACGTTATGGCCCGCCGCATGGCGCAGCCTTCCTGCTGATCGCTCAGAGCAATACAGATCTGGAGGCAGAGGTCATTGGCTGCGGCGCACTCGCATCCACAAAAATGCAAGGTGCATGCGAAATCAAACGACTCTTCATTCAGCCAGCATTTCGGGGCCAAGGCGGCTCCAAGGTCTTAATTCGAGACCTTTTAGAAAAAGCCCAAGCCGAAGGCTATGATCAAGCGGTTCTCAGTACATGGCAAAGCAATTCAACGGGTTTGGCCCTGTACCAAGCTTTAGGCTTCTTGCCAGTCCCTTCTTTTAAATCACACCCTAATTCAGAATTGATCTTTCTCGGCCGCTCTTTGCGAGCAACCGACGCTCATACTTCTCCATGATTCAACTGAAAAATGTCACGCTGCGCCGTAGCGCCAAAGTGTTGCTCGATGCTGCCTCGGTCACCATCAATCCTGGTGAAAAAGTAGGCTTGGTCGGCCGCAATGGCGCAGGCAAGTCCACGCTATTTGCCCTCTTTAACGGCACCCTGCACGAGGACGGTGGCGACTTCTCCATGCCCAAGCAATGGCGATTGGCGCAAGTTGCTCAAAACATGCCAGAGACAGATGAAAGCGCAACGGATTTTGTTCTGGGTGGCGACACACGATTGGCCGAATTGCGAGCTGCGCTGCATGCAGCCGAACTTTCTGAGGATGGCATGGCCATGGCCCATGCGCACGTTGACCTGGCAGATGCTGGAGAGCACGATGCCGTGCCCAGAGCACAGTCATTGATCTTAGGTCTCGGTTTTCGATCGGCCGAATTGAACCAGGCCGTCAACAGTTTCTCTGGTGGCTGGCGCATGCGTCTGCAATTGGCCCGCGCTTTGATGTGCCCTTCTGACTTGCTGATTCTGGATGAACCCACCAACCACTTAGACTTAGATGCCTTGGTTTGGCTAGAAGCATGGCTAAAGCGGTACACAGGCACCATGATTGTGATCAGCCACGACAGAGAGTTTTTAGATGCGGTCACCGATGTCACCCTGCACATTGAACACGCTAAGTTAAATCGATACGGTGGTAACTACAGTGCCTTTGAAACACTGCGGTCTCAACAACTTGAACTTCAGCAAGCCTCATTTGCCAAGCAACAAGACAAGATTGCACATTTGCAAAAGTTCATTGACCGCTTCAAGGCCAAGGCCAGCAAAGCCAAGCAAGCACAGAGTCGCGTCAAAGCGCTTGAGCGCATGGAGAAAATTGCGCCGGTCTTGGCAGATGCAGATTTCACCTTTGAATTCAAAGAACCTCAAAACTTGCCCAACCCCATGCTGGCCATTTCAGATGCCAACTTGGGTTATTCGGTAGAGGGCCAAGACAAAGTCATTGTCAAACAAGTCAACAAGTCGGTGCTCGCTGGACAGCGTATCGGCATTTTGGGTGCCAACGGTCAGGGCAAGTCAACCTTGGTCAAAACCATTGCGCGAAGCATCAAGGCGCTGTCAGGCGAATTGACCGAAGGAAAAGGTTTGAACATCGGCTATTTTGCACAGCAAGAATTAGACGTCTTGCACCCAGCCGACAATCCGCTAGAGCACATGATCCGCTTGGTCAAAGAGCTGGGCAGCATTCCGGGTCAATCCTCACGTGAGCAAGACTTGCGTAATTTCTTGGGCACGTTCAACTTCACCGGCGACATGGTGAAGCAAAGTGTTGGCTCAATGAGCGGCGGTGAAAAAGCGCGTTTGGTTTTGGCCATGATTGTGTGGCAGCGTCCCAACTTACTCCTACTGGACGAACCAACCAACCACTTGGATTTGGCAACGCGCGAAGCTCTGTCCATGGCGCTCAATGAGTTTGAAGGCACGGTGATGCTGGTCAGTCACGACCGTGCCCTGCTACGCGCTGTGTGTGATGAGTTCTGGTTGGTGGGTCGAGGCGAAATCAAACCCTTTGACGGTGATCTTGATGATTACCAACGTTACTTGCTTGAAGAGTCTAAGCGTCTGCGCGAAGAAGCCAAGGCCAATGATGCAGCAGCTTTGTGGGTACCGGTTGCGCCCATCGAAGTGGCCGTCAAACCAACTGCGCCTTTTCAAAACAGAACAGCAGAGCAAAAAAAAGAGGATGCCTTGCTGCGTCAGCAGCGATCAGCACTGACCAAACCTCTGAAAAAATCCATTGAAAAAGCGGACGCTGAATTGATTCGACTTCAGACAGAAAAAACTGCGCTGGAAGAGAAATTAACGCAAGCCTTGTCACCAGCGGACATTGCCGAAACTGGCAAGCAATTGAAGACGGTCAACAATTCGTTGGAAGCCTTGGAGGCACAGTGGTTGGCATGGTCCGAAGAGCTTGAAAAACTCGAACAAAGCACATAAAGCCCTCACTTGCAAGGTGCATTGCGAGGTGCAAAAATACCTTGACCCAAGAAAAAACCCCACAAAGCGAAAGCCTTGCGGGGTTTTTGAAATGGACATGAGTTATTGGTGGGTCGGGCGAGATTCGAACTCGCGACCAACGGATTAAAAGTCCGCTGCTCTACCGACTGAGCTACCGACCCCCCTACTCAAGCCTTAAATTATAGCGTCATTTTTTGGTTTTTTCAAACCCTGTTGCAAGAAAATTCAATATCAATGATGCTGCCACCATGCCAAAGCTAGCAGTAACCGTGACAACGGATCCGTAGCCATGACAATTCAAGCTGCCATCGCCTTCGATGTTGCATGAGGCATCAGGTGGCGCCACATTTTCTCGACTGAAAACACAATGGACCCCCATCTTTTTGCCATCCTTGGGCGCACCTTTTTCTTTGCGCAGACGGTAGCGCAATTGGGCCAACAAAGGATCGTGCGTGACCAACGATAGATCGCCCTGCTCTACACGATGAGCCTCTCGCTTGCCGCCTGCAGCCCCTAGAGTTACCAAAAACTTCTTGTGTCGAATGGCCCAGTCGGCCATGGTCACTTTGGCTTTCACTTGGTCACATGCATCGACAACAGCCATGATGGGTGATTGACAAGAGGGATCGGATTGAACTTGGTGCAAAATTTCAATCCAATTCTCAGGTGAAACAAAATCGTCCACCACATGAACACAACATTCAGGGTTGATTTGGGCAATGCGTGCCTTCATGGCCAAGACCTTGGCTTGGCCTACGCTGGATTCAAGTGCGTGAATCTGCCGATTGATGTTGGACTCTGCAATGTGGTCCATGTCCACCAAGGTCAACTCGGTTACACCACTTCTGGCCAAGGATTCTGCAACCCAGGAGCCAACCCCGCCAATGCCCACCACCATGACATGTGATTGCGCAACCCTGGCTGCGCCGCCAACACCATAAAGTCGGGTCATTCCGCCAAAGCGACGGTCATTGAGAGAGGCTTGCGTCATGAAATCTTGCGCGTCACGCTTGCTGCATGTCTCGCCAGAGTGCCGCATAGGCACCCAACAACATGCCCAAGCATGCAATCAGGCTTGCCAAACTGAAGGTGGACATGCCGCTTAAGCCTTGACCGATGGAGCATCCCATCGCCAGGACCGCGCCTACCCCCATCAAGCACCCACCACCAAGGTGCCTCAATAAATCAGCTTTGTTGACAAAGGCTTCCACCCTGAATGTGCCAGACCAGCGCGCACTGAAAAATGAACCCATGCAAATGCCAAGCACACTCACCATGCCCAAAGTGAGACGCTTGGTGCCATCGCTGAAATACAAGAGTGCATCCAAGTTCATTGCGACGGGTGCCGTCAGGCTGAGGGCTTCCATTTTTCGACTGGTGGTCGCCAAAAAGAATTCATCCAAGGTATCGGGATGTTCCAAGCCATGCCCCCATACGCCTGAAATGAACCATACCGCACAAATTACCAAGCCGACAGACAAACCAGTCCCTACATTGAAAGACGTCAAAAAGCTTCGATCTTTGAAAATCCAGAAGGACAGTAAGACGCTTCCAAACACAGCAGCCATGAATACGCCCGAGGCCAATTCAACTTGAAAAATGGATGAGAACCACTGGCCTGCAAAAACACCCTGCGTGGGCGCCCAAGTCAGTGCTTCTAAATAATGAACGCGCGGATAGGCCAACATGCCTTTCATTGCCACCAAGGCTGAAAGACCCATGGTGAGCAAAACAAGCAAAGACTTTAAATTGCCTGCACCCAAGCGTACCAAAGCCTTGGCGCCGCAACCCGAGGACAACACCATTCCCCAGCCAAACAGCAGGCCACCAAAGAGTGAGGAAAACCAATAAATGACGGGCGTTGCATAAACCGACTTGAGGGGCGAGATCAGCCCCGCCAACGACATAAACCCAAAACCCAACAATGCAACCACCAAGGCCAATGCCAGCTGACGCAAGCGGTCAAAATTTTGCATGACCACCGCGTCACTCACAGCGCCCATGGTGCAAAAGTGGGTGCGGTGCATCAAAGCACCCAAGAACACCGAGACGAGGCCCGTTGCGCCCAAGACCATCCACTGCAACTGTGCAAGTTGATCTTGGGTCATGCTTTAACGCAAACGTGCCAATCGGTCTTTGGCTGTTTGAGCAGCCTCAGACGTGGGGTACTGCTTGACCAAATCTTCCATGGCTTTTTTGGCGGCTTTGATGTCTTTCAGTTCCACCAAACAATTGGAAATGGCCAGCATGGCCTCAGGTGCGCGAGCGTGTTGCGGCGCGATGCTGAGCAGTTTTCTAAAATTGACAATGGACTCTTTGTAGTCCTTGGTTGCGTACTGCGCGTTGCCTAGCCAAAACAAAGTCGATGACGCGTAACCACTGGTGGGGTACTTGCGCAGAAAGGCCAACAAACTGTTTTGTGCCGCTGCAAAGTCACCTGTTCTGAACACAGCCAAAGACGCCTCAAACTCTCTCTTTTCTGCCGGGTCAGCCTGAAACTCCAAGCCATCCAACACAACTTTGACGGGTTCAAACTTACTGAGTCGCGTGTCGACAGTCTGCAACACATCTTTTTGTTTCAACTGAATCTCAGTTAACTCACGCAGCAATTGCTCGTTGGCACCTCGGAGTGCAGACTGTTCTGCTTTCAATGCCTCAATTTGATTTTGAAGTTCAAACAATGCTCTGCGCAACACAGCAATGTCTTCAGTTTGGGACTTCAAACCTTGCTGCGTGACATCCAGCTTTTGGCGCAAATCCAAAATGGCGCGACGCGCTTCATTGTCTTCAAACAAAGCCGCGTGGGCAATGAAACTGAAGCCCGCCAGGAGACCTACCAAACCCAATTGAATGGCGCGATAGAACACCGAGTGTTTCAGGGTCATGACTTCAGCTCAAGATCAGTATTTGATTTCAACGCGGCGGTTCTTGGCAAACGCTGCCTCGTCAGAGCCGCTGGCTGCTGGTTTTTCTTTGCCAAAACTCACAGCTTCAAGTTGTGCGTCACTGACACCCAACAAGGTTAAAGCGCGGCGAACTGTTTCGGCACGCTTTTGACCCAATGCCAAGTTGTATTCACGGCCACCGCGCTCATCGGTATGACCTTCCAGTTGCACTTTGAATTGCTTGTTGGCTTGCAAATGCGCAGCATTGCGCTCCAAGACGGCACGCGCTTCAGGCTTCAATGCAAAACTGTCGTAATCAAAATAAACCACATTGACGCCAGCGGGTGCAACTCCTTGTGTGCCAGCCTTGCCGCTCACGACAGCAGCGACGCTGCTTTGTGCACCGTCAGCACTAGAGGCGTTTTTGTCTTCAACGGGTACATCGCTTAATTTGACGCCTGAAGAACAAGCTGACAACACGGCGGTGAGCGCCAAAATCCAAAGACTGCGTTTGATCATGAAAAAACTCCAAAAAGAAAATTATCGGTAAGGACCCCAGGCAGGCTCACGAATGTCACCACTTTGTCCGGACAACTTGGCTTTGATCTTGCCGTCCAGTGTGCTGGTCATGAGCGCCTCACGTCCTTGAAACACGGTGGCAAAAACAATCAACTTGCTGTTGGGTGCAAAGCTAGGGCGCTCATCTGCTGTGGTGTCAGTGATGGCGCTGGACTGGCCGGTGCTCAAGTTCATCACTTGAACTTTGAACTGCCCCCCAACGCGGCTGATGTAAGTCAACCACCGCCCATCTGGGCTAAGTGCGGGTGAGATATTGTAACTTCCACCAAATGTCACTCTTTCGACCGAGCCGCCTGTGGCTGACATTCTGTAAATCTGGGGGCTGCCACCACGGTCGGACACAAAATAGATTTTGGAGCCATCCTGGGTGTAAGTGGGTTCGGTGTCGATGCCTGCATTTTGGGTCAGCCGTTTGGCCTCGCCTGAACTCACATCAATTTGGTACAACTGTGAACCACCATCTCGGCTCAGTGTGGCCAACAGAGTGCGACTGTCTGGCGACCAAGCAGGGGCACTGTTGGAGCCCTTGAAATTGGCCATGACCTTGCGCTTGCCCGTGGCCAATTCGTGAACATAAATAACCGGCTTGCGCGACTCAAAAGAAACATAAGCCAGTTGCGTGCCCTTAGGAGACCAGGATGGCGAAATGATGGGCTCTGAGCTTGTTAAAGCCGACTGTGCGTTTTCACCGTCTGAGTCGGCAATCCAAAGGCTGTACTTTCCCGTGGTTTTGGTGATGTAGGCAATTCGAGTTGCGAAAACACCCTTCTCTCCGGTCAGTTTTTCATAGACCCAATCGGCCAGGCGGTGGGATGACAGTCTCAGATCAGCAGCAGCAACCGTTTCACGGTAATCCCCACGGTCTTGACCCGCCACCACATCCCATAATTTGGCGCGAACCTCATAACGTCCATCGGCCAATCGCGTGGCGCTTCCGGACACCAAGGCATCCGCATTTTTTTGCCGCATCTGAGGAAAATCGGGACGGCTTAATTCGTCCATTGCGACCCCAGTCATGGGGATGGCTCTGAATTGGCCGCTTCTCTCCAAATCGGCCAAAACGATGGCAGAGGTTTTCTGCGGTGCCGCATCTTCACCTTTGAATGTGGCAATGGCAATGGGTACTTGTGTCATCCCAACGCCTGACACTTCAACTTTGAACTGCGCCAATGCCGCCGTTGAAAAACACAACAAGGCCAGGCTCAAAATGCCCAACTGCCGCTTGGAATGAGAAAAATGGGTCAAAAGTGAGGTCTTCTTCATACGTAAAGTCTGCCAAAACACCGCTAATTTAGCATTGTGACACGCAGTAAAATCAAAATAATGACACAAGCTGCCACAGAGACCGCATCCAAGGAAATTTCATTCCTCAAAAGGATGCTTCGCCTATGGCCCTTTTTTGGCCAACAACGAGCCGTTTGGTTCTTGGCCATCACTGCCACCGTCGTGGCAGCCTGCACTGAGCCCCTGATCCCCGCCCTTTTCAAACCCCTACTGGACGAGGGATTTTCAGAAAAATCGCTGCCACTCTGGTGGGTGCCCATTGCCGTGATTGGCATCTTTCTCATTCGCGGGCTGGCTTTTTTTGTGTCGCAATATGCCTTGGCCCGAATCGCCAACGATGGCATGCAAGCATTGCGTGAAGCCTTGTTTCAGCGACTGATTCAAGCCGAAATGTCTATTTTCGGCAAACAATCTGCCAGCACGCTCTCCAACACCCTGGTCTACGAGGTGCAAAACGGCGCTACGCAATTGATTTCTGCACTGCTGGGTTTGTCGCGCGACGGCTTTACCTTGCTTGCCTTGATTGCTTATTTGATGTTCCTTAATTGGAAGCTGACCTTTGTTGTGTTTGTGGTGGTCCCCGGCTCAGCCTGGATCATGAAGAAGCTGTCCAAGCGACTCTACGGACTCACGCGTGACAGTCAGGCCGCTACCGATGAGTTGGCCTACGTGGTGGAAGAAAACGTCTTGGCGCACCGCATCATTCGACTTCATGGCGCTCAAAATTCACAAACATCCAGGTTTCAAATTCTCAGCCAACGCCTCAGAAGCTTGGCACTGAAATCCACCATTGCGTCAGCCGCCATGTCGCCTTTGACGCAATTGATGGCTGCTGTGGCCCTGTCTTCCGTGCTGGTGATTGCACTGATTCAAAGTCGCAGTGGCCTTCAAGGCGCCACAGTTGGCGGTTTTGTGGCCTTCATCACGGCCATGCTGATGCTGGTGTCTCCCATCAAACGACTTGCCGACATTGCCACACCCATCACAAGAGGTTTGGCTGCCCTTGAACGAGGCTTGCAACTTCTAGAAGAAGTGGCAGTTGAAAGCGAATCCGCCGACGAGACCAACGCGGGGCAGGCTTCAACGCAAAAGGCTTTCAATGCCGCGTCGCAGCCCATTGAATTTGAAAACGTCACCGTACAGTATCCCGGTGACGCACCTGCTGCGCTTCTCAATTTCAACTTGAAAATAAATGCCGGTGAAACCATTGCATTTGTCGGCCCATCGGGATCTGGCAAAACCACCTTGGTGAATTTGCTGCCCAAGTTTGTGCTGCCATCCCAAGGGCAAATCAAGCTCAGTGGCGTCGACATCGCAAGCTGGCCATTGACGGCATTGCGATCCCAATTTGCCATGGTGAGCCAAGATGTGGTGATGCTCAATGACACGGTGGGTGCCAACATTGCACTGGGCCAAGAGATCGACAAGCAACGGGTCATGGCATGCTTGAAAGCGGCCAATCTGTCCGAACACATTGAGCGACTTCCATCCGGAATCGACACGGTGCTAGGCCACAATGCCACGCAGCTTTCGGGCGGTCAAAGACAACGTTTGGCCATTGCACGGGCGCTTTACAAAGACGCCCCCATTTTGATTTTGGATGAGGCCACCTCTGCACTCGACAATGAATCAGAACGACTGGTGCAAGAAGCCTTGCACAACCTGATGAAGGGTCGTACGACCTTGATCATTGCGCACCGCTTGTCGACCATTGAGCATGCCGATCGCGTGGTGGTCATGGCCCAAGGTGAAATTGTTGAACAAGGGCGACATGCCGACTTGATTAATTCAGGCGGTGCTTATTCAAGACTGCAACGCAAAGGCGACATGGGGTCATCGCCAAATGAGACACATTAGAGCAAGACAATATCGTATTGCTCTTGTCCCATGACCGACTCACTTTGCAATGAAATCGGTTTTGCAATGAAGTCAGAAAGCGCAGCCAAATGTTGGCTTTCTTCGTCCAGCAACATTTCCACCACCGATGGCGAAGCCACCACCCTGAACTCGCGTGGATTGAACTGTCTGGCTTCACGCAAAATTTCACGCAGGATGTCATAGACAACGGTTCGCGTTGTTTTAACACTGCCCTTGCCTTCACAACTGGGGCAAGGCTCGCACAGCATGTGCGATAAAGATTCACGTGTGCGTTTGCGCGTCATTTCCAGCAAACCCAACTGTGAAAAACCACCTGCCATCGTTTTAACGCGGTCTCTGGCCAATTGCTTTTTGAACTCATCTAACACTGCGCTCTGATGTTCTTCGCGGGCCATGTCGATGAAGTCAACAATGATGATGCCACCTAAATTTCGAAGACGCAATTGGCGAGCAATGGCATGCGCAGCTTCTAAATTGGTTTTGAAAATGGTGTCGTCAAAATTGCGCGCGCCCACATAAGCACCCGTGTTGACGTCCACCGTGGTCAATGCCTCGGTTTGGTCAATGATCAAATAACCACCCGATTTCAAATCCACCCTTCGACCCAAAGCTTTGGCGACTTCTTCGTCAATGGCGTACAAGTCAAAGATGGGGCGCTCACCCTTGTACAGTTGAAGGCGCGCAGCAGCAGCAGGCATGAATTCTTTGGCAAATGTCAGCAAGCCATCAAACTGCTCTTTGGAATCAATGCGAATGGTTTGCGTTGACTCAGACACCAAATCACGCAACACCCGTTGCAGCAAAGTTAAATCTTGATGCAACAAAGACTGAACAGGAAGCCGCGTCGAAGCATCTTTGATGCGGGCCCACGTTTTTCGCAGATAAGCAATGTCATCGGCAAGCTCTGCGTCACTGGAGTCCTCAGCATTGGTTCTGAGGATAAAGCCACCGCCTTGATTGCCGACCAAGTTTTGCAAACGCTGACGAAGCGCATCCCGTTGTTCAGTAGGGATTTTTTGTGAGACCCCAATGTGATCATCTTGCGGCAAGAAAACCAAATGTCGCCCGGCAATACTGATTTGGGTGGAGAGCCGTGCGCCTTTTGTGCCAATGGGATCCTTGACCACTTGAACCATCAAGGCCTGCCCCTCAAACACTTGTTTTTCAATGGGCACCAAAGGCTGCGAACTTCTGGCAACTTGAGGGGGCTCGCCCTCGGGTTGCCTTTGCCAGACATCGGCCACATGAAGGAAGGCCGCACGCTCAAGGCCAATGTCGATGAAAGCCGACTGCATGCCCGGCAAGACCCTTGCCACTTTGCCTAGGTAAATATTGCCCACCAAGCCACGCTCGAGGGACCGCTCGACATGCAGTTCTTGAACAGCGCCTAATTCGACCACGGCAACGCGTGTTTCCTGCGGGGACCAATTGATCAAAATGTCTTGTTGCATGCTGCTTTTCTAACAGATTTTTATCGCAATGGGATAAAAAACTCAGCCATTCTTTTTGGCGGTAAGCCATGCGCAATGGCCAAAGCTGCAATGCTGTCCATGATTTCTTGCGTGACGCCTTTTTCGTGGCTGTAAATTTCCATCCAAGTTTCAATGCCCTCTGGCGTGGCTTCTGGTCTTTGCATCAACGATGTACTGAGGCCAGACCACTTTTGCCTCAGTTCATTTTGGAAAGCTTCAACTTGGGGTCGCCACTTATCGTGTTCTGTGACTGGCAATTTGTAATACACGAACAAGGTTTGCATGGTGACTCTTTATTTGTTTTGGCCCATGCCAGCCCAGCGGCTGACCAGCGCGGTTTCGATGTCAAACAAATCCAAGCAACGGCCCACGGTGTGATTGACCATGTCGTCAATGGAGTTGGGGCGTGCGTACAGCGCTGGCACAGGCGGCATCAAGATAGCCCCGTTTTCAGAGGCTTGAAGCATGGTGCGAATGTGACCTGTATGAAGCGGTGTTTCGCGAACCAACAAGACCAAGCGACGACGCTCCTTGAGAACCACATCCGCGGCACGAGACAACAAACCACCCGTCATGCCATACGCAATTTCTGACAAAGACTTGATGGAGCAAGGTGCGACCACCATGCCCATGGTTTTGAAGGAACCCGACGAGATGGTGGCACCAATGTTTTTGGCGCTGTGGACTTCTGTGGCCAAGGCTTCAACCTCTTTCACACTCATGTCCAACTCGGTGGCCAAGGTCATGCGAGCCGAGTCACTCATCACCAGGTGCGTCTCAACGTCAGAATGCTGCAGAACCTGCAGCAAGCGAACACCATAAACAATGCCAGAAGCACCACTGATGCCGACGATCAATCGTCTTTTTGTTGAGGAGTTTGTGGTCTGTGTCATGGTGTTTCAGGGTTCTGTGACATTCAAACTTCGTCAGGTCTGAATTTGGACTCAGCTTTGACATCGTTGCGCTGATGTTTCAAGCTGATCTTGCCATTCTCTAAATAACGGCCTGTGGCTGCCCGTTCTGCGGCTTCGTCCCACTGGGGCAACCAATCGCCCAAAGAGTAACCAAACCATGGCGCTTGCGGGCGTAATTTGGGCAAGCCCAATTCTTCCCAAATGGCTTTGGATCGCTCCATGTAGGGCTGAGTCGGCAAAGCCAAAGGCGGCATGTCGCCTTTCATGGTGGCGTCCATCAGCAAAGTCGAATCTTCTTCGCCATCGTTTTCGCGCTTAGGGCCATGACCTTGTCCACGGTGGTCCAAAGTACGAACGTCAGCAACGGGGTTCATTCGGTAAGCCATGGCCCAAAGCAAAGCATCCGCGTTGTCTGGATCGATGTCTTCATTGACCGCAATCACAATCTTGCCGCAGTCGCCTTTGAAAAAAGCAGCGCCATACAAGGCGCGCCAAATTTCTGTTTTGGGGGTGGTCTTCTCAAAGGTCACGATGGTGACGCGCAGCAAACCCGTGAGGGGTTCATGCAAAGACACCTTCTTCACGCCGCGAATGCCCAAAGAACTTCGCAAATGTGCCAAGAACAAAGGCTCGTAGGCCACGCGCTTGATCACGCTGGATTCGCTTGGCGCCACTTGGCTGATGTAAGAAGGAATGACTGGCTTGAATCGATGTGTGATGGCCGTGATTTTCATGGGAAGGTTGTACTCTTCCAACGCAACGTGGCCATGTGATTCACCAAAGGGTGCCTCAGGCTCGAGCATGTCCAAGTCGATCTGGCCTTCGATCACAATTTCAGCTTGAGCGGGAACACGCAAATCAACGGTGCGGCCCTTGGTGATTTGAATGGGGACGCCAGCCAAGCCGCCAGCCACATCAAATTCATCCATGCCAATTGGCAATTTTTGCGGCCCCATAAAAGCCACATAAGGCGGACATCCCAAGACCACTGCACAAGGCATGGTTTTGTGACCCGCTTTTTTCCAAGCTTGGTAATGCAAATAACCCCCTGCACCCCCAACACGAGTGGCCATGCGAACCACCATGCGGTCGGGCGCCTTCAAGGCGCAACGGTAGGTGCCCATGTTTTGAACACCTGTTTCGGGATCGACCGTGATCACATTGGTCGCCGTCAAAGTGGGCGCACTGTCGAAACCAGGGGTTGAGATAGGAATGGGCAACATGTCAAGGCCATGTCCCTCACCTTGCAGATCATCGCCTTCATGGATCACTTCCTGACACTCGGCTTTGTCCACCATTTGCGGTGGAATGGGATTGGCGATGGCCTTGTCCCAACGCGCTTGAATGTCTTCGACTGAAGACCCCATGCCCACACTGTAAATTTCGCGGTTGGCAGCCAAGGCACCGACCACCACGGGAATGTCGTAACGGCGACCCTGCGCGTTGACGATGTTGGTAAAGAGAAAAGCTTTGCGTTCCGCTTCATCCATGCCACCCACAAATTGCCAACGAACCAGGGGGTGTAATTCTGAGTCTTTGTCGATGGGACGATCAATGACTTGCAACAAGCCTCGTTGTTTCAGGCTTTCCAAATGATCGTGGAGGTCGGGGTAACCGGTTTGTGTTTGACTCATGACTGCAAATTCAAAATGAAGCTTAAATGATGCACGCAATGTTTTTGAAATGCATCAGACCAAACCCGAGAAATACTCACACAGCTGAATGGCCAGCGATGGTCCATCCCATGGTCTCTGCCAATTGATCAATTGACTGTTCAGTGTCTTGACCCTCTTTCAGCAACCATTCGCAGAAGCCTTCAATGACAGGGCTTTCTTGTGAGCTGAGGGGCGCATTGGCGTAATAGCGACGCTGTCGAGCACCTAACAAACCAAAGGGCGCACAAAGTCGACCTGCAATGATGTCGTCAGCCACCAAAAAGAGCGGCACCAACACCACGCCCAAACCTTCTGCAGCGGCCTGCAATGCAAAGTACATCTGCTCAAACTGCAAAGTATGTGAAACGCGCAAATCGGCCTGTCCCGCCATCGGCAACCATTCGGCCCAAGCCATGGGTTCGGTGTCGTAACTGATCAGGGTGTGATCTTTCAAACTTTGCGGGTCTGACAACCTGTCTTGTTCCATGAGGTCTGGGTGACAAATCGGCACAATGGTTTCCGTCATGAAGGGCACCGACAGCATGCCAGGCAAAGGCTGATGAGAGCCCCGAATGGCAACGTCGTAAACACGGTCCTCAAAATTAACGGGTGCAGTTGATGTGGTGAGCTTCACTTCCACCCCACCCCTGCGCCTTTGGAACGCAGAAATACGGGGAATGAGCCAACGCATGGTGAAAGTGGGCGGTGCACTGATGCGCAAAGCAGTTGGCTCGGTTTGCTCCAGCAATTGCATGGACGTGACGGCAATTCGGTCCAATGCAGGCGTGACCGCCGCCAAAAAGGTGCGCCCTGCATCGGTCAGGCTGAGCTGAGACTGCGCACGATTGAACAACGTGGTGCCCAACCAGGTTTCCAGTGTGGCCACTTGTTTACTGACCGCACCGTGTGTGACAAAAAGTTCTTTGGCGGCTTTCGTGAAGCTGACATGGCGTGCGGCCGCCTCAAAAGCCCGCACCGCATTCAAAGGAGGAAGTTTTCTCATACCGCTATCTTACATAAGCTTTAGATTTCTTGCTTGGATGTGAGTTTTCCTCGAAGTCGGTGAAATAAACTGATTTGCATCGCCCTTTTAATGGGCTGAAACTGTCAAGACATTCAAAGGAGTCCTGCGTGAGAAAAAGCAAGTTGTCGAAAAGGAGTGCATGCGCATGAAAGCCGCACCCTTTGACTACGTGAGAGCTGACTCACTGTCTCACGCCTTAGAGACATTGAACCAGTTCGGCGGAGACGCCAAGTTGATAGCGGGCGGCCAAAGCTTGGTGCCCATGATGGCCATGCGACTGGCCAGGCCCACCTGCCTAATTGACATCAACCGCTTAGACAGCCTGAAAGACATCCAATTGCAAGCGCACGAAGTGAAACTGGGCGCAGGCGTGAGGCAACGTGATTTGGAGTTTCACCCCCAACTGAACTCCCACTTGCCATTGATCGCAAAAGGCATTCAATGGGTGGGTCATGAGCAAACTCGCAACCGCGGCACCGTGGGTGGCAGTTTGGTCCATGCCGATCCTTCCGCAGAACTGGCATTGGCCGCTTTGGTATTGGATGTGCGATTGCAACTCGAATCGCAAACGGACGGCGTGCGAACACTTCAGGCAGCTGATTTCTTTTTAGGCCCCATGTTCACCGCAGTAGGAGAAACAGAAGCATTGACCGACATCACTTGGCCCGTGTGGCAAGGAGGTCGCATCGGCACAGCCTTTGAAGAAACGGCCATCCGAAAAGGTGATTTTGCAATGGCCTCCGCGGCTTGCCAAATTCAAACCACAGCTGATGGCGCCATCTCAAAAATCAGTTTTGGGCTGGGTGGTGTCGATGGTACGCCTTTGGTTTACCCAGAATTGGCCGCCTCGCTGATGGGTCAAAACATGACCCCAGAACTTGCGCAGCACATTGCACATGCAGCTGCACAGCAAAGCCAGCCCGGTAGCGACATGCACGCATCGGCTGAATACAGAAAACATTTGGCGCAAGCCCTGTTGACACGCGCCCTGCTGAGCGCCTACCAGGAATCAGTGAATGCGCAAGTCGCTTAAAGATCGATGACCATGAGCACCCCTACAAGTAACAACACACGCATCGACAAGAAGCCGATTCAAATTCAAGTGAACGGCGTGATGCAACAACGACACGTTGAACCTCGAACCAGCTTGGTCGATTTCCTGCGCGATGAACTGGGCCTCACTGGCACGCATGTGGGTTGTGAGCATGGCGTTTGTGGCGCATGCACCGTAATGCTCAATGACGAACCCGTTCGCTCTTGCTGCATGTTTGCAGTTCAAGCCGATGACATGCGTGTCACAACCGTTGAAGGCTTGGCACCTGAGCGTGGCGTCATGACCAAAATTCAAGATGCCTTTTGCGAGAAACATGCCCTGCAATGCGGCTACTGCACCCCTGGCATGCTGATGGCTTGCCACGCGTTGGTTGCCCACACTCCGCACCCAACTGAAGATCAAGTGCGCGATGCCATCAGCAGCAACATCTGCCGCTGCACTGGTTACCAACAGATCGTGGATGCCGTGATGTACGCCACGCAAGTTGAGAAGAAATGACCATGAACAAAGCACCTTTTCGATTCATTGGCAAACACCGCAGAGCGGTAGAGCACAAACGCTTTGTCGTGGGCAAAGGCCGGTATGCTGCCGACATTCAATTGCCCGGCATGTTGCACATTGCTTTGGTGGCTTCCCCCTATGCAAGCGCCAAAATCAAAAACATCGATGCATCTGAAACCTTGGCCATGCCTGGCGTTCATGCCGTATTAACAGGGGAAGAGTTATGCCGTCACATCGACGCCATGCTCCCTGGCGTCGATGCCCCTCAAGTGACACGTTACCCCTTGGCATTCGACGTGACGCGTTACGCGGGTGAATGGGTTGCGGCTGTTGTGGCCGACAGCAGAGCTTTGGCAGAAGATGCCGCCGAGTTGGTCAATGTCGATTACGAACAATTGCCATGTGTTGTGGATCCGCAAGAAGCCTTGAAACCCAACGCAACTTTGGTGCACCCTGCACATGGAACCAACGTCATTTTTCACAGAAAATTTGTCTGGGGCCCCGTTGAAGAAGATTTCGCCAAATGCGACCATCAACTGAGCTACCAAGTCAGCTGGGCGCGCAATGCCACCGTGCCCATTGAAACCTTTGCTGTTGCCTGCCAATGGAATGATTCAACAGGCATTCTGGATGTATGGGCGTCCATTCAAATGCCGAAGTTTCCTGACCAAGTGGCCAAGGCATTGCGCTTACCAGGCAATGCCGTTCGCGTGCACTTTGATGTGGATGTCGGTGGCAGTTATGGCGTGAAACGCGGCTTGAAGCATTCCGTTTTGGTTGGCTATTTGGCCAAAAAATTAGGACGCCCAGTCAGACTGGTTGAAGACCGATTAGAAAACATGCGCGGTGGCGATATGCAGGGCCCTGATCGCGTGTTCGATGTCACGCTGGGTTTTCAAAAGAACGGCGAAATCAAATCCATGAAGATGCGCGCAGTCGATGACATTGGCGCTTATTCTGGCAGGTCCCCCCTTCAATTGGGCAAACCCGTTGGCGCCATTGTGGGCCCTTATCGAATCCTGAGCGTGGAATATGACGCCATGGCTGTGATGACCCACAAAACGCCACAAGAGGCGGTGCGTGGGTTTGGACAAGCACCGACCAATTACGCCCTAGAAACGGGCATCGACAAAGTAGCGCGTTTCCTCAACATGGACCGCATTGCTTTGCGCCGTGTTAATTTGATTGGCAAGGATGAGTTTCCTTACCTCATTCCTAGTGGCACCCACTACGACTCGGGTGACTACGACACGGTCATGACCAAAGCTTTGAACACAGCGGCTTTCGAAGACTTGCTGAAAGAGCGTGATCACTTGCGCTCACAAGGCCAATTGGCAGGCATTGGCATTTCCACATGCTTGGAGCCTTCTGGCGGCAACTCCTCTTTCGAGCCTTTGTTCAATCCTAAAAACCAAACCACCACTTGGATGGACTCGTGTTTGGTGCGTGTCGATTTGTCGGGTGCCATCACGGCGTTGATGGGCACATCTACTTCGGGTCAAGCCCACGAAACCATGGTGTCAACTGTGGTGGGCGAAGTCTTGCAAAAAGAGCCCGATGGCATTCGCGTGTTGCATGCTGACTCGCTCAACGCCCTGCCCTCCAACAGTCCAGTAGGCAGTCGCATGGCCATCATGTTGGGTGGTGCGGCCGCTGGCGCTGCCAAAAAAATCAAACAAAAACTTTTGACAATTGCCGCACACAACTTGGGTGTTACGGCTGAAGACTTGGTCTATGAAGACGGTCATGTGCAAGCCACAAACAACCCATCTCAAAAAATGTCATGGGATGCCTTGGTCGAAATTGCACACCGTCACTTTCACAAGCTCCCCGAAGGCATGGAACCAGGACTGCAAGAAAAGTTTGTATGGGAAGTTCCCACTGGCGGCATGCTGCCGACTGAAGATGGTCGCGTACAAATGTACCCTTGCCATTCATTTGAATCGCATGTGGTGTTGGCCAGCATCGATCCAGAAACTTTCAAAGTTAGCATTCGCAAATATGTGTGCGGTCACGATTGCGGCGTGATGATCAGTCCCGACGTGGTGCATGGCATGACCTATGGCGGCATTGCCCATGGCTTGGGTGCGGCGCTGATGGAAAAGTTTGCATTTTCCCCCGAAGGCCAGTTGTTGTCGGGGACCTTCATGGACTACCTGTTGCCATCCTCTGCAGAGGTGCCCGCCATCACCATCGTGGACCACTGCACCCCCTCACCGCTCACCGAGTTTGGCCAAAAAGGCTCTGGTGAAGCCGGCTATTTGGGAAGTCCAGCCGCCATTGCGAGCGCCGTGAACGACGCCCTGTCGACACAAGGCGCCAAGATCGACCACTTGCCCATGACACCGCAAGCCATTTGGACCGCGCTGAATGTTGCGCGATCTGCACAAGCTTAAAAGGACAGTTGATTGAAATGACACATCAAAGTCAAACACAATTTATTTCGGGACCTGCAGGAAAAATTGCAGTTCACACGCAAGGTCCTGAAACAGGTCCAGCGGTCATCCTGACACATTCCATCCTGTCGTCCAGCATGATGTGGCTTGAGCAAGCCTATTTGCTCTCGTCAACGGGCTGGCGAGTCATCGCCATCGACACACGAGGCCATGGCCAATCCGAATGCCAGTCAGTGATGTGCACCATGGATGACTTGGTGGCCGATACGCTGGCCGTGATGGATGCGATGAATATTTCCAAGGCCCACTACATGGGCTTGTCGCTGGGCGGCATGAGCGGTGTGGGTCTGGGCATTCAACATGCCGATCGCTTGCTGAGCATGGTGCTCTGTGATTGCAGAGCCGACATGCCCTCCCCGATGGGCGATGTTTGGAATGATCGAATCACGAGCGCCATCACAGAAGGTTGCCAGTCATTGGCCGTCGCCACCACAGAACGATGGTTTGGTGTGCCCTTCATTGAAGCCAATGAAGTGGTTGGAAAAGCCTTCCGTCAAACCATTGCAAGCACCACAGCCTCAGGCTTTGTCAGCTGCGCCCGTGCCATTCAAGGTCTCGACTATTTAGATCAAGTGTCACACATCAAGGTGCCCACCACCTTGATTGTGGGCGCCAAGGACGGTCCTTTGCCGCAGGCCATGCAAGACATGCAACAGCGAATTGCGGGTTCTAAGCTCGAAGTCATACCGGATGCAGGCCATCTTCCCAACATCGATCAGTCCGTTTTATTCAACGCCGCAATGATGCGTCACTTTTTTCAAAACCCAGCATGGAGTCAAGCATGAGCGATCAAATCCAAATTCAACAAGATGGCCGCATTTTGCGCATCACTTTTAACCGCCCAGATGGCAACGGTGTGTCCGACAGCATGGCCGCGGCCTTGTCGGATGCCGTCATGAAGGCACATGAAACATCCGATTGCGTGGTCCTTCGCAGCGTAGGTCCTGACTTTTGTACCGGACGAGTTCGTGACGCAGACTTCCCACCTTCACCAGAAGCTTACTCACGTCGCCCCGAATACGATTCGATTTTCAACAGCTACAAAGCATTGCGCAGTTGTTTGGTGCCAGTGATTGGCGTCATTGAAGGCAAGTGCATGGGCTTTGGAACCGCCATTGCAGCTTTGTGCGATGTTTCATTTGCCAGCGACAAGGCCACCTTCAACATCCCCGAAATTGCGCACAACGTGATGCCCACCATGGTGATGTCCGCCATCTACGACCGCATGAATCGCAACGCCATTTTGTACATGGCCTATTCAGCTGACTTCATCAGCGCGGCGCAAGCTCAGTCTTACGGCATCATCAGCAATGTGGTGCCCGAAGCGCAATTGGATGCAGAATTGAATCGATTCTGCGACTTATTGCTCAGCCGTCCTCGCCCTGCCATTTTGGGCTTGAAGGAGTATTTGCGTGTGGCACCCCGCATGGACGAACAAGGTGCCATTGACTATGCGCGCAGCTTGCATTCCATGGTCAACACTTCCGCGGCCATGAAGAAAAAAGCCCACTGATTTTTTTGACACAGAAAGCACGCCATGGAAATACTGGGCCAACAACTGATTGCAGCGCCACGCCAAAGGGTGTGGGATGCATTGAACGATCCCGTCATTTTGAAGGCCAGCTTGCCGGGCTGTGAGTCCGTCGAGCGCGTCACACCAGACGAGTTTCGTGTGGTCATCAAAACGGCCATTGGCCCATTGAAGGCGCGCTTTCAAGGTTCTTTGAAAATAGCCGAAGCCTCGCCGCCAGAATCTTGTGTCATGCAATTTGAAGGCCAAGGTGGTGCAGTTGGATTTGGCAAAGGCACATCTACCGTCACGCTCAAGGAAGTCCCTGAAGGGACTGAATTGTCGTATGAAGCAAAAGCACAAATTGGCGGTAAGTTGGCACAAGTGGGCTCACGCCTGATTGACAGTGTTGCCAAAAAAATGGCCGATGACTTTTTCAAGGCATTTCAAAACGAGTTGTCACCCCAAGACAACAAGACCTCTGCAACTGAAGCACCTGCAAGTGCTTCAGCAGCGCCAACGGTTGCCAATCCTTCGAAACAGCCTGTCACCACGACCTCCCTCCAACAAGGGACGTCTGCAGAAAACCCAAAGGTACCGGCTTGGTGGCTTTTTCCTGCCGCCTTGTTTGGCGCCGCGCTCATGCTGGCCGGCTCTCGCTGGATGCATTGACTTGTTTCACTGATCGTTTGAAGGAGTTACACCATGCAACAGTATTTCAACGAGCACCACACCTTGAAGCATCGCAATGCCAAGTCTTGGCAAAGCGGCAGCCTTTTTCTCAAGGCCCTTGCATTGTCGGCATTCGCTGCCGTGTCATTCTCGGCCATGTCCCAATCGGCCAGTCCAGCAGCAAGCGTTGTCATTGCAAACAGCTTGATGCAATACGACAAACCCGATCGTGCAGAAAAGATTTTGGAAGCCGCCAGCAAAGAAGGCACCCTGACGCTTTACACGGCATTCAGACCTCAAGATTTGCCTCTGATCTTGGGACCCTTTGAGGCCAAATATGGCATCAAAGTGAAAGCTTGGCGCTCTGGCAGTAACAATGTGACACAGCGCGTGGTCCGAGAAGCCGCAGGCAAAAAACCCGAGGTCGATGTGATCATGATGCCCGCCAGTGAGATGGAGGCCGTCTATCGCGAGAAATTGCTCCAACCCGTCACATCACCACTGGTCAAGGACCTGATCCCCAGTGCCACCGTTTCGCACAAACAGTGGTCGACCGTCTTCATGAACGTCACCGTTCACTCTTACAACACCCAGTTGATCAAAAAAGAAGATTTACCAAAGTCCTTCAACGACTTGTTGGATCCCAAATGGAAAGGCAAGTTGGGCGTGGAGTCCAAAGCCGAAGAGTGGTTCAGCAAAGTGGTCACCGTGATGGGTGAAGAGAAAGGCACCAAATATTTTCGAGAATTGGTCACCAAAAACGGCATGTCAGCACGCTTAGGCGCATCGCTGCTGCACAACCTGGTCATAGCGGGTGAAGTGCCATTGGCCTTAACGGTTTACATCGACTTGCCCGAGAAAGATAAGCGTGCTGGCAAACCGGTCGATTGGTTTGCACTCGACCCTGTTGTCGCGCAAGGCTTCAACATGGCCATTGCCCAAAAAGCACAGCATCCTGCCGCTGCGCTTCTTTTTTATGACTACATGCTGTCGCCAGAGACGCAAAAATTATTGGCCTCGTTGCATTACTACCCCGCCAGCACCAAAGTTGCCAACCCTTATACCAACATGAAAATTGAAGTGATTGACCCCGTGGTCACCATGGACAGCTTTGCCAAGTGGACCAAGTCTTTTGATGAGATCGTGATCAAAAATTCCAGTTCCAAATAAACACGCCAATTGACCTATGAAAAAAAGTACCCAACCTGCGTCTAAAACAGCCAAAGCGGCAAAGACGTCGAGCACGATAACACCCCAACGTGGCTACCGTGATTTGCACGAGCATTTGGCCGATCTCGATAAACAGGGTTTGTTGGTCACCATCGATCGCCCGATCAACAAAGACACCGAATTGCACCCCTTGGTTCGCTGGCAGTTTCGCGGTGGCATTGCCGAACCTGATCGCAAAGCTTTTTTGTTCACCAACGTGGTCAACGGCAAAGGCAAGAAATACGACATTCCCGTGGTGGTGGGCGCCTTGGCCGCTACTCGCAAGATTTACAGCGTGGGCATGGGCTGCAAGATTGAAGACATTGGCAAGACTTGGAGCCACGCCATTGCCAACCCCATCAAACCCCATGTCATGAAAGAAGCCCCTTGCCAGGAAATTGTGGTTCAGGGCAAAGAACTCTTAAAGCCAGGCAAAGGCGTCGACAGTTTGCCCATCCCCATTTCCACACCGGGTTGGGACAATGCGCCCTACACCACCCTCTCGCAGTACATCACCAAAGATCCCGAAACTGGCATCCAGAACATGGGCATCTACCGGGGTCAAGTGAAGTCGCCTACGCGCTTAGGCATGAACCCCTCTTTGGAAAATCAACCTGGCATTTACACCCATTGGGAAAAAGCCAAAGCCAAAGGTCAGAAATTACCAGCGGCCATCATTTTGGGTTGCCCTCCCTGCGTGGCCTTCACCTCTGCGCAAAAACTGTCGGAAGACACAGACGAGTTGCATGTTGCAGGCGGTTTGGCTGGCGCGCCAATCAATGTTGTCAAATGCAAAACCGTTGACTTGTTGGTCCCGGCAGAAGCAGAAATTGTGATTGAAGGCTACATCAACACAGAGTGGCTTGAACCCGAGGCGCCCTTTGGTGAGTCACATGGCCACGTGAACTTGCAAGAGTTCAACGCCTACATGGAAGTCACGGCCATCACACGCCGCAAAAACGCGATTTTGACGTCCATCATTTCGCAAGTGACACCTTCCGAATCAAGTTTGATCAAGCGCGTGGCCCTCGAGCCTGTTTTCCTCAATCACTTGAGCAAAGCAATGGGCATCAAAGGCGTCAAAAAAGTGGTCATGCATGAGCCACTGACCAATTTGCGCAAAGTGATCTCCATTGTGGTCGACCGAAAAATGCCACAAACAGAAGTATGGCGTGCCCTGTATGGCGCGGCATCCTTGCTGCGCTCTGGCGGCAAAATGGTCATCGCCGTCAACGAGGACATTGACCCAGACAATGCAGATGCACTGCTGTGGGCCATGAGCTACCGTGCCAATTTCGCACTCGACTTGCAGGTGCTGCAAAACCGAGATCCAGGCCACGGACCTCGCAGTCCGCGCAATGGCGGCATGGACTCTTCTTTGTTGATCGATGCCACACTCAAAGATGACTTCCCACCCATTGCATTGCCCAAGAAAGAATTCATGGAGAACGCCAAAGCCATTTGGGAAGAATTGGGCCTGCCCAAATTGAAACCAGAATCCCCTTGGTTTGGTTATTCTTTAGGCGACTGGAGCGAACGCAACGAACAAATGGCACAGCGTGCGGTCAAAGGCGACTACTTCATCACAGGCGAAGAAATTGCCAAAATGCGTCGCAATGACGTGCCCATGAACACTGAAATCAAGCACGTCATGGCCAATGAAGGTCGCAAAGCTTTGCCCGAGAAATCAAAGACGAAGGTTCAGGCTAAAGCTAAAACGCCAACGAAAACAGCAGCGAAGGCGCCATCTAAAACTTTGGCTCAAACCAGCGCAAAATCAGTGGCTCAAAAGAAGACCACCCAAAAATAACAGGTAGAGGTGAGACATGGAAAGCGCGAAGCAAAACAAGCTACTGACCGAAGTTGGCAAAGGCACGCCCATGGGCAATTTGATGCGCCGATACTGGCAGCCCATTGGCGCATTGGTTGATCTTGAGAACAAGTGGACCCGACGAATCAGGCTGCTGGGCGAAGATCTGGTCTTGTTCAAGGACCGGCAGGGCCGCTTGGGCTTGATTGCCGAGCAATGCCCGCACCGACGCGCTTCATTTGCCCACGGCATTCCCACCCAAGACGGCATTCGTTGCCCCTACCATGGCTGGGAATACAACGCGCAAGGCAAATGCATCAACCAGCCTAACGAGCAAGACAAATGCGGATTCAGAGACAAAGTCAGCACCGACGCTTACCCCGTTGAAGAAATGGGCGGCATGCTTTGGGCCTACATGGGTCCCCAGCCACAACCTTTGCTGCCCCGCTGGGATGGCTTTGTGGCAGAAGGCACCATTCGCATCATGGGTCGCACCATTTTGCCGATCAATTGGTTGCAAATTATGGAGAACTCGCTAGACCCAGTTCACACCGAGTGGTTGCATGGTCATCACTATGAATTCTTGAAAGAGCAAGAAGGCGTGAAGGTGGCGATCAGCGCACGCCACCTCAAAATCGACTTCAAAGAATTTGAATATGGCATGACCAAGCACCGCTTGTTAGAAGGCCACTCTGAAGACGGTGACGACTGGAAAGTAGGCCATCCCATTGTGTTTCCCAACATGCTGGCCGTTGGCAATGGCGATGAAAAATCGCGCTATTACTCATTCCAAATGCGCGTCCCAGTGGATGACACCCACACCATGCACCTTTGGTTCAATGCTTATGTACCACCGAAGGGTGTGGAAGTGCCAAAGCACCTTTTGGAAAAAGTGCACACCTACGAAGTTCCCTTCATGGATGCACAAGGTGAATACATCGTTGACAACGTCGATGGTCAAGACATGATGGCTTGGATTAGCCAAGGCCCCATCGCCGATCGAACGCTAGAAAACCTGGGTGCAACTGACAAAGGCGTTGTGATGTACCGTCGCATGCTCAAACGTGAAATGGAGAAAGTGCAAGCCGGCATTGACCCCATGGGTTTGGTTCGTGACAGCAGCCGCAATCAATGCATCGATTTGCCGAATGAAAAGAAAAAGCACCACAACAGTGACGGCTTTACCAGCTTCATGATGCGCACACACGCCAAATACTCACCCATTGCCAACGACCTGTCTCAACTGTTCGAACCCCACCTTCACAAAGCGACAACACCATGAACTTGAACGAACTCAAGCAGCGCCTGATTGACGCTGGTCACATTTTGGAAAATGCAGGTCAAGGTGATTTGACGCGTGGCCATGTGTCCATTCGTTCACCCGAAGACCCCTCCCTCTTCATCATGAAGCCTCACAGTTATGGTTTCGATGAAATCACACTGGAGAACATCGTGGTGTGCAACATGGATGGCGTGAAAATTGATGGTGGCGGTAGAAGACACAGCGAAGTGTTCATCCATTCGGAAATTTACAAAGCGCGTCCGGACGTCAATAGCGTCATTCACACCCATCCCACCTATGCTGTGGCTTTGTCTGCTACAGGTCAGGCGCTGGAGCCCATCAGCCAACCTGCGGTGGCTTTTGCAGACGGCCTGCCTTATTTCAGCCGAGCCATTGATTTGGTTCGCAGCCAAGACCTCGGTGCCGCTGTCGCCAGCGCCTTGGGCCAGCACAAGGCGGTCTTGTTGCGCAACCATGGGGCCGCCATTGTGGGGGCCAATGTTGAGGAAGCCACCATTTTGTCCATCATGCTAGACAACGCCTGCCAAATTCAATTGGCCACCATGGCCGCAGGTGGCATCGGTGAAAAGTTCACCCCAGAGCAAGTGAGCAAATTGCACCATGACATTACAAGGCCAGAGCAATATGTCATCAATTTTGAATACTTAAGAAGACGAGCACTTCGCCAATTAGGCCGCTGAACCTACAACAAGGAGACAACATGCGCTATGTAAAATTTTCGGTGATGGCCACTTTGATGTTGGCGCTGATGGGACAGGCCTCAGCGCAAGTTGTTGATGCATCCAAGCCAATGTCGATTGCCGAATTGGCTGTCTACCAAGGACCTGACAGGCAAGCCAAATTGATTGAAGGTGCGAAGAAAGAATCTGGACTGTCGGTCTATCACGTCTACCCTGCTTTGACCAACATCATGAATGAGTTTGGCAAGAAGTACAACATCAAGGTGAAGTCTTGGCGAGCAGGATCAGAGGCTGTGCTGCAACGTGTGACCAGTGAAAACCGAGGCAACAAATTCGATGTCGACATCGTTCAAAACAATGCACCAGAAAACGAAGCCGCCTTTCGCGAAAAGTTGCTGCAAGAAGTGAAGTCGCCCTATCACAACGATTTGTTGCCACAGGCCGTTCCTGCGCACAAGCAATGGGTTGGCATCACCGTGGACATTTGGACAGCGGCCTACAACACCGAAAAAATCAAAAAAGAAGATTTACCCAAATCCTACAAAGATTTGCTCGATCCCAAATGGAAAGGCCAACTGGGCATTGAAGGCAACAACCACGCATGGTTTGGCGCCTTGATGGGCAAAATGGGCGAAGAAGAAGGCCAAAAGCTGTTTGCCAACATCGCCAACACCAACGGCATCTCCAATCGAAAAGGCCATTCCTTGCTCACCATGATGGTGTCCTCTGGCGAAGTCCCCTTGGCCCTGACTGTCTACAGCTGGAACCCTGAGCAACTTAAAGTCAAAGGGGCACCGGTTGAAGGCTTGGCGCTGCAACCCTTGATGGCACAGCCCAGCACCATTGCCATGCTGAAAAAAGCACCCAACCCTTATACAGCTTTGCTCTTTTATGACTACATGTTGACCGAGGGTCAAAAGCAGTTGCATGACTTGAAGTTTGTGCCGACCAGTAAAAAGTTTGAGCTGCCATTTCCTAAAGTGCCTCTGAACTTCATTGATCCCGCCATGGCCCTAGACCAGCAAGCCAAGTGGTTCAAGATGTTTGAAGACACGGTGATCAAGCGCTCCAAATAAAGCCCGCCATGGCCCATCCTGAAGCTCAGCGCCCCTTGCAAATTGCCATCGTTGGATTTGGGGCTGCTGCGCAGGCCTTTGTTCCCGCTCTGCAAAACAACCCACAATTTAGCTTGGTTGCCATTGTTGAAAACAATGCACAAGTTCAAAGCAGTGCGAAGGCCATGGGCGTGCCCGTTTTCAGTCAACTTGAAGACTTAAAGCAGATTGAGCATCTAGATGGTGTGTACATTGCCACACCCACACCGAGTCATGCCGAGCAATGCATTCAAGCCCTTGCCAATGGCTGGCATGTGTTGGTTGAAAAGCCCATGTGCAGCAATTCAGCAGAGGCCTTGCGCATGGTGTCTGCCGCCCAACAGTTTGGCAAATCAATCACAGTGGGTCATTCACACAGCTTTGATGCCCCCATTCAGGCCATGCGACGCATCATTCAGAGTGGTGAAATGGGAGCAGTTCAAATGGTCAACACCTGGTGTTTTACCGATTGGGTCTATCGACCCCGCAGACCCGAAGAACTCGACCCCGCGTTGGGTGGGGGTGTCACCTTTCGGCAAGGTGCCCATCAAATAGACATCTTGCGTGCGCTGTGCGGCCCCAAAGTTCAAACCGTCAAAGCCAAAGTCTTCAACACAGACCCAAACCGAAACACGCCTGGCGCACACGCCATCTATTTAGATTTTGAAAACGGTGCGGCAGCCACGGCCATCTACAACGGCTACGCAGGACTCTCCAGCATGGATTGGACGCAAAACGTTTCTGAGTGGGGATTTTTACAAACCGCAGAGCAGCGCCCCTGGAAAAGGCGGCCTTTGCAGCAATCCACGGCTGAACAAGAATTGGCATCCAAACAAGAACGCGCCAAAACAGCCATTCCAGGTTCGGCGCCATTGCAACCCCATTTTGGCTTGACCGTGGTCAGTTGCGCATTGGGAGATATGCGCCAAACGCCAGCGGGAATTTTGATCGCAACTGCAGACGGCGAACGCGAACTCAAATTACCGCATCACCAAAGTCCACGCGACTTGGTCTTGGAAGAAATTGAAGAAGTTTGGCGAGGCACAGGTCCCGGATGGCACGACGGCCAATGGGGTTACGAAAACTTGAGAATTTGCGAAGCGGCCATTGCATCAGCGCACAGCGGCCGCGAATGGGTGATGACGCCTTAAGCCCAGGTTGACTCGGGCAATGGCCAGCCCAACAACTCGGCCAATCGGCAGACCACCCAAAAGGACTCGGCACCATTCACCAAGTCTGGTTGCGTCTGCAATCCTCGCCAACATTTTTCTAGCGCGTCGTCTTCTGTAATGCCCAATTGAAATTGCTGCGTACTGACTGTGTCAACCAGCATATTGGCCAGGTCTTCACAAAGCTCATAGCGCCGTGTCAATTCAGCGCGCGGCAAACTGGGCTTGTGCTGATGCGGCTTGACGTAGAGCTTCATGAACGACTCTGGAATTTCGCTTTGATTTTCCTCGTACATGTCAGGCCGCACATTGCATCTTGAATTTGCTCACATGTGGTCGATGATCACTTGACCAAAGCCTGAACAACTGACTTGCGAGGCCCCTTCCATGAGGCGTGCAAAATCGTGAGGCACGCGTTTGCTTTGAATGGCCTCTTCCATGGCACGAATGATGATGTCTGCGGCCTCCGTCCAGCCCATGTAGCGCAGCATCATTTCGGCAGACAATATTTCAGAACCCGGATTGACGTAGTCTTTGCCTGCAAATTTGGAGAGTGCGTCCACCGTTGCTTCAAAACAAGCGACGCTGTCGGACATGTTGGCGCCTGGGGCAATGCCAATGCCGCCCACTTGAGCAGACACCGCATCCGAAATGTAATCGCCATTCAAATTGAGCGTAGCCACCACCGAGAACTCTTGAGGACGCATCAAAATCTGTTGCAAGAAGGCATCCATCGCAATGTCTTTGATCGTGATGGTTTTGCCTGTTTGAGGGTGCTTGATGGCGCACCAAGGGCCATCGTCAATCAACTGGGCACCAAACTCTTCTTGGGCCAATTCATAGGCCCAATCTCGAAACGCACCTTCGGTGTATTTCATGATGCTGCCTTTGTGAACCACCGTGACGCTGGGTTTGTCATGGTCGATGGCGTATTGAATGGCCTTTCGAACCAAGCGCTTGGAACCTTCACTGGAAACTGGCTTGATGCCGATACCCGACGAACTTGGAAAGCGAATGCTGTGGGCACCCAATTCTTGCGTCAGGAAGGCAATGAGTTTTGTGGCTTCTGGGCTGTTGGCCGCATATTCAATACCGGCATAAATGTCTTCTGAATTTTCTCGAAAGAGCGTGATGTTTGTCTTTTCAGGTTCACGCACAGGTGAAGGCACACCTTTGAAATATCGCAAAGGACGTAAGCAAACGTACAAATCCAGTTCTTGGCGAAGCGCCACATTGAGTGAGCGGATGCCACCACGGGACGGCGAACTGAGGGGGCCTTTGATAGACACCACATAGTCTTTGAGCGCAGTCAGTGTTTCTTCTGGCAGGTATACATCGGGGCCATAAAGCGCAACCGCTTTGTCACCGGCAAAGACTTCCATCCAATGAATGTTTCGCTGCCCCTTGTAGGCCTTTTGAACTGCCGCATTGACCACTTGGATCATGACCGGCGTGATGTCGACACCTGTGCCGTCTCCCTCGATGAAAGGGATGATGGGGTTGGCCGGAACATTCAACGAATTGTCTGCGTTGACGGTGATGGCGGCGCCCTCTGCGGGAATCTGAATGTGTCGGTACATGGAACTGGTCTCCGTTATTTCATTCTATCGATAAATCAGTCACAATCCATCGTCCATCGAGTACGTCACACACCTACCGCAACCCTTCCTACCTAGCAGCAATGAACATCCTGCAACACATTCGGTCAAAGCTGGCCATCTGCACATTCGCATTCAGCAGTTTGATCGCGGCCGCCCTGGTGCCATCCAAGGCGCATGCCGAAGGCGTACCCCAAACACAATTGCCCAGAACCACGCTGAATGCAGGCATGCACCTCCTCCAAGTGCAACTGGCACAAGATTTTGAACAGCGCCAAATCGGCTTAATGTGGCGCAAGGAGATGCCTCAAAACGAAGGCATGCTGTTCATTTTTGAGCAGCCCGCCGTTCAATGTTTTTGGATGCGCAACACTTACCTACCCTTGACAGCAGCATTTGTCGCAGACGACGGCACCATCATCAACTTGGCCGACATGAAGCCCATGAACGACAGCTCACATTGCTCGCACAAGCCCGTTCGTTTTGTCTTGGAAATGAACCAAGGCTGGTTTGCCAAACGCAACATTCAAGCGGGCTTCAAACTCACTGGACCCGTCTTCAGCAAGTAAAGGCCAGGCGCTACCTTAAACGCCCCAAACCACGTCAGCTGATTTGTCCTGACACATCTTGAGCATTTTCAGCATCGGTTGACTGCGTTGACGCAAGGACACCAGCTTGGGGTCTTGCAGTCCTTCAGACTCCTCCAAGGCAATGGCTTGCTGTAGAGAATCGATGGCCGCTTGGATTTGAGTTGACAGGAATATGCCTTTGACCTGGTCCTCACGTCCCATGATTTTGAGCAAGCGCTTGGCATCGGGTTCGAGCATGATGAGGTCACCCGTGACTTTGGATTTGAATTTGTACAGCATGGCAAAGTGTCCTTTTGCAGGTTCAACGCTTGTCGAAAATCTCACAAGAAATAAATATATAGTACACCTCCATGAACCTCCAAGATCGTTTCCTGATGGCCGGTGTCATGGGCTGGCCCGTGATGCACTCTCGTTCTCCCTTGATGCACAACCACTGGTTTGCCCAAGAAAAACTAAAAGGCGTCTATGTGCCTTTGGCCATCCAGCCCGAACATTTAGAACGTGCATTGCGCAGCCTGCATGGCCTCGGATTTTCTGGCTGCAACTTGACCATTCCACACAAACAGCAAGCCCTGAAAATCGTGGATGAGATTGATCCTGTTGCGCTCAAAATGGGCGCCATCAGCTGCGTGGCAGTCAAAGAAGATGGCCGTTTGATCGGCAGCAACAACGATGCAGCAGGCTTCATACGCAATGTCAAAGAATTTCAACCGGACTGGAAAGCCAGCAGAGGCCCCATCGTGGTGATCGGCGCTGGCGGGGGCTCTCGGGCTGTTTGCCAAGGTTTGATTCAAGAAGGTGCTACCGAAATTCGCTTGGTCAACCGGCACTTAGAACGTGCGCAAATCGTCCAGTCAGAGCTGGGGGGTGTCATTCAAGCGCATGCTTGGAAAGACCGTGCTGACCTGATGGCCGGTGCCAGCATGGTGGTCAATACCACCAGCCAAGGCATGGTGGGACAAACGCCACTGGACATTCAACTCGACACATTACCCGTGGATGCCTTGGTCACAGACATTGTCTACACACCGCTTGAAACACCCTTTTTGGCACAAGCCAGAATGCGTGGCAATCGCACCTTGAATGGCCTTGGCATGCTGCTGCATCAAGGCCCTTTAGGCTGGAAAGCGTGGTTTGGGATTGAGCCCAAAGTGACCCCTGAGCTTCGAAAATTACTTGAGCAAAGTCTGACCTAAGTCAAACTTCAGGGGCGGTGTTCAGCCCAATTTGGCTTTGAAGTGGTCCCAGCAACGCTGGAACAAAGCTTCGTTCCACAGTTTTTCGCGGCACATTTGAATTTCGTGCTCGCTGAATGAATACGGGGTTCCCAATTGCATGGCCATGTATTGACGGTGTGCATTTTCTTCCATGTAACTGGCCAGCACAAATGCCTCGCGAATGCTTTGACCCACTGTGACCGCACCGTGTGACTTCATCAAGGCGGCAGGTCGGTCGCCCAAGGTGGCTGCCAAGCGATCGGCCATTGGCTTGTTGTTGATGGAATTGGGTGAATCCAGCAATGGCACTGGATAGACCAAAGCGCCTTGGCCATATACAGGCAAATAAGTTTGCCCGGCCATGGTGAGGTAAGTAGACCACTTGGGATGGGCATGAACAACCGCTTTGAGGTCGGGCCGTGCGCGGTAAATACCGGCATGCAAATGGAATTCCAAGGGCGGCTTGCCATGGCCCTCGACCACCTGACCTTCCATGTCAATGGTGCAGATGTCGTCCACCGTCAATTGACTTCTCTGGCACGAACCGATGTTGATCAACATCTGGTTGTTGGGCAAGCGAATGCTGGCATGGCCGTTGTAATCAATGATGTCTTGCGACTCCAGCATGCGGATGCAATCCACCAGTTGCTGTTTCAATTCAAGTGTGTCAGTCATGGTACTGTGCTTTTCTAAATATCAACCCGCAAACGAATGGCTTGCCCTTAGATCACCACTTTGGTCATCATGCCCTGGGGGAAAATTTCCTCGGGTGTGAATTCTCGATGGGCAATGCCTTGCTGGAAGGTGTACTTGGCCATCAACTCCCATGTCGGACGATTTTCTTCAATGCCATAAGGAAAGGTGTCACCTTCAAACTTGTCGCGCATTTTGCGCGCATAGGTGGCCAACCAAGGTAAGGGATAACGGGAGACCGCGGGGTCCATCAGACGTTCAATGCTGCGGCGTTTGGATTCCAAAAAGGCATTGAACAGATTGCGTGGCACCCATGGATTTTCTTCCACCACACTTTTCTTCATGGCAATGATGTGCATGATGGGCCAGACTTTGGTTTTGGCAAAGTACTCGTCTTCCATGTCCAAGAAGTCAGGGAAGAGACGAACCACATCGGGATGGCCTTCCAAGAAGCATGTGGGGGGTCGCGCAATGATGGCGCAATCAATTTCGCCAGAGGCCAACATTTCGCTGAGGGATTTGTCGGCAACGCGGGTTAACTCAACACCCTCAGGCAATGTGATCTCGACCTTTTCTTCACGACCTGGCGCATTGGCGCCTGCTTGATACCACTTGACGTCTTGCAATTTCACGCCCATGTCGTTGTGCAACCAGCCGCGCATGTAGACCGCTGCGGAATGCGCCCATTCAGGCGAACCGACTTTTTTGCCAATCAAGTCTTTGACCGACTTGATGCCTGATTTTTTGTTCACATAGAAAGAGCTGAAGCGAAACAAGCGTGAGCACACGATGGGCAAACCAATGATGTCGCTGTCGGGGCGTGTCACTTGCGTCGTGAATTTGGCGAAAGACAATTCTGAAATATCAAATTCACGATTGGCGGTGAAACGTGCAAAGCACTCATGGTGACCCAAATTCAACCAATTCAAATCAATGCCTTCGGGTTTGACAAAACCCATGCGGATGTCGCGAAAATGATCGTAATCGGTGGTTGCAATCGACAGGTTCAGCAATGACATAAATTGGCTCTCAACAGAAGGGAAATGAGCTGGCCAGTTTATCTGAAGCTGTCTATCGCTGTGTGAGTGGCCGGCACAAGCATGGCGCACCAGGCCCTGCGCACAGCGCCCTCACATCGGTGCGACAGGGTCCGTGGGCCGCTCAGGCCTTGGCAGATGCGCTTAGATGAAAGTGCTCTGCGCTGGCCAGTTGCCAATATTGGGCAAACAAGCCCTCTGGCAGGACGCCTTGGTTCAAGGCACCTTCAGACACACTGGGCATGAGGTCAGCCAAATTCTGGATTTCGTGCTCACTGATTCTGCGCATGATGTGACGCAATTGCAGCTCAGAAGGCCCTGACAGACCCGTGGCTTGCAACATCTCACGAACAGACTCGAGCGTTTGAAGGTGAAAATTTCTCACGCGATCGGCTTTACTGGGCACCACCAAGGCCACTTGGCGATGAGGATCTTGGGTGGTCACCCCTGTAGGGCAATTGCCGGTGTGGCATGTTTGGGCTTGAATGCAGCCCAAAGCAAACATGAATCCGCGGGCGCTGTTGCACCAATCTGCACCCATGGCCAAAGTTCGAATGACGTCAAAGCCACTGATGATCTTGCCGCTGGCCCCCAAGCGAATGTGCTGACGCAAATTCAATCCCACCAAGGTGTTGTGAACCAAACGCAGGCCTTCAATCATGGGCATGCCCATGTGGTCTGTGAACTCCACGGGTGCCGCGCCCGTACCGCCCTCAGCACCATCCACCACAATGAAGTCGGGGTAGATGCCAGATTGCTGCATGGCTTTGGCAATACCAAACCACTCCCATGGATGACCAATGCACAGCTTGAATCCGACGGGTTTGCCATCACTGAGTTCGCGCAGTCTTTGTACGAACTGCAGCAATCCCAATGGCGTTTCAAAACTGCTGTGACCTGCCGGCGAGACACAGTCCACACCCACAGGCACACCCCTCGCCTCTGCAATTTCCGGCGTCACTTTGGGGCCAGGCAAAACACCCCCGTGGCCTGGCTTGGCGCCCTGACTCAGCTTGATCTCAACCATTTTGACTTGCGGAGATTGCACATTCGCTTTGAAGCGATCAGCATTGAAAGTGCCGTCGTCGTTGCGGCAACCGAAGTAACCGGAGCCAATCTCCCAAATCAAATCACCGCCATGCTCCTGGTGGTAACGCGAAATAGAGCCTTCACCGGTGTCGTGTGCAAAGCCGCCCTTCTTGGCACCCAAATTCAGTGCCATGATGGCATTGGCACTGAGTGCGCCAAAACTCATGGCAGACACATTGAACAAGCTGATGTCATAGGGTTGGGTGCATTGGGCACCGCCCACATGCACTCTGAAATCGTGCGAAGCAATGACCGAGGGACTGATGGAATGGGTGAGCCATTCATAGCCTGCTTCTCTGACATTCATTTGCGTGCCAAACGGCCGCTTATCGGATTCACCTTTGGCCCTTGCATAAACCAAAGAACGCTGTGATCGAGAAAATGGGACGGCCTCACCATCGCCTTCAATGAAGTATTGGCGCAGCTCAGGTCGAATGAATTCCAGCAAAAAACGAAAGTGCCCAATGATGGGATAGTTGCGCAAGATGGCATGGCGAGTTTGCTGCAAGTCATGAATGCCCACGCCGACCAAAACAGTGAGCAACAGCACCCAAGCCAAACTGGCCTGCCCCACCACCAATTGAAGCGCAGACAAAACCCAAAGGGCCACCACTGCAAAAAAAGCCAAATACCGAACAGGTACACGCTGATCAATCCAATTCAACATCGATAAGTCTCCAGGTGACAGCCAAAAATAGCAAAGCCCTTGAAAAAGGGCTCGCAGATCAATCGTTCAAATGACAAGCGGCTTGATGCATGAAGCCAACCGTTTTCAATTGAGGTTCTTCAACTTTGCAACGCTCGGTGGCCTTAGGGCAACGGGGGTGGAAGTGGCAGCCTGTAGGCCGATTGACGGGATTGGGGACATCGCCCGTCAACACGATGCGCTTCTTCTTGGCCGTTGGATCCGGTATCGGCACAGCCGACAACAAAGCTTCGGTATAGGGGTGCTTCGGTTGGGTGTACAGCTCTCGTGAGGTGGCAATCTCAACAATGCGGCCCAAGTACATCACAGCAACACGGTTGCTGATGTGCTCCACGACAGACAGATCGTGCGCAATGAACAAATATGTCAAGCCCATCTTGGCTTGCAAGTCTTCCAACAAGTTGATCACTTGTGCTTGAATGGAAACGTCCAAAGCTGAAACAGGCTCATCGCACACAATCAGCTTGGGCGATACGGCCAATGCACGGGCAATGCCAATGCGTTGACGCTGACCACCCGAAAATTCATGTGGAAAACGCTTCATGTGGTCGGCATTCAAGCCAACTGTTTCAAGCAAAGACACAATGCGCGCCCGATATTCTTCAGGCGAATGGGTGAGTTTGTGAATGGTCAAGGCCTCGCCAATGATGGCTTCAACGGTCATGCGCGGATTCAAAGACGCAAAGGGGTCTTGAAAAATAATTTGCATGTCACGGCGAATCTCGCGCAGTGCATCGCTGCCCATGGTGCTGACGTTTTGACCATTGAACTTGACCTCACCCGAGCTGGGTTCGATCAAGCGCAAAATGCATCGGCCGGTGGTGGACTTGCCGCAACCCGACTCGCCCACCATGCCCAAAGTTTCGCCGGCATCGATGTGAAAGCTCACACCATCGACTGCGTGAACGCGATCCACCTCGCGCCCAAAAATGCCACCTTTGATTGGAAAGTGTTTGGTCAAACCTTTGACTTCCAGCAAAGGCGTTGAAGGGGTAGACAGGGTCGTTTGATCTGACATGGGATTTAGAGTGAGAAGTGGCAAGCCACTTTGTGCCCCGTTGCAATCTCTCGCAACTCCGGCATTTCTTGGATGCATCGATCGCTGGCATGCTGGCAGCGCGGTGCAAAACGACAACCTTTTGGCGGGTTGATCAATTTGGGAACAGCGCCAGGAATGGCTTCTAACCTTTGCTTCTGCGCACTGTCAAAATCGATGCGCGGAATAGACCGAATCAAACCTTGGGTATAAGGATGCGCAGGGGACGCAAACAAGTGCTCAACGGTAGCCTCTTCAACCACCCTGCCCGCATACATCACCACCACGCGTTGTGCCGTTTCGGCCACCACGCCCATGGCATGGGTAATCAGCATGATGGACATGCCCATCTGCGATTTGAGATCGTTCAGCAAATCGAGAATTTGCGCTTGAATGGTCACGTCCAATGCAGTGGTCGGCTCATCCGCAATGAGCAGTTTAGGCTTGCAGGCCAAGGCCATGGCAATCATGACGCGTTGTCGCATGCCACCCGAAAACTGGTGCGGATAGTCATTGACACGCTGTTCGGGCTTGGGAATGTTGACCAAGCGCAGCATTTCAGTGGCTTGAGCCAGGGCTTGCTTGGGCGTCAGTCCTTCGTGCAAACGCAAGGATTCGGCAATTTGCTCACCCACACTCAACACGGGGTTGAGTGAGGTCATGGGCTCTTGGAAGATCATGGCGATTTCTTTGGCACGCAAACTGCGCATGGCTTGCGCATCCACTTGAACCAAGTCCTGCCCTTCAAACCAAATTTGGCCATTGGCAATGCGGCCAGGCGGCATGGCCAACAACTTCATGATGGTCATGGCTGTGACACTTTTGCCGCAGCCCGACTCACCCACCACACCCAAAGTTTCGCTGCGGTCAATGTGAAAGTTCACACCATCGACCGCATGCAAGACACCATCATCGGTGTCAAAGTGCACCTTCAGGTCTTGAATTCTCAACAAGGGGTTGGACATTCAGAAACCTCTTTACAGCACACGGCGTGGATCATAGGCATCGCGCAAACCGTCGCCTATGTAATTGATGGTAAGCACAGTGATGAAAATCAGCGCGCCAGGAAATAAAGCCCAATGAACGGCAACGTCCATGTGATCTTTGGCATCAAACAAGATGCGTCCCCATGTGGGAATGTCGGGGGGAAAACCCAAACCTAAAAAAGACAAGGTGGATTCGGCAATGATGGCCGCAGCCACGTCAATGGTGGCCGCCACAATGACCGGCCCCATGGCGTTGGGCAAAATGTGCACGGTCACTTGACGCCACTTGCTGGCACCCAAGGCACGAGCTGCCTCCACAAATTCTTTTTCACGCAAAGTGAGAAACTGCGCACGAACCAAACGCGCCACAGGCATCCAACGCAAACCGCCAATCACGGCGACCACCAAGATGAAAACACCGGCTTCAGGGCCAATCAATTTTTTGAGGGTGTCGTTGAAGAGGTAAAAGATCAACAACAACAAAGGCAATTGAGGCAATGACAAAAACAAATCGGTAACCCACATGAGGAATACATCGACGGGTCCTTTAGACATACCAGCCACCGCGCCAATGACCACCCCAAAAGTGATGGCAATCAGCATGGCCGCCAAGCCAACGGCCAAAGAGATTCGGCCACCATAAAGCATTCGCGCCAAGAGGTCTTGGCCTAAATCATCGGTGCCCAATGGATGATTCCAAGAAGGGCCCTGCATTCGCGCATCAAAGTCAATGGCGTTGATAGGCACTTGCCATACCCAAGGTCCCAACAAAACAGCTAGCACGATGATGCTGAGCACCACCGTGCACAGCACAGCCAATTTGTGACGTTTAAAACGACGCCAAGCTTCTTTGCCTGGTGAGTGAACTACTGCTTTGGGCCCAGAGGCCTTGGCATCAGTTGAAGGAGATGCGAGGGTCGAGCCAGCCATACAAAATATCTGCCAAAAGATTACACGCAATCACCAACGTGGAGAAAACAAAGGTTACAGCCATCACAACGGGTGTATCGTTGGCCAGCATCGAACTGATGATGAGTGAACCAATGCCAGGAATTCGGAAAATTTGCTCTGTGACAATGGCACCGCCAAAAATGGCGGGCATCTGAAGGGCCACCAAAGTGACAACTGGAATGAGCGCATTGCGCAGCACGTGTTTGGTAATCACCACTTTTTCAGCCAAACCTTTGGAGCGCGCAGTGGTGACGTAATCCAAACGAATCACGTCCAGCACAGCCGAACGAACGTAGCGAGTCCAGGCGCCAGCTTGGAACAAGCCCAGCACTGTGACGGGCATGATCATTTGCTTGAAGTGCTCCCAAAAAAAGTTGACTCCCGTATCAGGTATGTCTGCACGATAAACAAATGGAAGCCAGTCCAGGTGAATGCTGAAGAACAAGATTAGCAAAATACCAGTAAAGAACGTTGGAAGCGAAAAGCCAATGAAGGCCAACGTGCTGGCAACTTGATCAAACAGCGAGTATGGGCGTGTGGCGGCGTAGACGCCGACAGGAATCGCAATGCACAAAGCCAAAATCTGCGACGATCCAATCACCAACAAGGTAACTGGGATGCGCTGCATGATGAGGGTTTCAACGTTGATGCGACTGATGAACGAGTAGCCCCAGTCGCCTTGGACCATGGCGGTGAGCCAGTTCCAGTAGCGAACCAGGAGCGGGTCGTTCAAGCCAAACTTTTCTCGCAAGGCCTCGGCCACTTCGGGTGGGATATTGGGGTTGGAGACCAACTCCGCAAACGGGTCACCCGGCGCCATGGCCAAGACCGTGAACAGCACCAAACTGATGCCCAGCAAGCTGGGCACGGCGATCATCAACCGCCGCAGGATGTAACGAAACATAGGGCTTTGATTAAGATTTGTACCAGTCTTTCAACAGCCACAAGTCATTGTCCCAACCGGACAAAGGAGCTACCAAGTTTCTAACGAGACCCGCTGTTCGGGGACGATAGACCAGCGGAATGATAGCGATGTCATTGACAGGCATGTCGTTCATCTTCACAAACATGTCTGCACGCTTGACAGGGTCCATTTCTGATTGGGCTGCCAAATACGTTTTGTCGTATTCGGGATTGTTGTAGCGGGTTGAGTTTCTGCCCAACCACTTGTTGGCTTTGGTTGCGAACTGCGAAGTCAAGTACTGATTCATGAAAATTTCAGGATCAGGCTGAGGCATGGTGGTCGTGAACATCTGCACGTCTGCAAAGAACTTGGTGTAAGTGTCTGGGTTGGCAGGATCAGATGAGAAGTAAACCGATGCAGGCACCGATTTCAATTCAAAATCAATACCGGCTTTTTGCGCAGCTTGCTTGATGATTTGCTGTGTCTTTTGGCGAGGACCGTTGATGGAGGTGGAGAACACCAACTTCAACTTCTTGCCACCTTTTTCACGAATACCATCAGGGCCCTTTTTCCAGCCTGCGTCTTCCAACACCTGAGCTGCTTTTTCAACGTTGTATTCAAACTTGGTGTTTTTAGACACAAAGCGTTGAGGGTTGTTCAAGAAGTTGGAGGTGGCAATTCCTGTTCGACCGTAAATGTACTTTTGGACACCCGCACGGTCGACCACCAAGCTGATGGCTTGGCGCACGGCAAATTCGGACAAGATGGGGTGCTTGGACTTGGCGTGAGCGCGCTCACCCTCAATTTCCGTCCAAGGATCGGCCATGTTCAGTTGGATGAATTCGATGTTGCCACCTGGCGTGATGGTGGTTCTGCCTTTGCCACCTTGTTCAAGGCGCAATAACAACTCGTCTTCGACTTGCAAGTTCCAAGCGTAGTCGTATTCACCGGTTTGCAGCACAGCGCGCGCTGCAGAAACGGCGTCACCACCACCCTTCATCTCAATGCTGTCGAAATAAGGACGGTTGGGTTCATGGTAATCGTTGTTGATCACACCACGCAGCATGTCACCGGGTTTGAAGTCGGTGAATTTGTAAGGACCAGTGCCAACGGGCTTCAAGTTGGCAGGCGCATCACGCGAAGCGCTACCTTTATAAGATTCAAAGATGTGCTTGGGAATGATCATGCCAGCAGCGCTGACAAAAGGATCGGCCCAGAAAGGCGATGCCTTGGTATATTCAACTTTAACCGTATGGGAGTCAACTTTAGTGACTTTGACGTCAGCATAAGAGCCCCGTGTGTATGCTGAAGTGGCAACATCTGCTGCATAGGCTGCCGTAAACACCACGTCATCTGCTGTGAAGGGTTTGCCATCGTGCCACAACACATTCTTTTTAAGCTTCCATGTAATGGTTTTGCCATCTTTTGAAACACCACCGTTGGCGGCTGAAGGAACCTCGGCAGCCAAAATTGGCACCATGTTGCCATCGTGATCCCAAGCGCCCAGTGGTTCGTAAAAAATACGCGAGCCTTCTTGGTCTTTGGTACCGCTGGCAAAGTGAGGTTGCAGCAAAGTGGCACCTTGCCACCACAGCAACTTCAAAGGACCGCCTCCGCCACGCTTGGTAGGTTTGTAAGTCGAGGCTGTTTGAGCTTGTGCCAAGCCAGAGGTCAAGAGCATTTGAGCGGCCATTGGCACGGTCAAACCGACACCCACCATGTGGCGGATGAATTGCTTGCGGGTCACTGAATTGTCTCGGACCTGGTCGATTAGACCGCGAATTTCGCTCTCGTTCATCTTGCTCTCCTGAAATAAAAAATGAGATGTTTGATAACAAATCGGACACTAACTCTAATCTATAAATTCAACATTAGGGTTTTGCTTTAGACGGAATCGACATAAACTAATTTCTTTCCAACAAAGGATTGACATGGCCATCAAAAAACGATCAGTTCAACTGCCCAGCATGACGCCCGGTACGCACCGCACTGTTTCTGTGCTCAGCTTTGGCAAATCTGGTGCACGTCCCAAGGTGTACATGCAAGCCGCCATTCATGCCAATGAGATGCCTGGCACCATGGCACTTCACCATTTGATGCCCATGCTGGCCGAAGCCGACAAAAAGGGCTTGATCAAAGGTGAAATCATTTTGGTGCCAACCGTGAATCCGATTGGACAGTCACAGTTGGTAGGCAATTCTCATGCCGGCCGTTATAACCACCTCAGCAACGAAAACTTCAATCGCAATTGGATTGATGTCTCTGAAGGTGTGGCCGAAAAAGTTTGGAAAAAAATTGGCAGTGATCCCCATGCCAACGTCAAAATGATTCGCAAGGCCGCGCTGGAAACCCTCAACGCCATGAAGCCTGCCAACGAATTGCAAACCCTGCGGGTAGAAATGCAAAAACTCAGCACAGATGCCGACTACGTGCTCGATTTGCACTGCGACATTTATGCGGCATTGCACTTGTTCACGGCGCGCAATGACTGGGTCAAAGACCGCCACGGCCCCTTGGACAATCAAGGTGCCGTGCAAGCCTTGGCAGCCGACTTGGGCGTTGAGGCCACCATGTACAACGACCCCTACCCTAGCACCCTCACCTTTTCGGGTGTCAACAGCGCCTTGTGGGCACGCTTGCAAGACAAGTTCCCTGATGCGGCCATTCCGCAAGCCTGTATGTCGGTCACTTTAGAAATGCGCAGCCAACACGATGTCAGCGATGCCCTTGGCAAATCCGATGCAAGCAATTTGTACCGCTGGTTGATTCGCCAAGGGGTGGTGGGCGGCAAAGCAGCCCCCCTCAAAAAGATGAAATCAGCGCCAGCCCCCATCAGCGGTATGGATGTGGGCTACAGCTCCGGCACAGGCTTCTTGGTGTTCCATGTCAAACCGGGCGCCAAAGTTAAAAAGGGTCAACCCATTTGCGATGTGATCGACCCCGCCAACCCTCACGGCCCCAAAGGCCGAACCACTTACAAGAGCGCCACCGACGGCATTGTGTTCTCGCGCCGTTTGGATGGCTATCTGTCGTGGCCAGGCCAAGTGATGTACCGCATTTCGGGGCCCAAGCCCCTGGCACACCGCATTGGCATGTCGGGCTTGGACGATTGAAGGCTTAAATTTTGCCGAGGTAATCGGCCTTGCCAATTTCCACGCCACTGGCGCGCAGCATGCTGTAAGTGGTGGTGGTGTGGAAGTACAAATTGGGTAAACCGTGGCCCAACAAAAACTGCATGCCCTTGTAGTGCGTCTCTTTGTCGCCGCGCTTCACGATGATGTCTTTGTCTTCGGTACCGTCGATCTGCTCGGGCTTGAAGGTTTCTAAAAAGGCAATGGTTTTGGCAATTCGCGCTTGCAAATCCTTCAAATCTTTTTCGGTGTCTTCGTGTGCCGGAATCTCCACACCGGCCAATCGTGCAACCAAACCTTTGCTCACATCGCAGGCAATTTGAACTTGTCGGCTGAGCGGAAACATGTCAGGGTAAAGACGCATCGTGGCAAACACCACAGGGTCAATTTTTTTGGCTTCCGCATGAGCCTGCGCTTTGCCCAAAAGGTGCGACAAATTGGTCAAGCCATTGATCAAACGTGGCACGCTGGCTTGGTACATTGAAATCGTCATAGAGTCTCCGTTGAAAAAATATTAAAAAGTCGCCATGAGAAGTGCATCGCTCAAATAATCAGTTCAAGCAGCATCTAAAAATCGTTCGACAAGGCGCGTCCAATAGGCCGCCCCGTAAGACAGGTTTTGATCGTTGAAGTCGTACTTGGGGTTGTGCAGCAAAGCGCTGTCGGTGCCATTGCCCAAGCGCAAAAAGCAACCAGGCTTGTGTTGCAAATAATACGCAAAATCTTCACTGCCGGTCACGGGGCCAAAAGGCGAGACCACCTTGTCTTCCCCCACCAACTCCACGGCAACTTGACGCGCAAATTCCGTTTCTGCAACAGAGTTGATCACCACGGGATAACCGCGCTCGTAAATGATCTCCACCTCACCGCCAAACGATGCCACCTGCGCAGTGACCAGATCTTTGATGCGTTGCTCCAAACGTTCGCGAACTTCAGGACTGAAGGATCGAATGCTCATCGACAAACTGGCGGTATCGGGAATGACATTGGAGACACTGCCGGCATGCGCCGTGCCGATGCTCACCACCGAAGTTTGCAAGGGGTCGATGTTGCGCGACACCACCGTTTGCAAACTCATGATCAAACTGCCCATGATGACCACGGGGTCCACCGTCTGATGCGGTCTGGCGGCATGGCCGCCCTTGCCTTTGACTTTGATGTAGCAGGTATCAGAAGCGGACATGAAAGCGCCAGCACCAAACATGAACGTACCCACCTCCACGCCAGGATGGTTGTGAATGCCAAAAATGGCATCGCAAGGAAAGCGCTCAAACAAGCCATCTGCAATCATTTGCTGGGCACCGCTGTCCTTGCCTGCTTCTTCCGCAGGTTGAAACACCAAGTGGACTGTGCCTTTGAAATTTTTGGTTTTGGCCAACTGTTGTGCAGCGCCCAACAACATCGCCGTATGGCCATCGTGGCCACAGGCATGCATGGTGCCAGGGTGTTCGCTGGCGTAGGGCTTTTGCGTTTCTTCTTGAATGGGCAAGGCGTCCATGTCTGCCCGTAAAGCAATGGCCTTGCCTTCTCCGTTCTTCAATGAGGCGACCAAGCCGTGCCCCCCCACATTGCGGGTGACCTTGTAGCCCCATCCTTCCAACTGATCGGCCACCCATTGAGCGGTTGATTTTTCTTGAAAAGACAGTTCAGGAAAACGGTGCAAATGTCGACGCGCTTCACTCAAGGATTCTTGAGCTCCCACAAGGTCTGACAGTTTGCAAAAACAATCGTAACGAGCGTTCATCGTGGTGTCCTTTGAGCGGTTCAAGCCTTGGAGGCAACGTAAGGTGTCTGTGCGGTACCCAAGTCCCAATACAGACCTGTCATCACCTGCAAAGCTTCTTTGAGCAGCTCTGGTGGCAAGTGCTCATTGGGCGCATGCTGAGAACAGCCTGGATAAGAATGGGGCACCCAAATGGTTTTCAAGCCCAACACGTCGGTGAAGATGTCATTGGGCAAAGATCCGCCCAAATTGGGCAAGATGGCCGGTTTTTTCTGGGTGGTGCTTTGCAAGGAGTTTGCAGCCCAGGTGACCCAGGCGTCATCGGGGTCAATGCGCGTTGCCTTGAAAATTTCGTCGCGGGCGGCCGCAATTTGCACATAGCCAAAGCCATGACTGTCCAAGTGTCTGCGCAAAGCGCCCAAGATGTCTGAGCTGTCGATGCCCACCACAAAGCGCAACTGGCATGTCGCCTTGGCTCTGGGCGGAATGGCATTCACGGGGTTTTCGGGGTTGCCTGTTTTGAATGCCAGCACTTCAAACGAGCACCAACCAAAGACTCGCTCTGCGGGGCTTAAGCCAGGTTGTCCCCAATCGGGTTCAATTTGAGGGCCATTGGGCCCGCCGTCAACTTCGCAATCAGCCAACACCCGGCGCACGGCATCTGGCAAAGCCTTAGGGCGCCATTCCGGTACTTTGATCTCGCCATGGTCTGTCACCAAGCTGGCAATGGCATGGGCCAATTGAATACCGGGATTGGAGATCAAGCCGCCCCAATTGCCTGAGTGATGCGCCCCCGAACGCGATTCAATGCTCAGCTCAAAATTGATACTGCCTCTGGAGCCTAGAAAGATGGTGGGACGTTCCGCTCGCAAACGTGGCCCGTCTGATGCAATCAGCAAATCGGCTTTGAGCAAGTCGGCGTGTTCTGCACAAACCTCCTTCAGGCCAGGTGAGCCCGTCTCCTCGCCCATCTCGATGATGAATTTGGCATTGAAGCCCAAGTGGCCTCGCTCTGCCAAAACACAGGCCATGGCTTGCAGGTTGACCGAGTGTTGGCCCTTGTTATCGGCAATACCGCGGCCATACCAACGGCCCTCCAATTCGGTCAAGTCCCAAGGCGTCACGCCTTCACGCCACTCGGTCTCGAGGCCGCGTATGACATCGCCATGGCCATAGCCCAGAACCGTGGGCAACTGGGCCCCCTCGATGCGCTGTGCAAACAAAAATGGCGCCTTGGCTTTGGAATGCTCTATCAAGCGGCACTCAAACCCCATGGCTTCAAGCGCTGGTCGAATTTCCTCTTGCAAGTAAGCTGGCAACTCAGCCGCTCTGGCGGGGTTTTGACTCTCTGTAGGACGCTGAATGCGGCGTTGAAGGGTCGCCTTGAAAGATCCGTCGTCAAATGCGGTGGTTGCACGTTGCAGGGCTGCCTGTCGGGTCATGGTGATCTGTGATGGACTGCTAAAAACATCAGACTACCTCAATTTGAACAACTGAGAATCCAGAGGCTGTACAAACACGCAACACTTGAAGCAAAATTGAGCCAAATTCTCACACCACAAGTCACAACAATTGGTTATTCAACCTATAGTTGAATAACAAGTAGTTTAAAAACAGGTAGTTTATATGAGCCATCATCATCACGACGATCAAAAACCCCATTCCCACGGCCATTCTTATGAACATGAGCACAGCCATGCACCATGGAAACATAACGGCGTGCGTGTGGTGCCCGGCAATCAATTGGACGGCAATGTACCCTCCACACCCGGTATGGACCGAAAAGCCGCGATCAATTTCGCGCGCGTGGGCGCTGAAAAGTTGTGGGCCGGCACAGTCACCATCCACGCCAACGCCAAAACTGGCGCCCACCATCACGGCCATTTAGAGAGTGTGATTTACGTCATCAAGGGCCGTGCACGCATGCGCTGGGGCGACCAACTGGAATTCACAGCAGAAGCAGGACCTGGTGACTTCATTTATGTGCCACCCTACGTGCCGCACCAAGAAATCAACGCCAGCCCCACTGAAGTTTTGGAATGCGTTTTATGCCGAAGCGATGGCCAAGCTGTGTCCATCAACCTGGACATCGAGCCCGTCGAAAAACCAGAGCAAGTTTTGTGGATCGACCCCACACACCCCAGCGGCGGTGTTTGAATCAATCCAATTTGGCGCCTGAATCCTTGACGATCTTGGCCCAACGCACCAAATCGCTTTTCACAATTTGGGCCAATTGATCCCCAGTGCCTTTGAAAGGCTCGCAGCCCAAGGTGGCCAAACGGTCTTGAACGTCTTTGGCATCCAAAGCTTTGGCCACATCGTTTTGAATTTGGAGCAAGATATTTTTAGGCGTGCCCGCAGGCGCAAACATGCCATACCAAGGCGTCGCACCAAACCCTGGCACCGTCTCCCCAATGGTGGGTGAATCGGGCAAGGCTGCCAAGCGTTTTTCATTCACAACGCCCAACACTTTGAGCTTTCCGGCGCGAATGAAGGCGATCGATGAAGGCATGCTTTGGACAGACAATGGCACTTGTCCACCTACCACATCGGTGGCCGCTGCAGCTGCTGCTTTGTAGGGAATGTGCAGCAATTGAATATCGGTCGCCTTCTGAAGCATTTCCCCAATCAAATGGTTCAAAGTGCCATTGCCCGCAGACGCAATAGACAAGGTGCCTGGCTTTGATTTGGCCAAGGCAATCAGCTCGGCCACATTATTGGCAGGCAAGGCAGGGTTGGCCACCAACACATAGCCCGCTTTGGCCAGAGGCGCCACAGGATCGAAGTCTTTGACGGAGTCAAAACCCGTTTTGGCGTACAAAAATGGATTGATTACCTGCGCACTGTCTGCATTGACCAGCAAGGTGTAGCCGTCGTTTTTGGCTTTGGCCGTATAGGCAGTGCCCACATTGCCACCTGCTCCCGGGCGATTCTCCACAATGACAGACTGCCCCCACTGCTCTGACAACTTTTGCGCCACAACCCTGGCAATCGCATCGTTGGCACCGCCAGCAGCTTGGGGCACCACCAATGTCACTTGGCGAGAAGGAAACTTTTCATCGGCATGGCTGATGCCTGTGAGGCAGATGGCCAGCGCCATCAACGTTGATTTCAAGGGGGTCAACAGCTTGTTTTGCATGGCACTTCACCTTACGTTTGGGTACTCACATGCGGCATCTCGGTGCACCGACACTGTGCTGAAGACCATTGTTCCGAGAAAACGAGCGAACTCCAAGTCGGGTTTGCCATAATCAAGCGCATCGAATGGCTTACAGCCTAAGCTCAAAGACTTTTCAAAGACTTCTCAAAACCGTCTCAACGACCCCTTACTGACTGTCAGCATGACCCAAGATTTCAAAGCCAGCCCTCGTTTGACCAGCCTGTCTCATGGCGGGGGTTGCGGCTGCAAAATTGCACCCGGCGTTTTGAGCGAAATTCTGCGCTCCACGACAGCCATGCCCTTGCCTCCCGAATTGCTGGTGGGCATTGAAACGGCTGACGATGCCGCCGTTTACAAGCTGAACGACAGCCAAGCCCTTGTGGCCACCACCGACTTCTTCATGCCCATCGTCGACGACCCCTTTGAGTTTGGTCGCATTGCAGCCACCAACGCCATCTCCGATGTGTACGCCATGGGCGCACAACCGATCATGGCCTTGGCCCTGGTGGGCATGCCTGTCAATGTGCTGCCATTGAGCGTGATTGGCCAAATTTTGGACGGCGGACAAAGCGTTTGCAGAGCTGCAGGCATTCCGATTGCTGGCGGACACACGATTGACTCAGTTGAACCTATTTATGGCTTGGTCGCTTTGGGCCTGGCCCACCCCGATCACATCAAGCGCAATGCCGATGCCAAAGTGGGTGATGTGCTGGTCTTGGGCAAACCGATTGGCGTGGGCATTTTGTCTGCCGCTCTCAAAAAAGAAATGCTGCCAGACGAAGGCTACAAAGCCATGATCGACAACACCACAAAGCTCAATACAGCGGGCCCCGACCTGGCCAAACTCAAAGGCGTTCATGCCTTGACCGACATCACTGGCTTTGGCTTGGCAGGCCACTTACTGGAAATGGCGCGCGGTGCCAAATGCACTGTTCAATTAGATTGGGACAAAGTGCCATTGCTGCCAGGCGTTAAAGCATTGGCTGCGCAAGCTTGCATCACTGGAGCATCCGGTCGCAACTGGCAAGGGTACGGTGCTGAAGTGGCACTGCCCGCCAACTTTGCGTCGGTCGACCAAAGCTTGATCACCGACCCCCAAACCAGTGGTGGCTTGTTGGTCTCTTGCGCGCCGACTGAAGTGGCCAACGTCATGGCCACATTCAAAGCGCATGGTTTTGATCATGCCGCGGTGATCGGTCAAATCTGCGCGCCAGAATCACATGCCTTGCGCGTCACACAGGCAGGTGCTGCGTGAGCGTTCATCCCGTCAGCGCGCAAGAAGCCATGTTGCGCATGGCCACACCCATTGGCACGCCCGGTGGTTACAGTGCCATCATCGATGCACGCACCGAAGATGAGTTTGCGCTTGACCATTTGCCGGGTGCCGTGAACTGGCCCTCACTGGACAACGAACAGCGCATCACCATTGGTACCTTGTACAAACAAGTGAACCCGTTCGAAGCCAAGAAACGTGGCGCCGCATTGGTGGCTGCCAACATTGCAAAACACATTGAGCGCCATGTGATTGACCTGCCACGCGATTGGCAACCCTTGGTGTACTGCTGGCGCGGCGGCAAACGCAGTGGCTCTCTGGCGTTAATTTTGGGCCAAATTGGTTTCAAAGTGTCCATCATTGAGGGTGGCTACAAAGCATTTCGCAGCCAAGTGATAGAGGCCATCCCGCCCTTGGCGCAGCGGCTTCAGTGGCGCGTTATCTGCGGCCCAACGGGCGCTGGCAAAACACGCTTGTTGCACTGCTTGCGCGAGCAAGGTGCACAGGTTTTGGACTTAGAAGGTTTGGCAAATCACCGAAGTTCCGTTCTGGGAATCATTCCAGGCCAAGCACAGCCCAGTCAAAAACACTTTGATACCTTGCTCTGGAACGAGCTTCGCCAATTTGACACACTCAAGCCTGTTTACATTGAATCTGAAAGCCGCAAAGTGGGCAATTTGGCGGTGCCAGAGTCTTTGATCTTGGCGATGCGCGCCAGTCCCTGCTACCAGTTGGAATTGCCCGAGGACGAGCGTGTGCAATTGTTGTTGGAAGACTATGACTTCTTTGTCAAAGACCCCGACTTGTTTTGCAAACGCCTGGATGCGCTGGTGGCCATTCGCGGCAAACAGGTGGTGGACGAATGGCAACGCTTGATCCACTTAGGCGAGATCAATACGGTGGTGCGTGAACTCCTCACCACCCATTACGACCCAACCTACTATGCCTCCATGAAACGCAACTTTGACCAAATCGACCAAGCCCAAGTCATCGCTGCGCCCGATCGTTCGCATCAAAGCATGACCGTCTTGGCCAAAGCTTTGGCCTTGACTTGAGTTCAAGCAAAAAAGCTTCCTCATGCAACGCTCTGCGTCTTTCATCATGTTGTACAAAGTCATTCTGAATTTGCTTTTGGCTGGGTTTTTATCAAACCTGAATTTCGCCTATGCACAGTATGAAAAAACACCCTGGACTGGCACCCCCAAACTACTGAGTGGCGCTTTCAAAGACAGCTCGGGCCAAGCTGTGACTGCAGAATCGCTGAAGGGCAAAAAGGTGGTCATGAACTTTTGGGCCACATGGTGTGCACCTTGCAAAGAAGAGCTGCCCACTTTGCAAGTGTTCTCTGATTTGCAAGATCCCAGCAAAACAGTCATCCTCACGGTCAACGTGAAAGAGCCGCCTAGCCGTGCTTTGCGCTTCATGCAAAACAACCAAATCACCCTGCCCTTGATTCCCGATCCCCAAGGCGAATGGGCCAAACACTTTGGCGTCAAAGTCTTTCCCACCACCCTGCTGGTGGCACCGTCTGGGCAAATACAGTGGCGCATTGTGGGTGAAGTGGATTGGTCAGCTCAAACGCCGCAATCTTGGCTCGATAGCCTGCGATAATCAGAAGGTTGCGAAACGCTTTTGTGGCGCAATGACCTGCCTTCGGGGCATTGTCTGAAATTGCGCGAGATGCTGTCGTGCAAGACACAGGCTCTTATGTGCCGACAGGTCTAACCTTCATTTCGGAGATCTCTTAATGACCCCCGCTCGTCGCTCCCTTCTTCAGGGCGCTGCGTCCCTTGGCGCACTCTCCTTGGCGCCTTGGTCCACAGCAACCGCACAAACAGCGCAAACTGCTGCTCGCACGTTCTCACCACAGCCTGGTGACTGGTGCACCTTTGAAGTTACCACCCGCGTGGACATTCCCAAAGCCAACGGCGTCACACGCGTTTGGTTGCCAGTGCCCAGTGTCAACTCATCTTGGCAAAAATCAGAAGCTAGTTCATTCACCAGCAACGGCATCACCCGCATGCGCAGCGATGGTTTGCAAGGTGTGCAATTTTTATACGCAGAGTTTGCCGCCAACATCGAAAAGCCTTACGTCGAAATCACCAGCCGTGTTCAAACGCAAAGTCGTGCACCGATTGCAAAAGGTCAAGCGGCCGCTCCAGCAGAGGACGCCGCAACACTGCAGTACTTCACACGCGCAACGCACTTGCTGCCGACTGACGGCATTGTGAAAACAACGGCGCAAAAAGCCATTCAAGGTGCTAGCACCGATCTCGAAAAAGTTCGCGCCATCTACGATTGGGTGGTCGCCAATGCATGGCGCGAACCCAAAGTTAGGGGTTGTGGCGAAGGCGATATCAAAACCATGCTGGAAACAGGCAACTTGGGCGGCAAGTGTGCCGACATCAACGCGCTGTTTGTGGGCTTGTGCCGCTCTGTGGGAATTCCTGCACGCGATGTTTACGGCATTCGCTTGGTGCCCTCGGCCTTTGGTTACAAAGAACTCTCAGGCAATCCGGCCAGCCTCAAAGGTGCGCAGCACTGCCGCGCGGAAGCCTATGTCAAAGGACAGGGCTGGATGGCCATGGACCCTGCCGATGTGGCCAAGGTGATGCGACTTGAAACGGCCGAATGGCTCAAATCCACTGACCACCCCGTGGTCAAGCCTGTTTACAACACCTTGTTTGGTGGCTGGGAAGGCAACTGGATGGCCTACAACACGGCGCACGATTTGACATTGCCCCAAAGCAAAGGCGATCGCATTGGCTTCTTCATGTACCCCACTGCAGAAAATGACGAAGGTCGTTTTGACTCCTACGCACCTGATGATTTCAAATATCAAATCACGGCCAAAGAGTTGAAAGCGACTTAAGCCTCACGGCAAAGTGCGCCGATATCAACGCCGATACATGTTGAAAGTTGACAAAAATAATTAAATATTTCAGTCAACAAGCGTGTCTTCCCTGCCGTTGAATGATCACTCCCGATCGGTGGAGTTTTCAAACAACATGAAGGAAACATCATGACTAAACTTCTCGCAACATTGATCATTGGCGCATTCTCTGCCGCAGCATTTGCAACCACACCTGCCACGCCTGCAGCGCCCGCAACACCTGCTGCTCCCGTCAAAGCGGAAGCCAAAGTAGATGCCAAGGCTGTCGCTAAAACAGAAGTCAAAGCTGAAGCAAAACCTGAAGCCAAGAAAGCAGACAAAGCAGCCAAAGAAGTTGCCAAAGACGCCGCCAAGAAATAATCATTTCATCGGCATGAACCTTCATTGAGCGGCTGCTCAATGAGACCTCCACAGAGCCCTCTTCAACAGGGGCTCTGTTTCTGTTTGAGGCGCACAAAAGTCATGCACGGCAGAAAAACGGATGATCGAATAAGATAACCCGTCTTTTCCATTCGAAGTTTGTATGTCTTTATTCCCCAGCATGAACCACCGCGGTGTGTGGTTCACCACCCTCATGGCTTCGGCTATCCTCATGATCACCATGGGTACGCGTCAGTCGATGGGGCTTTACGTGGGGCCACTCAACACGGACACCGGTTTGGGCATTGTCACCATCAGCCTGGCCATGGCCGTTGCACAATTTGTCTGGGGCGCCATTCAACCCTTTGCAGGTGCATTGGCCGACAAGTATGGCCCGCGTCCTGTCTTGCTTTATGGCTTGTTGATCTTGGTCATCGGATCAGCCCTGACGCCCTTCGTCACCAGCGGCCTCGGCTTGATCTTGACGCTGGGCATCCTCACAGCCATAGGCTCTGGCGCATGCAGCTTTTCAGTTTTACTGGGTGCCGCAGCACAACGCATGCCCACAGAGTCACGCGGCGTGGCATCAGGCATCATCAATGCAGGTGGCTCCTTTGGCCAGTTCGTCTTTGCGCCCATCATTCAAAAGCTCATTCAATGGATTGGGTGGATGGGTTCAATGTGGTCCATGGCCGCTGTGGCTTTGCTGGCCATTCCTCTGTTGAACCGCTTAACTAGCGAGACACACGCACCCGCCAAAGCACCCGACCCCGAGGGTGGACTTAAAAAGGCTGTGCAAGACGCACTGAAATCACCCAGCTATTTGCTTTTGCACCTTGGTTTTTTCACTTGTGGCTTTCACATTGCATTCCTGGTAACGCATTTACCCACTGAAGTGGGTCTGTGCGGCTTGAGTCCAACTGTGGCCAGTTGGTCCTTGGCCATCATTGGACTGGCCAACATTGCCGGCAGTTTGTTCGCAGGCTCTTGCATCAATGCCTATCGCAGCAAATACATTTTGGCCATCATGTACAGCTCGCGTGCCGTTTTCGTGTTGCTGTATCTGCTCGCCCCCAAAACCGATTGGACTTTTTATGTCTTCGCCGTGGGTCTGGGCTTTACTTGGTTGGCCACGGTACCCCCCACAGCGTCATTGGTGGGCAAACTCTTTGGGGTTCGCTACTTGGCCACGCTGTTTGGTCTTACCTTGCTGTCACACCAAGTGGGTGGATTCCTTGGCGCCTATCTTGGCGGCTTGGCCCTCACCATGAATGGCGACTACCAGTGGATGTGGTATGCCGACATTGCCCTGTCTGCGATGGCCGGCGTGATCAACTTGCCCATCAAAGAAGCTCCCATCGCCAAATTGCAAGCGGCTTAAACGGCTTTACCGCTGCGGCATGTCTTTGGTAGAGAAGCCCAAGCTGATGGTGGCATCTTCTGGAATGGGTGGCATGGTGTCATGCCATGCTTCCCACTGCGCTTTCATGGCCGCCAATCGATCAGGCTCTTGCTTGGCCAAATTGGCGCGCTCCCGGGCATCTTGAACGATGTTGAACAGATAGTCGGTGCCGTCCACACGCAAATACTTCCAATCACCTGCGCGCAAAGCACGTTGACCTCTGTGATTCATGCGCCAGTACATGGGGCGATCGAATGTGGCATCGGGCGACTTCAGAATGGGTGCCAAAGAAACCCCATCAAATGGATACTCTGGGTGGGCATGGCCACCGCCCAGCTCAACCATCGTGGCTGACCAGTCCATGGTCATGCAGTGCTGATCCGTGATACGGCCTGGCTGCACTATGCCTTGAGGCCAGTGCGCAATCCATGGCACGCGAATGCCCCCTTCTGTCAGGTCCATTTTGCCGCCCACCAAGGGCCAGTTGTCGCTGAAACGTTCACCACCGTTGTCACTGGTGAACACAATCAAGGTGTTGTCGAGTTGTCCTGCTTCCTTGAGCGCATCCACCACCCAACCAATGCCCTCGTCCATGTGGTGAATCATGCGATGGTAGGTGTGAATGTTGCCACCTTGCAAATGGAAAATATTGTCCTTGATGCGATCGGCCAAGGCATGGTCTTCACGCGTCTCCCAAGGCCAATGCGGGGCGGTGTAGTGCATGCTCAAGAAAAAGGGCTGATCGGGCGTGGCCGTCATGCGCTTCACAAAGTCGACGGATTTGCGAGAAATTAAATCAGTCAAATAGCCTTCGTGGGGCTGCGTTTCTTCACCCACCCACAAATCATGATCACCTGTTGAGGCGCAATGTGTAAAGTAATCGACACCGCCAGCCATCGGTCCAAAAAATTCGTCATAGCCTGAGCGCAAGGGACCAAACGCAGGCGGATATCCCAGGTGCCACTTGCCAATCAAGGCGGTGCGATAGCCCTGCGCTTTGAGCAAGGACGGCAAGGTGGGATGGCTGGTGGGCAAGCCCAAGGTGGTACTGGTTTTGGCTTTGCTGTTGATGGGCTCTTCTGCGGCGCCGCGCAAGCGGTATTGGTACCGCGCAGTCATTAAGCCAAACCGCGTAGGCGAACACACGGGTGAATTGGAATAACCATCGCTAAAGCGAAGGCCATTGGCCGCCAATGCGTCAATGACAGGCGAGACTTTGCCGAACTTGGCATCCCGGCCGCCATAACATCCCAAATCGGCAAAACCCAAGTCATCGGCCACGATGAAGATGATGTTCGGACGCTGCATGATTTTTTCCTACTCAAGCAAAAGAGAGATTTTCACACGGTTCTGCCCTCTCATGGTTGTACCCGTTGACAAGGGTTTTCTGCCTTTTAAACTGAATTCAAACGCTCATCCAAGAGCCACCTTCACAACCGCACATTGGACACCTCATGAAAATTCGCACCAGTTTTTGGCTTGCTTGCCTGGCTTGTCTAGCTTGGACAGGCCTGGCCTTGAATGCCAACGCACAATCGTTTCCACAAAAGAGCATTCAAGTGGTGGTGCCCGTCGCCGCAGGTGGCGGCACTGATTTGTTGGCGCGCAATTTAAGTCAGCGCGTCAGTGAAATTCTGGGGCAGCCTTTGGTGGTCGACAACAAGCTAGGTGCAGGCGGCAACATTGGCGTGGAGTACGTCATGAAATCCAAACCCGATGGCTACACCCTCTTGGTGAGCCCCGCTACCATTGCCACCAACGTGGCCGTCTATCGCAAACTTCCTTACGACCTGATCAAAGACCTGCAGGCCATTACCTTGATCGGTCAAACCGGCGTGGTACTGGTCGTGCACCCATCCGTCAAAGTCAACAACCTCAAAGAATTCATTGAATTGATGAAGGCCAAAAACGGCGACATGAATTACGGCTCAGCGGGCATGGGCAGTCCGCAGCACTTGCAGGCTGAGTTCTTCAACCAGTTGGTGGGCCTGAAGTCCAATCACATTCCCTACAAGGGCCAAGCCCAAGCCATGAACGATTTGATTGGCGGCCAATTGCAATACATGTTCAGCCCCATACAAAATGCCTTGCCTCAAATTCAGCAAGGCCGCCTGAAAGCGTTGGCGGTGGCCTCTGCAACGCGACACAAAGCCATGCCACAAGTGCCGACCCTCAATGAACAAGGCTACCAAGGCGTGGAACTCACCAATTGGTTTGCGGTCTATGCCCCCATCAACACGCCGCCCGCCGTTGTGAAAAAACTCAACGCCGCTTTCATTCAAGCGGGCAAGGAGCCCAAGATGAAAGAGAAGCTGGACACACTCGGCTTCGAAAGCTTTTTCACCACTTCTGAAGAGGCCACCGATTTCATGCGCTCAGAAATTGTTCGGTGGGCCCGGGTGGCTGCATACGCAGGCATCAAGGCCGAGTGAGTCCCTTGGCCATTCAATGGTGATGCTGATGCCCGCCAGCTGCGGGTGCGCCTGCCGCAGGCATTGAAGGCATGGCGGCGTCCAGCGTCAGATCAATCTGAAACTTGGCGCCCTTGCCGTCCTGAAACTTCAGCGTGACAGGCACTTTGGCGCCCTTTTCTAAAGGTGACTTCAAGTCCATCAACATCAAATGAAAGCCACCCGGCTTTAACTCAACCACCTTACCGGCTGGCAAATCCAAAAAGGGAATGGGTGCCATTTTCATGACGTTGCCTTCCATTTTCATTTCATGAATTTCAGCCACGCCAGCAATGGGCGTGCTGACGCTCAAGAGCTTGCTGTTTTCTTTGGCCACCAACTTCAAGAATGCACCCGTGGCTTTTTGACCCGTGACAGTAGGCCTCACCCAAGCGTCCGAGACGGCGACATTGGCGTTGCCCGCAGGGGCTCCTGCCGTGCCTTCCGCTTTCAAAGTCAGCAAGGCCGCAGGGTATTTCATGCCCTTTGTCGATGTGCCTGTTGCAGGAATCTCGGCCCAATCGTTCTGACCTTTCTCGCAAGTTTGCAAAACACGCAACCACACAGGACCGGCCTTTTCAGGCAATTTGGTCATGAAGGCGAACTCGTCCGAAGTGCCATCTGGCAATGAGGCCTCCTTGCTGCTGGCAACCCATTCCAACTCCACCAAATCCTCTGTCACTGTTTTGCCCTGACTTTGGTAAGGCTCTGCCAATTTGCCTTTCTTCATTTTGATCACCCAACCATTCTTGGGCTGGGCTTTGAAGGCTTCAAAACCAGAGGGAACATAAACTTTGACGCCCGTGGTGGCCGAGCCCTCGCAGCCATGGCCAATGCGCACAGCCCCTTTGTAGTAACTGCCTGCCAAAGCGGATGGCTCGGTGAGCACTGCGTGCGCATGAACGCTGGTTGGCAAGGCAACTGTTGCTAGCGTAGCAGCGCCAAAAAACGCAATTTTGTGAGAGATGTTCGAAAAGTGTGTCATGTTGTTCTAGCCTTATTGGATGTCGTATTTAATTTCAGCGTGCAAGGTACGCTGTGTGTAAGGATGGAAATTCCAGTACTTGTCGTTGTTGAGATTATCGATGCCCACGGCCAGGCTTGTTTGCGCATCGTATTTGTAACGAAGGCGTGCATCCACCGTGAAGAATTTGCTCACACCCATGTAGGTGAAACCATTGACATCGGCATTGTTCAGCGTACGGTACTGCGGGCCACTGTAACGTGCTGCCAAGGTACCGGTCCAAGCAGGCGACATGCGATACGTGGCCACAGCCGTGGCACGCCAACGCGGAATGTTCGGCTGCTGTTTACCCAAAGTGTCACCCGCAACAGCCACAAAGCCAGCGTTCTCTTTGATGATGGAGTCGGTGTAGGTGGCACTGCCCGCCAGGTCCAAGCCTTGGAGGCCCAGATCTTTCGCAGTCATCGATGTTTCTAAACCTTGCGTTGCAATGCGGCCTACATTTTGAACGCGTGAGATGCTGGCATTGGCAACAGGGTCAAAGATGCTCTGGGAGAACAAACCGTCATGCGTAGACTCTTGGAAATAAGTCAATCGCCAGTTGGCTTTTTGCCATTCTTTTTCGTAGCTGAGTTCGGTCGTCAATGTACGCTCTGGCTTCAAAGCAGGGTCATTGATATAGCGCGAGTTGGTGGTAGAAGTTGCACCATACAACTCAAACACCGTGGGCATGCGAACAGCACGGCCCGCAGATGCTTTGATGACGCTGTCGGGCGTTAGTTGAAAGGCCAAGGCCGCTTTAGGCGACACAAAATTTTCTTCGCGATTGGCCCAAACTTGGTTGTAGCCGTTGGCCGCAATCTGCGTTGTGCCTTTGCTGGCACGCCAAGTTTCTGAGCGCAAGCCCAACACACTCGTCCAACCCGGAGCTATGCGCCATGTGTCTTGCGCGTAGAGGCTTTGAGTTTGTGTTTGTCCGCACACAAAACTCGACTTGGCACCGGCTGCATCGGTGGTCCAATTGACAGCGATGTTGGAGGTCAAATAGTTCAATGTGTAATTGTCTGATTGGTAACCGAAGTCAAGCACATGCGCGCCCTTCAAGCCCATGGGGCGCCATGTACCTCGCAAGGCCAAGTTGTTCCAACCTGTACCGGCGCCATCGGCCAATGTGCCAGCGCCACCCGTTAACGCAGATGGCAAGGTGGCCGTGGCTGCGTTCTGACGTTTTTGATCTTTGTTGTAATCGTACAAGCTGCCCGCAATTTCCCAATCAAATTCGCCCTTGGTGTTGGACTTCAAAGACACGCCATGCATAAAGTGGGTGATGCTTTCGTTGGTGAGCGGAAAGTCACCACCCGTGAGCGCTGCATATTGCTTGCTATTGATCACAATGGGTCCACTGGTCACAGGTGCGCCCGTCGCTGCATTGGTGAGGTAAGACACAGGGCGGCCTTCAGAAAAGTTTTGCCAAGTGCCCAAGGTGTAAGTGGCGCGCAAAGTACTTGAAACGTCGTAGGCCACTTTGATCTTGGCGTGGTCTTGTTGGGTGCTGTATTGCGTGCCGAAACCAATGTAGTAGATGTCTGCATTGGCCGTATTTTTATCGGCCAACCAGCCGTTGACTGCCACGCCATTGGTGGGCGTTGTGCCTGTACTCACGGTGCGTGTGGCAAAGGTCAAAGGCTGACCGGAACTGTTGGTGTGATTCAGGTTAATGAACCATGACCAGTCGCCATTTTTATTCCCCATCGATGCACTCGATTGCCATGCACGGTAACGCGTATCAGTGTTGTACAACTGAAAGCCTTGGTTTGAATAACCCACTTTGACATGCGCTTCAAAACTTGTTGGCATGCGCGTTACAAAGTCCACCACCGCACCCACCGAGTTGCCAGGATACGCGGCAGAAAACGGGCCGTACATCACATCCACGCGCTCAATTTCTTCAGGCGTGACCATGCCCCAACGCGGTGGGAAACTCAGGCCACTGATGCTGTTGCCCAAGTAATTGGACAGCAAGATGCCGTCCGCATAGACCGCTGATCGTGCGGGATTGCCCGTACCCGAAGCGCGGCTGGACAAAATGGCGTGGTTGTAATCGCCTTCATAGCGCTTGCGGACCAGCAAGCTTGGGAAATACTTCAATGCATCTTCACTGTCCGTGGCATTGATTTTCTCTTGCACTTCAGAGCCCTTGATGCTTTCCATCGTGGTGGGAATGTGCGTTGGCAACGACGAAGGACGACCTGATTTAATGGTCACCACGCCCACTTCTTTCACGGGCTGCTGTTCTTGGGCCATCACGGCGCTTGAAAAGGCCACAGACAAAGCCATGACCAGAGGTTTCACCTCAAATCTTGATACTGAATTCACTTTGAATTTCCAAAAAATAAACAAGGCGATGCACAACCCCTTGGGGGTGTACAGCCAACAAAGTCAACGCATGCGCGCGTTGATCCGTGGGTTGATTTCAGGAAATAGAAGGCGGGCCGCGTGACGGCAGAGGGGGCGCCGTGACCGACGCAATGTGCGCTGCGGCAAGCGGCCGTAGGGCATGCGCTAGAGCGCTGGGTTTTTCAAATGCAAGGGAATCAGTGTGCAGTGGGATGACAACGGCCGCACACAAGGGGCAGTCCATGCTGGTAGTGGCCTGTGTGTCTGTCCCCTCTTCACCCACGGCCACCATTTTCATGCCGCCCATGCCGCTACACACCATTTGCGTCTCTGTGGGGTGCACGATTGGCGCGGCAATGGCCGCACCAATGAACAAAGCAAACCATACCAGCACCAGGCGGGCGATGAATTTGTGGGTTTGCGCGTTGAACATGTGGCGTATTATCGCTGAAGCCATTCCATCCTTCAGCTTCTCGCATTATGAAAAAAATACTCCTTTTGGGCTCAGGCGAACTGGGCAAAGAATTCGTCATCAGTGCCAAACGTTTGGGCTGCCATGTCATTGCCTGTGACAGTTATGCCGGCGCACCCGCCATGCAAGTGGCCGATGAATGTGAAGTGTTCAGCATGCTGGACGAAGCGCCCTTGCGCGCCGCCATTGCCAAACACCAACCCGATTTGATCGTGCCCGAGATTGAAGCCATCCGCACCGAGGTGTTGTTGGACGTTGAAAAAGAAGGCTTCGAGGTGATCCCCAGTGCACGCGCAGCCAACCTCACCATGAACCGCGATCGCATTCGCGATGTGGCGGTGGGTTTGGGCGTTCGCACGGCCAAATTCAACTACGCCGAATCCAGTGAAGAACTGCTTGCTCAGGCCAAAGCCATTGGTTTTCCGGTGGTCATCAAACCTGTCATGAGTTCATCGGGCAAGGGGCAAAGCGTTGCCAAAACCGAAGCCGACATTCAAGCCAGCTGGGACTATGCGTGCGCCGGCATGCGCGGTGATCGCAAAAAAGTCATCGTTGAAGAGTTCATCAACTTTGAGTTTGAAATCACCCTCCTCACCATTCGGCAACGCAATGGCCAAACTTTGTTCTGCCTGCCCATTGGCCATGTGCAAGAACGCGGTGATTACCAATACAGCTGGCAACCACAGGCCATGGCGCCTGATTATTTAAAAGCAGCTCAAGAGATGGCCGAAAAAGTCACCGCAGATTTAGGCGGTGCCGGCTTGTTTGGTGTGGAGTTTTTTGTCACTGCCAAAGAAGTCATCTTCAGCGAACTGAGCCCCCGTCCGCATGACACCGGCATGGTGACCTTGATCAGCCAAAATCTCAGTGAATTTGATTTGCACGCTCGCGCAGTGTTGGGTTTGCCCATTCCTGTGATTGAGTGCGTGGAAGGTGCCAGTGCCGTGGTACTGGCCGACCGTGAAGGCAAGAACCCCAGTTACGCGGGTGTGTCGGCTGCTTTACAAGAACCTGGCGTGGATGTCCGCATTTTCGGTAAACCGACCACGCGTCCTTTTAGGCGCATGGCGGTGGCCTTGGCCAAGGGCGATAAAGCCTTAGAGCGCGCTCGCGCAGCAGCCTCCAAAATCAGCGTGCACGTGTCTTAAGGATTTACTTCACTTCAGTGATGAACTTGTCGTTGGTGCGACGCACCTTCTTCATGTTGACCAACCAGTCTTTGTCGGCTTCGCGGTAGCCCAAAGGCAAGATAACTGTGCTGCGCAATCCACGTGCAGCCAAGCCCAAGATTTCATCCACAGCAGCGGGATTGAAACCTTCCATGGGCGTCGCGTCGACTTCTTGCTCGGCTGCAGCGATCAAGGCTGTGCCCAACGCAATGTAAGACTGCTTGGCGGCGTGTTGGAAGTTCACCTCGGGGCCTTTGGCTGGATAGTTGGCCAGCAACATCTTGCGATAGTTCTCAGCACCTTCGTTCACAAAGCCGCGCACTTCATTGTTGTAGTCAAACATCATGTTGATGCGCTCGGCGGTGTAATCGTTCCAAGCGGCAAACACCAAAAGGTGTGAACCTTCTGTGATTTGCGCTTGGTTGTTGGCAGCCGCTTGAATCTTGGCGCGAACTTCAGGATTGGTCACCACGAACACTTCGTAAGGTTGCAGACCACTGGAAGTGGCTGTCAGGCGAATGGCTTCCAAAATGCGTTGCACTTTGGCTTCGGGCACGGACTTGGTAGGGTCCATTTTTTTGGTGGCATAACGCCAGTTCAGGGCTTGCAGCAAATCCATTTGGGAATGTCCATCTAAATAAAAACAAGGCTTGAGTTTAAACGCCTTGGTGCATTTATTCAGGCGCAACGCGATTAAGTCTCACATGCGCCCAAACGGCTCGATTCGAACAGTTAGGATTGGCGCATGTCCAATTGGCTCCCTCTTCTCGCTACGCTGTCCATCCAAGCCATGGTGGCCATGGCCCTGCTCACCCTGCCGGTGATGGCCCCTGTGGCCGCCAAATCCTTGAGTGTGTCGCCTGCGCTGGTGGGCGTCTACGTGGCCATCACCTACGCGGGCGCTATGTTTGCCAGCCTGACCTCGGGCACCACTGTCAGCAGGCTGGGACCCATCAGGGTGAGTCAATGGGGCCTGATGCTTTGTGCCACAGGCCTATGTCTGTGCGCTGTACCTTGGTTGCCCGCCATTGGCTTAGGTGCCCTCATGATTGGGTTGGGCTATGGGCCCATCACACCGGCCAGCTCGCAAATTTTGGCCAGGACCACACCGCCTTCCCAAATGGCTTTGGTGTTTTCAATCAAACAAACTGGCGTGCCCGTGGGCGCCATGTTGGCCGGCGCCATCGTGCCCTCCCTCATGCTGCGCATTGATTGGCAATGGAGCTTGGTGGCGGTCGCCTTGGCTTGCGTGGCAAGTGCCGTCATGTCGCAACCCATGCGAGAAGGCATGGACGATCTGCGGCAACCGCAACTGCCATTTCAAATGGGCACCCTCACCACGCCCCTGCGCATGGTGCTGGGTCATCGCGCACTGAGCACCATGGCTGCGTGCTCTTTCATCTTCTCCATGGTGCAAATGTCCTTGACCACTTACTTGGTGACCTATCTGCACGATGACTTGGCCTATGGCATGGTCAGCGCAGGTTTGCTCTTGTCTGTGACGCAAATGGGCGGCATTGGTGGACGGATTGCATGGGGTGTGGTGGCCGATCGTTGGATGGGGGCTCAAAAAACATTGGCCTTGTTGGCGTGCTTGATGGCTTTGAGCGCACTGGCAACCGCATTGCTGTTGCCCATCATGCCCGTTTGGGGCATTTGGGCCATCTTGTTGGTGTTTGGCGCATCGGCCATTGGCTGGAACGGGGTGTACTTGGCCGAAGTGGCCAGACAAGCCCCTGAAGGCAAGGCCAGTGTGGCCACAGGCGGCACCCTCGCCTTTACTTTTTTGGGCGTGGTGATTGGTCCGCCCCTGTTTGGCGCTTTGTCCTCTGCTTTTGGCACCTACCGTGCAGGCTTCTTGGCCTTGGTGGTGACTTCCAGCTTGTGCGCTTGGGTGCTTTACCGGTTAAAGCCTAGTGCGGTTATGCCTGCGCCCGAATAAAGTCGACACCCTTTTCTGCAATCATGATGGTGGGCGCATTGGTATTGCCCGACACCAAATGCGGCATGACCGACGCATCAATCACACGCAGACCCTGAAGGCCATGCACGCGCAACTCTGAATCAACCACCGCCAAGGGGTCATGGGATGGGCCCATTTTGCAAGTGCCCACAGGGTGATATTCGGTATCGGAGTGATCTCTTAAAAAGTTTTCAACCTGCGCTGGATTGTTGGCGTCAAAGGGGTAAAGCATTTCACCTCGGTAGGCAGCCAAGCCATCAGATTGCATGATGCGCAAGCCCATTTGGGTGGCCGACATCATGGTCTGCAAATCTTCTTTTTCTTTAAAGAAGGCCGGATCGATCAAGGGCTTGTCCATAGGATCATGGCTGGCCAAGGTGACACTGCCACGGCTTTTGGGTCGCATCAAGGTGACATGCAAGGTGTAGCCATGACCCCAATGCATTTTGCGGGCGTGATCGTCCACAATGCCGGTGCACAGAGCCAATTGAATGTTGGGGTAATCGGTGTTGCCTTCGGTCGACACAAAGCCTTGCGTCTCGGACACATTGGAAGTGATCCAGCCTGTGCGTTTGTCACGCCACTCCAGCATGGCCTTGATCATGTTCCAAGTGCCCTTCAAAGAAAATCCCATGGCGTCGTTGATTTTGTGCGTTTTGTAAATCAACACCGTGGTGACATGGTCTTGTAAATTCTGACCCACGCCTGGCAACTCGTGCACCAACGGAATGCCCATGTCTTGCAGATGCAATGCAGGCCCAATGCCAGACAACATCAGCAACTGCGGTGTGCCAAACGCACCGCCCGACAAAACAACTTCTTTGCGCGCACGCACTTCATGTGACACGCCATTGACCATGTAGCGAACACCCACTGCACGCTTGCCTTCCATCATCACTTGCGTGGCATGTGCATGCGAGATGACGTGCAAATTATCTTGATGGCGATGCGGATCGAGGTAAGCCCTTGCGGCATTCCAACGTTCGCCGCCCTTTTGTGTCACCTGGCCTGGCGACACCCCAAATTGACGCTCGCCGTTGTAGTCTGGATTGAAAGGAATGCCTTGCTCTTGGCAGGCTTGGATGAAAGCTTGGTTGACAGGACTGGGGCTGCGCAAATAACTGACGTTCAAGGGCCCGCCAACACCGCGGTAGTCATTGGCACCAAAGCATTCATTGTTCTCTGATTTTTTAAAGTACGGCAAGACATCTTGGTACGACCATCCCGAATTGCCCAAGGCCGACCAATTGTTGTAGTCGTGCGCATTGCCACGGGTGTACACCATGGCATTGACCGAAGAACTTCCGCCCATCACTTTGCCGCGTGGCTGAAATCCTTTGCGGCCCTTAAAGCCAGCTTGCGGAATGGTGTTGTAACCCCAGCTGTTGATGTTCAAGGATGCAGTGGCCGCAAAGCCCAAAGGCGCACGCACAAACACCGAGTCATCGGGGCCACCCGCCTCCAGCACGCACACTGTCAGCTTCGCATCTTCACTCAGCCGGCCTGCCACACAGCAGCCCGCTGAACCACCGCCCACCACCACATAATCAAATTCGGATTGCGACATGAGATGCCCTTTTGCGTGTTAATCATTCAGGTGAACGGGCATCAATGATTGGCACCCATGCCCCATTTGATGTCACGTTCATCGCTTTGCAGATGTTGCACCAAGACCTCGATGGCGCACAACAGGGCTTGTGCTAATGTCTCCGAACTCATGCTGGCCAAGGAAGCACCGCCTCTGGCTGCCACTTGCGATGGCAACAAGGGCACATGCACAAAACCACTGAGCACTGGCGTGTTGCAAAGCAGGTGCTGCAAACCGTAAAACACCTGGTTGCATACAAACGTACCGGCCGTTTGAGAGATGGCGGCAGGATGGCCTTTCGCCTTGAGATGCATGGCCATTTTTTTAATGGGCAAGCTGGAGAAATAAGCGGCGGGTCCTTGCGCAATCACCGGCTCATCAATGGGTTGCGCACCTTCGTTGTCTGGAATTCTGGCGTCGCATACATTGATCGCCACGCGCTCAATGGAAAAATCACTGCGACCATCCGCTTGACCCAGCGCAATCACAGCCCGCGGTTGATGCAATTGAATGGCGGCGGCCAAAGCGTCTAAGGATTTCGCAAAGACACATGGCAATTGAGCGACCACCAAGCTTGCCCCCTGCACTTGTTGCCCCGCCAGCAATTGGGCAGCCTCCCAAGAAGGGTTGACCGTTTCGCCGCCAAAGGGTTCAAACCCTGTGATCAAAATTTTCAATGAAGTCTCCCTCTGGAAGCTGTGATGAGCACGCTCAACAGCATGGTGGTATTTGAATTCATTTTAGGGAAGAATGTGTGCATGAAAAACACCTCTCCACACGACTTCTTCTCACCTGTTACCCCATCATCGGTCATCGGCTTTGTGGGCATTGGCAACATGGGATTTGCCATGTTGGCCCGACTGCTGGATCAAGGCTGGCCATGTGCCAGTTACGACATTGACCCCCTTCAAAACCGCAAGGCACAAGAAGCGGGCGCACAGCTTGTGAATAAGGCGTCAGACATTGGGGCGTTGTGTCGCATCAGCTTTGTGGTCGTGGTCAATGCAGACCAAGTCCGAGACGTACTTGAAGGCGATCATGGCCTGCTGACAACAGCTCAAGCGGGTGATGTGATTTACTTGTGCCCGACCTTAGGCCCCGTTGACGTTGGGCAGTTTGCACAACGCGCCCTTGGCAAAGGGGTTCATGTGATGGACTCGCCCATGTCGGGCGGACCCGTTCGCGCGCGCCAAGGTCAGATGAGTTTGATGCTGGCCGGCCCCAGCCACATTCTGGCTCAACACCAGCCATTGCTAGATGCCATCACGACGCAGTGCTTTGTCATCAGCGAGACGCCCAGTGATGCTGCCAAAACCAAACTTGCCAACAACTTGCTGGCCGCCATTCATTTGGCTGGCGTCAGCGAAGTGCTGGCCATGGCACAAGCCTGGGGCTTGAATGCCCAAACCACCTTGGATGTGATGCAAGCCAGCAGTGGACAAAGTTGGATTGGCCAAGATCGCATGCAAAGGGCATTGAACAATGACTTTGCACCACGTGCGCACACCTGCTTGTTGGCCAAGGACACGCGATTGGCTTTACAAGCTTGCGATGAATTGAAAGTCAGTCCGCCAGCACTTGGCCAACTGGCCACGCAGCAATTTGAGCAAGCTTGTGCCCAAGGCTTTCAAGAGATGGACGACGCCAGCCTGTTTTTGCAAGCTGGCGGCAAACCCTTGTCAGGGCTTTGAATTACGCCATCGCTGGTTCGGGCGCTTTCACTGCAACGTAGCCCATCTCGTCCAATGCGGCAGCCAAATGTTGCACGCTGCGAGCTGGGTTGTGCAGTTTTTCAAGGCCGAACAAACCGATGCGGAAAGTCATGAAGTCTTTGGGTTCGTCACATTGCAAAGGCACGCCTGCTGCTGTTTGAAGGCCCAAGGCTAAAAACTTTTTGCTGTTGTGAATGTCGGCATCTTGGGTGTAACTGACCACCACACCAGGTGCTTGAAACCCTGTAGCAGCCACACTTTTAAAACCACGCGATACCAACAGTGCACGAACTTGGTTGCCCAACACCAACTGTTCTTGTTTGACTTTGTCAAAACCGTAGGCTTGCGTTTCCTTCATGACTTCACGCAACTGCGCCAATGCATCGGTGGGCATGGTGGTGTGGTACATGTGCGTGCCGGCTTCATAGACTTCCATGATGTTCAGCCACTTCTTCAAATCACAAGCAAAGCTAGAGCTTTGTGTGGCATCAATCGCTTTGCGCGCACGTTCACTGAGCATCACCATGGCACAGCAAGGTGAGCCGCTCCAGCCCTTTTGCGGCGCGCTGATCAAGATGTCAACGCCGGTGGCTTTCATGTCTACCCACATGGCACCGGACGCAATGCAATCCAACACAAACAAGCCACCTACCGCGTGCACGGCATTGGCGACGCGTGTGAGGTAATCGTCTGGCAGCATCATGCCGGCAGCGGTTTCCACGTGAGGTGCAAACACCACAGCAGGCTTTTCACGCGCAATTTGTGCTTCAACTTCTTCAATGGGGCAAGGCGACCATGCCGACTTGGTGTCTGAAGACAGTTGCTTGGCTTTCAAAATGACAGATTCAGCAGGAATAGAACCCATGTCAAAAATCTGCGTCCAACGGTAGCTGAACCAACCATTGCGAATGACCATGACTTTTTGGCCATGCGCAAATTGGCGCGCCACAGCTTCCATGCCAAAGGTGCCACTGCCAGGCACCAAAACCACCGAATGAGCCTTGTAGACATCTTTCAAGATCGATGAAATGTCTTTCATCACGCCTTGAAAGCGTTGGGACATGTGGTTCAGTGCACGGTCTGTGTAAACCACAGAAAACTCGAGCAAACCATCGGGGTCGATGTTGGGCAATAAAGCGGGCATGGCAATTCTCCTAGGGCCGGACAGTCTGTCACCCTTTGCGTTCTATTTCAAGGGTCTGGACCGAAATAAGCGAAAAGATTCAGACGTAATAGGCTTCGACTTTGCCTTTGAGCTTCAAAAGCAAGGGATTACCCTTGCGATCAAGCGTCTTACCGGAAGGCACTTTGACCCAGCCTTCGCTGATGCAATATTCCTCCACATCGTGGCGTTCTTTGCCATTGAAGCGGATGCCAATGTCGTGCTCAAAAACAGCAGCCACATAAAAAGGACTGCGGGCATCAATGGACAAATGGTCCGGTAGTTCGGGGCGTGAGTTTGTGTCGCTCATGTTGTTGAAATGAAATTAAAACAGAATAGACTGCAATTCTCCAACATTTCGGGGTAATCAGGCATGACCGAGTCTAGGATGGACGAGCCGATCTTCAAAACTGAGGTGGGCCTGGCCGCATTGGCATCTTCTGCAATGCTCACAGCTTGCGGCGGCGGTGGAAGCAGTAGCCCCTCTGCGGTGCCTGACCCTAGTAGCCCTAGCACGGGCACCGGAACAGGGAGCAACACCACACCCCCTGTCACTTCACCTCTTAACACGGCCGCTCAAATTGATGCGTCTAGATTCTTGCGCCAAGCAAGTTGGGGCGGCACCGCTTCTGAAATCAAAGATGTGGCCGCCATTGGCCCTGCTGTTTGGCTAAACGGTCAGATGAACCAGCCGCTGAGCAACAACATGACCCGTTGGTTGATCACCAAGGGCTTCAACGACAGCACCAACAACAGCAACGTCAATGGCGACGGCGGTTGGGTTCAAATGATGTGGTGGAAGCTTTTCAGCGCGCCCGATTTATTTCGGCAAAGGGCAACACTGGCCCTGTCGGAATTGTTTGTCGTGTCGCATGTAGGTTTGCCCATCTCTTGGCGCAACTTTGTCATTGCCAACTACTGGGAAACTTTGGAAACCCATGCATTGGGCAACTTCAGGAATTTGCTAGAGGCCGTCACCTTGTCGTCGGCCATGGGCACTTACCTGAACATGAAGGGCAATCAAAAGTACGATGCCAAAACAGGTCGCTCGCCCGACGAAAACTATGCACGTGAAGTGATGCAATTGTTCACCATTGGGTTGTACCAACTGAACATCGATGGCACCTTGAAATTAGATGCCACTGGCAAGCCCATCGAGACCTACGACAACACCGACATCCAAGGCTTGGCCCGGGTCTTCACGGGCTGGAACACGGCCACAGGCACCGACCCGGCAGGCGAATTGGCAGCGGCCGCCTATCGCCACGGTTTGCCCATGGCACTCAATGCCAGTCTGCACAGCCCCGAAGAAAAAAAGTTTTTGGGGACCACCATTCCGGCCGGCACCTTGGGCATTCCAAGTCTCAAGATTGCATTGGACACCTTGTTTCAGCATCCCAACACGGCGCCCTTTGTTTGCAAACAATTGATTCAACGACTGGTCACCAGCAATCCCAGTCCCGCTTATGTGGCGCGCGTCGCCCAAGTTTTTCTAGACAACGGCAAAGGCGTTCGAGGCGACATGAAAGCCGTTTGGGCCGCCATTCTGCTTGACACAGAAGCACGCCAAACCACAGGCTTGGCCACCTACGGCAAGCTTTCCGAGCCCATGGTTCGATTGCTGCAATGGGGTCACACATTCCAAGCGACCTCGACCGATGGGGCTTGGACCTTGGGCTACACCGACTCCGACACCACGCTGGGTCAAATGCCCATGCGATCGCCAACGGTCTTCAATTATTTCCGTCCTGGCTACGTGCCGCCCAACACCCAGTTGGCTTCTCAAAATTTGGTCGCGCCCGAATTCCAAATTTTGACCGAGCCCACTGTGGTCAGTTACGTGAACTACATGGCTGGCACTGTCAACAATGCGCGTAACATCAAAGCCGATTACACCTACGAAAAAACCATTGCCGCCGACGCCACGGCCTTGGTCAATCATTTGAACCTTTGCTTGGCATCCGGTGCGCTGACGACGGCCAATCAAGGATTGATTGTTTCCGCTTTGAACACCATCGCCACGGCCACAGACACAGGCTTGCTCAACCGCATCTACGCCGCCATTTTGCTGGTCATGAGCAGCACTGACTTCCTGATTCAAAGGTAAGGATCGACCATGACACAACACGACTCGCAATCGATCAGCCGCAGAACGCTTTTGAAGCGCAGTACCGCGCTGGCACTGCAACGGGTGTCCATTCCGATGGCCACCAGCCTAGGCCTGATGGCCGATGCAGCCGCCCAATCCGCCAACGACTACAAGGCCTTGGTGTGCATCTTTTTGTACGGTGCCAATGACCACTACAACACGGTCATCCCCTACGACTTGGCCACCCACACCAACTACTTCAACATTCGCAAAGGTACGCCTGTGGCGGGCACCATTTACGACGGCATTGCCATTGGTCGCGATGCATTGAGTGCCACGGCCCTCAGCCCCAGTTTGAGTGGCGGCAGACAAATGGCCCTGAATCCAGAGATGACCGCCCTGAAAACATTGTTTGACAGCAAGCGTGCCAGCATTTTGATGAACGTGGGGCCCCTGATTGTGCCCACCACGCGGCAGCAATACGACAACAAGTCGGTGCCCTTGCCGCCCAAATTGTTCTCACACAATGACCAGCAGGCCTATTGGCAATCGTCCTTCCAAACCGAAGGCGCTGCCACGGGCTGGGGCGGCCGGGCGGCCGACTTGATCATGAGCAATAACAACCGCTCTTCGCTCACCTGCGTCTCGGTCAATGGCAACGCCCTCTTCCTGTCAGGTCAAAGCGCCATCTCATATCAAATGAGTGCCACGGGTGCCACCACGGTCAATGCCATCAAAGGTAAATCGCTGTTCTCATCGGCGGCATGCGCCACAGCTTTGCAAACATTGATGACGCAAAGCAGTGCCACCCCCATGGGCAGCGAGTACAACGTCGTTGCTAAACGTGCACTCGACACCTACGACGGCATTGTGGCGGCCATTGGCGCCAACCCCAGCGCCGCCTTGAATGCCTTGTTTCCAAGCGCCGCCAGCAACACCTTGTCGGCCCAACTCAAAATGGTGGCGCGCTTGATTGAACAGCAAGCAACGTTTGGCATGAAACGCCAAGTCTTCATGGTGGGCATGGGCGGGTTTGACCTGCACGACTTCTTACCGGCGCAACACCCCGCCTTGCTGCAAAAGCTCAGCTCGGCCATGAAAGAGTTTGACGACGCCATGATCAGCATGGGCAAAGACGCTCAGGTCACTGCATTCACCGCCTCCGATTTTGGCAGGACCCTGGCTTCCAATGGCGACGGCTCAGACCATGGTTGGGGCAGCCATCACTTTGTAATAGGCGGCGCTGTTGCCGGTGGTCAGTTTTTGGGCACGGCCCCCGAAATTGGCCTGACCCACAACGAGCAAGTTGGCAGCGGTCGCTTGTTGCCCAGCACCTCAGTTGACCAATTGGGCGCAGAACTCGCCAACTGGTTTGGTGTCAGCCAAACGGATGTGAAAACGGTGTTGCCCAATGCCAGCCATTTCGATCTGTACAAGTTGGGCCTGTTTAAAAAACTAGCCTAAATAGCACCCGTCCGTAAGCAAGCGCTGTTGCAGCGCTTGCACCGAGATGTCTGAATAACTTTCGCCTTGATTCAAATGGGCGGCTGCAGTGCCAGCAGCTTGCCCCATGACAAAGCAGCCCCCGCTGACACGGGCCGCCGATTGACCTTCATGGGTCATGGAAGCACATCGCCCTGACACCAACAAATTGTGAATGCCTTGCGGTACCAACATGCGCCAAGGCAGTTGGTTGTAGAGCCGTTGGTGGGGACCCACAGGCTTCTCTGGAAAACGCCATTCAATTTTGCCCTGCGCATGCATTTCCATGGGCCAAGCATTCACGCCTATGGCATCCTCAAACGAGGCACACGTAACGATGTCGTGACCTGTTAAGGCATAAACGCCTTGAATGCGACGACTTTCACGAATGCCCACTTGGGGGGCAATTTCTGTAATTTGCGCTTTGGCAAATCCTGGCACTTCATTTTTAAGAAATTTGAAAAATTCCCCCACTTGCTGACGACCTTCCAACTCACCTTGACTGAGTTGACGCGCATCGGTAGCGTCCATGGCCATGCCATTGGGCTGCGCAATTTGCGTCACATTGGCGCGCCATTCACTTGGATTTTTTTGAGGCCGCAAAATAGCGCCCTCACGCGGAAATTGATACTGTCCTGGCTTTTCAGCTTGGACCTTTTTCATCAGCAAATTGATGGCCTGAAACTCACCCACAGCGGCCAAGGCTTGTTCCGAATTGACATGCGCAATGCGAAACATGGTAGTGGGATACAGGCCGCTGCCCAGCCCATCACCCACTTCAAAGGTCACACCAGCGAAAGCGGCCACATCGGCATCGCCCGAACAATCGATGAAGGATTTGGCCAGCACAGTTTGCCGACCCGATTTGGTTTCAACAAACAAAGCTTGAATGCGGCCGTCTTCGACGTGGACTTGCGCGGCCCATGCGTGAAACAAAATTTCCACGCCCACATCACGCAGCATTTGATCGGCCACACATTTGTAGGCCGACATGTCGTAGGACCTGACGCGAATGCGGCCTTGCATGCCGTCTTGGGGATCGTTCAAACCGTCTGCAGCAGAAAGCCGATCAAAGATCTCGTCCACCACACCGTGAACCACTTGCTGCATTTGGCCTTGGCGAATGCCATACAGGCCTGCAAAATTGGTCACACCACCGGCGGTGCCCATGCCACCCAAAAAACCATAGCGCTCAATCAACAGCACCTTGGCGCCATGCTTGGCTGCGCTCCAACTGGCCGCAATGCCAGCAGGCCCACCGCCCACCACCACCACATCAAAGCTGCCATAAACAGGCAGTTGCCTGGCAGGCTCGGTCCAAAGCGCCATTGGCTTCTTAATCAATGGTGACGCCTGTGCGCTTGATCACGGGTGACATCACGCGCAGCTCTTGCAGCATGAAGCTTTTCAACTCTGACTCTGTGCCGCCAATGGGCTCCATGTACTGGCCATAGAGTTTTTCTTTGACGTCGGGCATGGCCAAGATGGCATTGATTTCCTGGTTCACGCGTTGCACGATGTCTGATGGCGTCGTGGCCGGCGCCATGACGGCCATCCATGCCACGTTTTCAATGCCCGTAAAACCGGCTTCTTTCATGGTGGGCACATCCGGCAAGAATTGACTGCGTTTGGCCGTAGAGACCGCCAAAGCACGCATTTTGCCGGCCTTCACTTGGGGCAACACCGCAACGGCAGGCACGCATGCAAACTGCACATCACCTTGCAACACGGCCATGATGGCCAAGGGCGAAGAAACATAAGGAATGTGCACGGCAAAGGTGTCGGTCTTGACCTTCAACAATTCCACACCCAGCTGCGACAAACTGCCGATGCCTGTGGAGGAAAAGTTGAACTGGCCCGGTTTGCTGCGCATGGCATTGACCAAATCTGTCAGGGTGTTGATGCCCGTATCACTTCGCACAGCGCAAACATTGGATTGGCCACCGGCCAAAATAACGGGGCGCAATTCTGTGAAGGGGTCGTAGCTGAGCTTCTTGTACAGCACGGTGTTGTAAACCAAAGGGCCGTTGGTACTGATCACAAAGGTATAGCCATCACCTGCTGCTTTGGCCACAGCGCCGGTACCCGTGTTGCCACCCGCGCCAACTCGGTTGTCGATGATGACGGGCTGACCCAAACGCGTTGCAAGTTTTTCAGAAATGATGCGCGCAATGACATCGGGCGAAGAGCCAGGGCCATAAGGCACAACCAATTTAATGGGGCGCGCAGGCCAGTTGGCTTGCGCCAATACCGCAGAGCACATGAGCCCAAAGGCCATGCCAATGAGCCAACTTCTAGACAAAAACTTCATGGTGTCACTTCTTCCGTTTGCGAGAACAAGGTTTGCTCAGCCGCAATGAATCCAGCGACCAGGCTTCGGTATGCAGATTCAACAATGTCCTCAAATCCCGGAAAGTTGTCTGCATGCTCAGAGGCTAAGTTTCGCACTTTTTTGAACACCTCGGCTTGTCTGGCAGGGGCAGCCACCTGAAATGCGTCTTTTTTAAACCGCGTGGCATCGCGAACTCGCAAAGATCTGGCGGCCATCAAGGCCACAATCTGACGGTCTAAATCGTCAATTTCATCGCGTAGCGTCTGTAAATTGGGTGCCAATTCAACATAAGCAGGATCCTTGAATCGTCTGACGGCTTGACCTGTGGCCAGTGGCTCTTGTGAGTTTGTCATGATCGCTTGGGAGGCCATCAATCGGCCGTGATGTTGGCCTGCTTGATCAGGTTGCCGTATTTGGCAAACTGAACTTTCAAATCAGCGGCCAATTCGTCTGGGCTGGTGCCTTTGGGGCTCAAACCCAAGCCAAACAGCTGCTCCTTGATCGCTGGATCTGAAATGGCTTTCACAATTTCAGCATGCAATTTTTGCAGGATGGGTTTGGGTGTGCCTGCAGGCGCCATCATGGCGTACCAAGAATTGAACTCAAAACCACTCAAGCCAGACTCAGACACTGTGGGCACATCGGGAAATTGCGGCAATCGCTTGGGCGTGGTAACGGCAATCAAGCGCAACTTGCCGGCCTTGATCAAAGAACTGACCGTTGCAATACCTTGAAACGCAACTTGGACTTCATGACCCGCCACACCCACAGCGGCTTGCGTCGCGCCTTTGTAAGGCACATGCGTCAGTTGAACGCCTGCTTGCGAAGCAAACAAAGCCATGGCAATGTGTTGCGGGCTGCCATTGCCACCTGAACCATAGTTGAGCTGGCCTGGTGATTTTTTGGCCGCTGCAATCAAGTCTGCAGCAGTGCGAATGGCGGAATCAGCGGGCACCACCACGCCCCACTCGACGGTGGCCACCAAAGAAATAGGTTCAAAATCTTTTTGAATGTCCCAAGGCATTTTGGCCTGCAAGTTGGGCAGCATGGTCATGATGCTGTCGTTGAAGCCGCCCAAGGTGTAACCATCTGGGACCGACTTGGCCACCCTGTCGGCACCAATCAAACCTGCCGCACCCGCTTGATTTTCAATGGCAATGCCCGTCCCCATGTTGGTCGCCACTTTTTGCATGACGATGCGCGCCGCATTGTCCACCGCACTGCCTGCAGCCAAAGGCACGATCAACTTGATGGGCTTTTGCGGATAGTTGCCTGTTTGCGCTTGAACTGAAGCGCTCAGCAAAAAAGCGATGCCCACCAAAGCGGTGCCCAGTTGGCGCGCAGAGGTCCGCAGTAAAGGGGTCGAAATGAAAAATGAAGTTGCGGTCATGACAAGGCCTTTTGGAGTGGGCTATAAAAATTGAAGCGGTGCGATTTGACGTTCTGCTGCCAACTCGTTCAGTTGTTTCACCAAGCCGGGTGCCAACACAACGCCATGCGTTTCATGGTCCAGGCGTTTGTGATGGCTTTGCTCGCCTGGCAACCAAATTCGATCCACACCCGGCATGCGCTCTGCAGTGCGCAGTTCTTGAATGAGTCGGTCGATGTTTTGTTTGAAGTCATCAATGTCGCCAAAAGCCGCAGGGTCAATCACGGCAATGGCCTGACCCGTGTTGGTGGTGCTGACGAAATCTTTGTTGAAGTCAATCACCTGACTGCCCATCGCAGCACCATTCAAGGTGCCCGCCAAAATGCCCACCACCAACGACAAACCATAACCTTTGTAGCCGCCTATGGGCAACAAGAAACCTTCGTCGCTTTTGGTTGGATCCAGTAAGGGCTTGCCTTGGCGGTCAATCATCCAACCTTCAGGCATCATTTCTCCGCGCTGCGCTTTGGCTTTGACTTTGCCGTAAGCCGCCACCGTGGTGGCCATGTCGAGCACAATGGGAACTTCCTTGCCACTGGGAATGGCCGCAGCAATCGGATTGGTCGACAACAACATGTCCAAGCCGCCCCAGGGTGGCAAGTGATTGGCATTGCCCACCGCAAAATACAAACCGATCATGTCGTGTTGCAAAGCCATGCGTGCGTACAGGGAAGCTGGGCCTGCATGGTTGCTAAGGCGACTGCCCACCCAAGCGATGCCGGAGCTTTTTGCTTTTTGAATGGCCAATTCAGTAGCACGCTTCATGACCAAATGGCCCATGCCATTGTCGCCATCGATCAAGGCCATGGCCGTTCGTTCTTGCACCACACGAATGTTGGGCTTTAAATTCATGCCGCCCGCCAAGATGCGTTTGGCATAAGGCACCAAGCGAATCACACCGTGGCCGTCCGAGCCTTGCATGTCGGCTTCGGCCATCAAATGGCCCACCGTTTTCGCATCTTCTGGAGGCAAGCCCAATGACACCATGGCTTGCGTGATGAACGATTCAAGCTGGGAGAAACTGACTCTGAATTCAGACATTTTTCATCCGTTGTTGGAGTGCGATCACAGCACAGTCAGGACTGGTCAACACTGGGGCACTGGTTTTGGTTTGCGCGAGAGATTGCGCAGCGGCCATTGAAAATTGTGCCAGCATGATGACATCACACGTGGGCATGTTTTCAATGCCCACGGCAATGCGTTGATCGTGCTCTTGCGCTTGGCCTTTGGCCAAAGCTTCCATGGCCAGCGGCACATGCACACCATGCAAATTCACAACTCGATTCAGGTGCGCGGTCATGGCCATGAACTCTTCGCGCATGGAATCTATTGATGCCGCAAACGTGGCCACCAAGCCGATGTTCAAGGCGTCTTCTGAATGAGGTTTGGCTTTTTGAGCAACTTGCATGGCTTCCTCAAACATGGCCTCATTGGGCTTCAGTGTGGGAATGCCTGTGGCAACGGCGGCAGCTTCAATGGCTTCACCAAACGCAGAGCAAGTGAACAAAATACCTTGGCAGCCGACACGCTTGGCGTATTGCGTCAGATCGATGAAACGCTCGACCATGTCTGCCGTCAAATGCCCAACTGCCGCAAGGTCTCGCGACAAACTGTCGTCCAAAATATTTTGCAACTTGGCTTCAGGCCAAAGCTTTTGGAAAGAAGTGTTGACCGGTTGAATGGCCAAGGGTGTGGCATGAATGAGTGCGATGCGAGGCGCACTCATTATTCAATCCGCAAGCCTGTTTTTTCAATGACAGGCTTCCAGCGCATCATCTCTTCTTTGATGTACTCCGTGGCCGATTCGGGTGTGGAGTCGGTGGGCTCCATGGCCAACTGTTTCAGTTGCTCCACCAAGCCAGGATCTTTCAGAACCTTGGCGGTGGCGGCGGCCAAAATGTCGATCACGGCTTTGGGCGTGCCAGCAGGCGCAGCAATGCCGTTCCACAACACCGCCTCAAAACCTTTGATGCCCAAGGCTTCGTTCACGGTGGGCACATCAGGTGCCAAGCTGGAACGTTTGTTGGCAGCAATGGCCAAAATTTTGGCTTGTCCGCCTTGGTGCAAGGGCAAGGCTGAACCCAGAGCGTCCACCATGGTTTCGGTTTGTCCGCCCAGCAACGCAGGCTTGGCCTGTCCGCTGCCCTTGTAGGGAATGTGCTCAATTTTGGCGCCCGATTCCAATAAGAAACGCTCCATCGACAGGTGCAGGTAAGTGCCCTGCCCTGGCGAGCCGTATCTGAACTTGGTGGGATTGGCTTTGGCTTGATCAATCAAGGCCTTGAGTGTTTGAGGTGACTCTTTGTTCGACATGATCACCACAGCAGAACCACCCACCACAGCCACCGTGGTGAAGTCTTTCAAATAATCGTATTGAGGCTTTAGGGCCATCAAGTTGTAGAGCGCTAAGTTAGAAGCCGTTCCAAACAGCAAGGTATGGCCGTCGGGTTGACTTCTCTTCACTTCCAATGAACCAATGGCACCGCTGGCGCCGGCCTTGTTGTCCACAATGACGCTTTGGTTCAGCACCCGCGACAAACCAATCGCATATTGGCGAGCAAAGATGTCGGTCGGTCCGCCCGCAGGGAATGGCACGATCAACCGAATGGTTTTGGTGGGAAAGTTGGTTTGCGCCAAAGCGCTGAAGGGGGCTGCGGCTGCAAAGCCCAAGCATGCGACGGCGGCAAACAATGCGCGACGTTTGACGTGAAGAAAATGAACCACTTTGTCTCCCTTGAATCAGGCTTGTTGCAGGTCAGCACCTGTGCGCCAACCCTCTTGTGGGAGCATCATAAGTGCATCCCGTCTGCGCTTACAAGCCAGCGTTCCGCCATTCGGACTGGTATGACGTAGGCTCACACCCAAGCCCTACAAAATGAATCGCCTCGATGGCGCAGTACTCATCGCGATCAGAGGCATCGCCACTGACACCCACCGCGCCAATCACGGCCGATTGGGCATTCAAGATGAGGACACCCCCTGGCACGGGAATAAAACGGCCGTCGGACGCGGCGGCCAATGCCCCCTGGAATGCAGGCCGATTGGCCAAGCGGTCGCGGATTAAACGCGTGGACATGCCCATGCCCAAGGCCGCCCAAGCTTTACCGAATGCAATGTCATATCGGAGAATGCCGCAGCCATCCTCTCTTTGAAACGCCACCAGCTGCCCGCCGGCATCCAACACCGCCACCGACAAGGGCAACAAGTTTTCGCGCTGCCGAATGGCCAAGCATTCGTTGACGATGGCATTGGCCAGACTCAGGCTCAGGCTTGTAAGGAGGGGTTTCAGTTGCTCGCTCATGGGGTAAGTACCTGTCTGTTTTGTGATTTGGTTTCAGCGGCCATTTGGTCAGACCAATTAGGGTTAGCTTGGATAAGAAATTACCACCAAGAGTGTGATACTGCAAATCAGTTTGAGTGAATTGAATTTGCTCAGTCGTTTGCCTGCATGCTTTATCTAGGGATTTTCTAATGGCCAGTGTATCGATCCGATCCGTCAAAAAGAATTTTGGCGAAGTTCCCATCCTTCACGGCGTCGACATTGAAATCAAGGACGGCTCGTTCACTGTGCTGGTGGGCCCCTCCGGTTGCGGCAAGTCCACATTGCTTCGCATGATAGCGGGCTTGGAAGAAGTCAGTGGCGGCGAAATCCTCATTGGCAACAACCGCGTTAACGACCTGCCCCCCAAAGCGCGTGACATCGCCATGGTGTTCCAAAACTATGCGCTTTACCCCCACATGACGGTTGGCGAGAACATGGCCTTCTCGCTCACTTTGGCCAAACGCCCCCAAGCCGAAATCGACCAAAAGGTTGCAAGGGCTGCCGACATTCTGGCCCTTGGCGCTTTGCTCGATCGCTACCCCCGTCAACTCTCAGGTGGCCAACGCCAACGCGTGGCCATGGGCCGCGCCATTGTTCGCGACCCCCAAGTGTTTTTGTTTGACGAGCCCTTGTCCAATCTGGATGCCAAACTGCGCGTTGCCATGCGCAGCGAAATCAAAGAATTGCACCAGCGCTTGCAAACCACGTCCATCTACGTCACACACGATCAAATTGAAGCCATGACCATGGGCGATCAAATTGTGGTGATGCGCGACGGCCGCATTGAACAAACTGGCTCACCCCTCGAGCTTTACGACTTCCCTGCCAACCAATTTGTCGCGGGCTTCATCGGCTCACCTGCCATGAACTTCTTGCCTGGCAAATTGCTGGTCAATGGCGGCCAATGCCAAGTTGAACTGCATGACGGCCTCAAACTCAATTTGCCCCACCCTGTGAAGGGTCAGAATGGCCAGCCCGTTGTTTTTGGTACGCGCCCCGAACACCTGACTTTGGTCGACAGTGGCGGCATTACAGCGCACGTGGCCGTGATGGAGCCCACCGGCATGGACACCTTTGTGGCCTGCCGCCACGAGGGCGTGGAGTTTTCAGCGGTGTTCCGCGAGCGCCACGAATTCCAATTGGGCAGCACCATCAATTTGCAACCCGACATGGACCGCGCCCACGTATTTGATGCCTCAACCGGCATGCGTTTGGTTGCTTGAACAAACCATCAGCATTTAATTTCGTTTCTTTCTCGTCGCTAACCCACTCAAACAGGAGACATTTCATGACAAAACTGAATCGACGCGACTTTCTGGAAAGCTCAGCCGGCGTAGCGGCAGCTTCCACCACACTGGGCATGGGCGCTATGGCGGTCAGCCCAGCAGTCCAAGCGCAAAACCTCAGCTTCAAGCCAGAAAAAGGTGCCAAGCTGCGCGTCTTGCGATGGAGCCGTTTCGTGCAAGGCGACATTGACGCCTACATGGCCAACGTCAAGAAGTTCACAGAACTCACCGGCGTTGAAGTTCGCGTTGACAACGAAGGTTGGGAAGACGTTCGCCCCAAGGCTGCTGTGGCTGCCAACACCGGCGCTGGCCCCGACATCATTTTGTCCACCAACGACGACGCCAACCTCTACCCAGAAAAATTGCTGGACGTCACAGACTTGTGTGAATACTTGGGCAAGAAATACGGCGGCTTCTTCCCAGCTTGCCACGCATACCTCAAGCCCGATGGCAAAAAATGGATTGGTGTACCACTGGGTGCTGCAGGCGCCATGTTGGTTTATCGCCAAAGCCAAGTCAAAGCGGCTGGCTTTGACACCTTCCCCAAAAACACAGACGATTTCTTGAAATTGCTCAAGAAGCTGAAAGAGAACGGCACACCTGCTGGCTTCGCCTTAGGCAATGCCACAGGCGACGGCCTCTGGTGCAACTGGCTCATTTGGGCTTTTGGTGGCAAATTGGTTGACGCCAACAACAAGGTGGTCATTGACAGCCCCGAAACTCTCAAGGCCTTGGAATACGCCAAAGAGATGTATGCCACCTTCATTCCTGGCACGCTGTCATGGCTCGACCCCAACAACAACAAAGCGTTTTTGGATGGCCAAATCAGCTTGACCAACAACGGCATCTCCATTTACTACGCCACCAAAACATCGCCCGATGAAAAAGTGCGCGCATTGAATGCAGACGTGCAGCACGCACCCTACCCTGTTGGCCCCGTTGGCACGCCTACCGAGTCACACTTGTTCTTCAACCAAATGATCATGAAGTACACCAAGTACCCCAATGCAGCCAAAGAGTTCTTGCGCTTCATGATGGAAAAAGAACAGTTCGATCCATGGCAGACAGCGGCCGGCGGCTACATTGCACCACCACTTGACGCCTACACCAAAGGTGCCATCTGGACATCTGATCCCAAGCACACAGCCTACCGCGACCCTGTCAAAAACATGCGTCCCGCTGGCTATGCAGGCAAGTTGGGCTACGCATCTGCCGGTGCAGGCGCCGACTTCATTGTGGTCAACATGGTGGCTGAAGCTGCTAGTGGTGCCAAAACACCCAAAGAAGCTGCAGAACGCGCACAGAAACGTGCCGAGCGTTACTACAAAGTTTGATCATCTCTCTTAACTGAAAAGTACCCATGACACCCTTGCTCGAGAGAATTCAGAACAGCCGCAATGTGCTCGGCTTCATCTTCATGTTGCCAGCAACACTGTTGTTGCTGCTGTTTCTGACCTACCCTCTCGGCTTGGGTGTTTGGCTTGGTTTTACCGATACCAAAATTGGCCGTGGTGGCGAATGGATTGGCTTAGAAAATTACATTTTCTTGTTGGGTGACAGCGTCACACAATTGGCCCTGTTCAACACCATGTTCTACACCACCGTGGCCAGCGTGCTGAAGTTTTTCTTGGGTCTGTGGCTGGCTTTGTTGCTGAACAAAAACATTCGTTTTAAGTCTTTTTTCCGTGCAGTGATTTTGCTGCCTTACATCGTGCCCACGGCACTTTCCGCCATTGCGTTTTGGTGGATTTTTGATTCCCAGTTTTCCATCATCAGCTGGGTGCTGATGAAAATGGGCTGGATTGATTCCTACATTGATTTCTTGGGCACACCCTGGAATGCCCGCTTGGCCACACTCACGGCCAACGTTTGGCGCGGTGTGCCCTTTGTGGCCATCACTTTGTTGGCGGGTTTGCAGACCATCTCGCCCTCCTATTACGAAGCGTCAGCCATTGACGGTGCCACACCCTGGCAGCAGTTTTGGCATGTCACTTTGCCTTTGCTGACCCCCATCATTGCAGTCACCATGACCTTCTCGGTGCTGTTCACCTTCACCGACTTCCAACTCATCTACGTGATCACACGGGGTGGACCGCTCAATGCCACACACCTGATGGCCACCCTGTCATTCCAGCGCGCTATTCCGGGCGGCGCATTGGGTGAAGGTGCGGCCATTGCCATCGCCATGGTGCCCTTCCTGTTGGCCGCCATTCTCTTCAGTTACTTCGGACTTCAACGCCGTGCATGGCAACAAGGCGGCAGCGACAAATGAGCAAAGACAATCAAGACAACGGCGGCATGTCCTATTTGGACACCACCTCCACCAAACTTCTCAAGACCTATTTGCCACTGGGCTTGTTCTTGTTCGTGTTGCTCTTTCCTTTTTATTGGATGGGCGTCACCACTTTCAAACCCGACAATGAACTGCTGTCGCGCGATGGCAATCCGTTTTGGATCATCTCGCCCACCATGGCGCACATTGAAAAGTTGTTGTTCAGAACAGAGTACCCCCAGTGGATGTGGAACACGGTGGTGGTGTCTGTCACTTCTACTTTCTTCTCTTTGTTTGCCTCGGTGTTGGCAGCCTACGCCATTGAGCGTTTGCGCTTCAAAGGTGCCAAGCAAACCGGTTTGGCCATTTTCTTGGCCTACTTGGTGCCGCCTTCCATCTTGTTCATTCCTTTGGCTTCGGTCATTTTCCAGTTGGGATTGTTTGACACGCGCTTGGCCCTCATCCTCACCTATCCCACGTTCCTCATCCCCTTTTGCACATGGCTCTTGATGGGTTACTTCCGCTCCATTCCTTTTGAGTTGGAAGAATGCGCCATGATTGACGGTGCCAACCGCTGGGAAATTTTGGTCAAAATCATTTTGCCTTTGTCAGTTCCTGGTCTTATTTCAGCAGGCATCTTTGCCTTCACCTTGTCGTGGAACGAGTTCATCTACGCCCTCACCTTCATCTCCTCCAGTGAAGTGAAAACGGTGCCAGTGGGTGTGGTCACAGAACTTGTTGAGGGCGATGTGTATCACTGGGGTGCCCTCATGGCAGGCGCCCTGTTTGGCTCCTTGCCAGTGGCCTTCATTTATTCCTTCTTTGTTGAGTACTACGTGTCGGGCATGACCGGCTCTGTCAAAGAATAAGCATCCAGGCCCACTGCTGCAATCCTTCAGTGGGCGTTCCTATTGGTTTGGAGACGTGATGACAACTTTGAAATGGTTACCTAGGCTGATCTGCGCAAGCATGGTGGCCATCAGTCTGAGTGCAACGGCCCAAAACTGGCCCACCAAACCCATCAAACTCATCACGTCATCACCCCCTGGCGGCGTGGTCGATATCTACGCCAGACGCCATCAACCGCACTTGCAAAATGAGTTGGGCCAACCTGTGATGGTGGACAACAAACCCGGTGCTTCAGGCGCGATTGCCGGTGATGCCGCAGCCAAAGCCGATGCAGACGGTCACACGCTCTTCATGGGAAGTCAAAATGAATTGGGACTCATAGGCCAACTGGGCGTCCCCGTTCGGTACGATCCCGTGAAAGACTTTTCCACAGTGGGCCTCACCATTGCAGGCTACCCCATCCTCTTGGTCAATTCACAATTAGGCGTTAAAAACGTGGCCGAGTTGGTGGCGTACATCAAAGCCAAAAACACAACACTCGATTGCGGCGGCAGTGGCAATGCAACCATTGGTCACTTTGTGTGCGCCGCATTTGCAGTACGCACCGGCTCCAAAATTCAGTACGTTCCCTACAAAGGCAATGTGCCGGCCATGACCGATGCCGCCTCCGGACAAGTGCAATTGGTCTCTGCTTTTTACAGTGAAGTGGCACCCTTCTTAGCGTCGGGCAAACTCATACCAATTGGCGTATTTGGCGCCTCCCGCTTGCCACTGTTGCCCAATGTGCCCACCATGGAAGAACAAGGCTTGAAAGATTTAGAACTTCAAAGCTACACAGTTTATGCCGTGCCCACAGGCACACCGGTTGCCGTACAGCGCAGACTCAATGCCGCCATTGTGAAAGCCGCCAATCACCCTGATGTGATGGACAAAGTGAAAGCCGCTGGCGGTGTTTACTTCGACATGAACTTAGAAGAAACGCAAGCTTGGCAAAAACGCATTCAGTCTCGCTGGAACAACATCGTTCAAGAGACTGGCATCAAACTCGACAAGTAACGCTGCGCACCTGCGCAGCAGGTCACCGGTCGGTCACCGCGTTTCACTGACCCGCATTTTTGGCGGGTACCGTCACGGCTTTGCCCAAATGCAAACCAGAGTCTAGAAGGATGGTTTCGCCCGTCACTGTGCGGGCACCGTCCACCAACCAAATGATGGACTCTGCTACATCTTCTGCGGTGCAAGCGCGTGCCAAGGGCGTTGTTTGCTCGTATTGCGCCTTCAGCTTCTCAAAGTTTTCCTGACCCACACCGTCCACAAACCAACGCGTGGTGATCATGCCGGGACACACCGCATTCACCCGCACCTCTGGTGCCAGTGTGCGCGCCAAATGCAGCGTCATTGAATTCATGGCACCCTTTGAAGCGATGTACGGAATGCTAGAGCCAATGCCCAAGGCACCAGCGACAGAAGACACATTGACGATGCAACCTTGCGCAGCCTTCAAATGCGGCACACAGGCGCGCACCATTTGAAAAGTGCCCAACACATTCACTTCAAAAATGCGTTGAAAAATTTCCGCATCCAAAGCATCCCAGTTGGATCCAGCAAACGCGGTGATGCCCGCGTTGTTGACCAAGGCATCTATGCGTTGCCATTTGGCCAGTGTGGCTGCCACCATCGCTTTGCAGGCCGCATCGTCCGACACATCGCCTTGGACCAACAAAGTTTCTGCGCCTACCGCCTGACAGGCCGCCTCAGAGGCTTTGGCCTCTGTTTCACTTTTGGAATAGTTGATGACCACGTTGTAGCCACGTTGCGCCAAGCCCAAAGCGGTTGCGGCACCCACACCCGTTGCCGAACCTGTGACCAATGCCACTTTTTTGTTTGTCATCGTGTTTTCCTTGCTTGCTAAAGCCTTGATCTGTATCAAGTCTGAATGTAATCAGTTCCCTATCATTTCACAACACTTTGAAAGTTCACTATGAAAATATTGGTCGCAACCGACGGTTCAAAAGCTTCAGAAGGCGCCGTGAAATATGCAGCCCGACTCTTCAAGAGTTTCAGCGCAAACAGTCACATCACAGTGATCACCGTGCAAGATGACAGCAGCTTGAGGTTTTTTAAAAAACATACCCCCAAGGGCGCTGTCGAAGATTACCTTCGCGAAGTTGCTGACAAAAATTTGGCTTGGGCGGTCAAATACCTGAACAAAATCAAATTGCCGCATGACATGGCCATTCGCTACGGTCATCCCAGCGAGCAAATCATCAATGAGGCCAAGGCAGGCAAGTTTGACATGATCGTCATGGGCACCAAAGGTCGTTCCTCTTGGTCCGACACTGCCATTGGCTCAGTGGCCCAGCGCGTGGTGGGCACCTCAAAGACACCCGTCTTGTTGGTCAAAGACTGAAACAAATTAAGGCCTGCTGGCTGGCCTCATTGCCTGCTCGTTTTTTGAATTATCCTTAGCGATTGTTTAAGGATTTTTCATGAAAATCTCGAGGTTGTTTCAACCCAAAAATCCTATTTTCTGGATTTTGGTAGCGCTCAACTTGCTCTCGTTGGCACTGTCGCACATTGCCCAAAATTACCCACTCAATACCTTGGGCACATGGGTCATTGCGGTGTGCGCCTTGCTTAATGCCCTTGTCAGTGCTTTGTTGGCCTGGCGACTGGTCAACTCTTAGTCTTGCGCAAAGATTTTTTCTCTTTTTGAAGCGCTGCTTTTTTCTCAGCGCGTTCAGCATCCGCCTTCAGGCCCGATGCTAACCATTGCGAAAACTCAGCAGGCGTTTCGAGGGTCAATCGGCCCAATGCTGCAGAACGAAAATCATGGATCACAATTTCAGCGGCCTTGGTGGTGTTCACCCGTCCTCCACTTTGAATGGCGCCGCGATAGCGTGCAATGGCCTCTAACAAGGTTTCATCGGTGTGTTCCGACACGTTTTGAACTTTGTAGCGCGCCGTGATGGCTGCGGGGTAATTGGCAATCAAATAATGCAGCAACTCTAGGGCCACTTCTTCATCGTCAAAGGCATTGACACCAATGGCACCACTGGCGGCCAAGTTGTAGCCACTCTTTTCAACAATGATGCGCGGCCAGAGCACGCCGGGCGTGTCGTACAAATAAAAGTCATCGGCCAAGGTGATGCGCTGCTCTAATTTGGTCACACCTGCTTCGTCCCCTGTTTTGGCTGCACGCTTGCCCTTCAAGGTATTGATGAGGGTGGACTTGCCCACATTGGGAATGCCGCAAATGAGCACCCGCATGGGCTTGGCCATGCCGCCTCGGTTGGGCGCCAACTGATGGCAAGCATCAATCAATGCTTTGGCCGGCGACACCATGCTGGTGTCCAACCCAATGGCCCGCACATTGGGCATGGCGTTGTAATGGTCCAACCACAACTGCGTGCGTTCAGCATCCGCCAAGTCTTGCTTGCTGAGCACCTTCAAACCTGGCTTGCCCTGAATCAACTGCGCCAACATCGGATTGGCACTGGACCCCGGCAACCTGGCGTCCAGCATTTCAATGACCACGTCAATGTCTTTGATGCGCTCCTCAATCGCCTTGCGCGTGAGGTGCATGTGCCCCGGAAACCATTGAATAGCCATAAACTGAAATGCGAACCAAAAACCCCATTGTCCAACACTTCCCCCTTAATTGGGGTCAGATCAACATTAATTAACGCTTTCCAAGCGCGCCGTGCCCAACATGATGGGCTTGACCAATATTTTGTAAGTGTCCAAATCAAAGCTTTGCTGCAATGTCACGGGCAACTGCGCCGACTTGGAACACCAAGTTCCCAAGTAGCGCCAGTTTTCTAGTCGATGACGCTGTACCCAGCCTTGGCTTTCCTCCACCAAATCAATGGCCCCCGCAAACGGCCACGCATGCACCTTCATGTCCTCCAAAGCTGATAGCAGGCGTTGGTCATGCGCCAAGCGCTCTTCTTTACCAACGCAAGCGCCCAAACATGTTTTAACTTGCAATCCAAAGCAGCCACGGGCGCTGAGCTTTTCCAGGCCCAGCAAACCTTGGCACAAATTGTGTTGATCGGCCAACTCGCGCAATTTGGCTTGCGCCGCGTGCCTAGAACTGAACAGCCCATACAAGCCCTCCACCTGACCCAGGCCCAAGTCTTTGCCGGTCACAATTTCGGGCACCCAGGCACCGGCTTGGTCGTGCAGTTGAATGCTGCACAAGTTGCGAAGCCTGCGCAGCCTGATGTTGTAAAGCGGGTTGAGCGTTTTGATCAGGTGCGACTCTAAAAGCAAAGCACCAATCTCCCCTGCCGTCTCGATGAAATCCACACGCCTTGATTGCGACATCATCTCGGCTTCATCTTCAGCGCGCAAATGCGCCAACACCCGGCTGCGAATGTCGACACTCTTGCCGATGTAAATGGGCAACTTGCCGTCACCCCTGAAGATGTAAACGCCCGGTCCGCGTGGCAAGGCCGCTAGCGAAGCAGCATCCAAAAAAGAGGGTTCCTTCACGCGGTCAATTCAAGTCGTTGCGAGCATGTGCGCGGAGGGTGGGAAATTCGGCCGTTTTTTCGAGTTTTGACGCTAAAACGGCATGGCTGGGCAGAAGATCAATCAGAAATTTTTTCACAAGGGCCTCCTGCAGGTGTTGTAAGCTTAATTCTAGCCAAAGCCAATTGCGAATACATTGAAACAAAGCTAAGCAGCCTCCACGACATGAAAGGGTCACCATGACAACATGCTTCACACGCGCACTTGCCGCCACGGGTTTTGCATTCCTCAGCCCTACCTCAATTATTTATATCAAACCAAGGTAAATCCATCATCCGTGAAAAGGGCATGATGGCGTAAAAAACACCCATCTGTTTGACTCGGGTATCGTCATTTTTTTTAACCTTCTCAACAAGGCGCATTATCGTGATCTGGTCTCAAGAATATTTTGTTAACCGCGAAGACGTTCGTTTGTATGTTTACCGCAAGCGTGCCACAGCACCCGTCGCTGGCGAAGCCGCCAAGCCCGTTTTGTTGCTGGTGCATGGCTCCACAGTTTCCGGCCGCAACACTTACGACTTGCAAGTTCCCGGTGGCAAAGACTATTCCGTCATGGACTATTTTGCAGAACGCGGCTACGACTGCTGGACAGTCGATCACGAGGGCTACGGCCGCTCTAGCTGGTCGGGCCGTGGCAACAGCGATGTGCGCACAGGCGCCAAAGACTTGGCCGCTGTGGTGCCCTTCATTTTGCAAGAAACTGGCGTTCAAAAAATCAACATCTTTGGCTCTTCTTCAGGTGCTTTGCGTGCGTGCGTCTACACCGAAGCCCATCCCGACACCGTGGCCCGTTTGGGCCTGTCTGCCTTGGTGTACACCGGCGCCGGCGCGCCCACCTTAGAGCAACGCCGCAAAAAGCTGCCTGAGTACAGTGCAAGCCCCCGCCGCAAGGTTGACTTGGCTTTCTACGAAGGCATGTTCAACCGCGACAAGCCAGGCTCTAGCGAAGACAGCGTGCCTAAAGCCATTGCCGCCGCCGAACTGCCTTTGGTCAGCGAAGTACCGACAGGCACCTACGTCGACATGTGCGCCAATTTGCCCTTGGTCGAACCCGAAAAAATTCCCTGCCCCACCCTGGTCATTCGCGGTGAATACGATGGCATTGCGGCAGAACCCGACCTGCTCGATTTCTTCACCCGCTTGCCCACCAAAGACAAGCAGTTTGTGGTGCTCTCAGGCATTGCACACAACCCCATGATGGGCGTGGTGCGCAACAAGTTCCACCACGCGCTTGAGAATTTCCTCAAAGCGCCTTTGTAAAACAAACCTCAAGGAACACCCTCGCATGACTAGCGTTCAATGGACAGGTGGCACAGAGCACTGGACTCACAAAGGCGACATCCGTCTGTTTTTGTGGAACAAACCAGCCCACGCGCATGTGCCCAAAGTCGGGACCATTTTGTTTGTGCACGGCTCCTCGATGGCCTCACAGCCCACCTTCGATCTCAGCGTGCCCGGCAGGCCACATTCATCCGTGATGGATTGGTTTGCCGAGCGCGGCTTTGACACTTGGTGCATGGACAACGAAGGCTATGGCCGCTCGGACAAAAGCCGCCCCATCAACTTTGACATTGCCAACGGCGCCGAAGACTTGGCCGCTGGCAGCGAGTACATCCTGAAAACTACAGGCGCTCAAAAGTTGATGGTGTATGGCATTTCGTCCGGCGCGTTGAAGGCTGCTCTGTTTGCGCAGCACCACCCCGAGCGCATTGCCAAACTGGCCTTGGATGCCTTTGTCTGGACCGGCGAAGGCAGCCCCACTTTGGCTGATCGCAAAAAGAAACTGCCCGAGTTTTTGGCCAAGAATACGCGCCCCATTGACCGCGCATTTGTGCACAGCATTTTCAACCGCGACCATGGTGCCTGTGCCGACGAAGCCACCAAAGATGCCTTTGCCGATGCCATCCTCACATTGGACTCGGCCATGCCCACCGGCACTTATGTCGACATGTGCTCCAAGCTGCCCCTGATCGACCCCGCCAAAGTCACCTCGCCCACGCTCATCATGCGCGGTGAGTACGATGGCATTGCCAGCCTTGATGACTTGTTGAACTTCTACAAATTGCTGCCTAGCCGTAGCAAACAGTTCAGCATCATGGAAGGCATTTCACACGCCAGTTTCCAGCAGAAAAACTACCTGATGGTGTATCAAATTCTGCACAGCTTTTTTTCCCAACCCGAACCCACTTTCCGAGGTTAAATCATGAAGAAGCTTTTGAGCATTGTGTGCACAGCCACTTGCCTGACTTTGTCTGCGGGTCAAGCCGTGGCCCAGGCCTATCCCACCAAGCCCATCAAAATCGTCGTGCCGTTTGGCCCCGGTGGTTTTACCGATGTGGTGGCGCGCATCTTGGGCGTCAAGCTGGGCGAAAGCCTGGGGCAATCGGTGGTGATTGAAAACAAACCGGGCGCTGGCTCCATGATTGGCACCGACCAAGTGGCCAAATCGGCACCCGATGGTCACACCTTGTTGATTGTGTCTTCTACGCACGTCATCAGCCCTTGGATCTACAAAAGTGTTCCCTACGATCCCATCAAAAGTTTCGCACCCGTCACCAAGCTGGTCGACTCGCCTTATGTTTTGCTGACCAACCCCAAGGTGCCTGCCAAAAACGTGCAAGAGTTCATTGCACTGGCCAAAGCCAACCCCGACAAAATTCACTTTGCATCTTCTGGCAACGGCAGCGCGCAGCACTTGATTGGCGGTATGTTTGCCTCCATGACCAAAACGCAACTGAAGCACGTGCCCTATCGCAGCAGCAATTTGGCCACCACTGACGTTGTGGCGGGTGTGGTTGAGAGCAGCTTTGCCGGCGTGCCCAATGCCTTGTCGCAAGTGCCCAATGGCCGTCTGAACGCATTGGCTGTGACCAGTGCCAAACGCATTCCTCAATTGCCCAACGTGCCCACCATGCAAGAAGCGGGTGTGCCCGGCTACGATGCCACCATCTGGCTGGCTTTGTTGGCACCTGCTGGCACGCCAGCCCACATCGTGAACAAGCTCAACGCTGAGGTTGCCAAAATCATGAACACGGCAGAAACCAACAAAGCCATGTTTGAGGCCGGCGTGGAAGTGAGCTTGTCCACGCCCGAGGCTTTGACCCAACTCATGACCTCTGAAATGAGCAAGTGGGGCAAGGTGGTCAAAGACGCTGGCATCAAGTTGGAATAAACCGCCAAGGCCTTGTGACCGACACCCTGCCCCTTTTTCCCCTGTCACAGGGCCTCATGCCTGATGGCATGCTGCACCTTCAAATTTTTGAAGTTCGCTACCTCGACCTCATCAAACGTTGCCATCAACAGCAACTCCCCTTTGGCGTGGCCTGGCTTCAAAAAGGCAGTGAAGTGCAAGTGCCTGGCGAAGTGCCCTCGCTGCATGCCTACGGTTGTGTGGCCCACATTCGCGAAATGGACATGGTGCAGCCCAATTTTTATCGGGTGGTTTGCCAAGGCGGTTTGCGATTTCAATTGAACGAAGTGCGACCTGGCCCTTTGGGTGTGTGGCAAGGCCAAGTCAGCTATTTGCCACAAGACCCTGAAGTGGCCATTCCCGAGCACCTTCAGCCCTTGGCAGACCGCTTGGGCAAAGTGATTGCCTCTGCGCAGCAACAAGGTGTGATGGACCGATTACCCATCTTTGCGCCATACCAACTTGACCAGTGCGGCTGGGTGGCCAACCGCTACGCTGAAGCCATGTCTCTGAGCGATGCCGACAAGCTGGCCTTGCTGGCACAACTTGATCCCTTAGAGCGGCTTGAGTCGGTCTCGCGCCATATGCTGGCTTCTTGATCTGATCGGTAGGTTGGCGCAGGTTCTTGTGGCTAGAATGAACCCATGACCTCACCTCTTCTCCAAAAGATTTTCACCCGCTTGGGATTTGCTGTTCTCAGCGTGCTATTGGCCTTTGCCCTTTACATCTGGGCCGTGCTGTCGTGGAGTTACTCCGAAGGCGAACGCGCAGGCTTTCTGCAAAAAGTTTCTTACAAAGGTTGGATTTGCAAAACTTGGGAGGGCGAATTGTCTTTGGTGGCCATTCCAGGTGCCGCCCCCGAAAAGTTTTTGTTCACCGTGCGCGATGAAGCGGTGGCCCAACAACTCAATGAAGTGGCTGGCAAGCGCGTAACCTTGAAATACGAGCAACACCGCGGCCTGCCCACCTCCTGCTTTGGCGACACCGACTATTTTGTGGTGGACGTGGCGGTTATCGAGTAAGCAGCACCAATGCAAAGGCCAGAAATATCACGGCCCAAATGGCCTTGGAATTGCGGCCAATGAACTTCAAACCTTTCTCTTCCATCGAGATCTCTCTGGGGCCTGTTGGCTTGGGCGGCTCTAGCAGCTGAACCTCGGCAACGGCTTCGCCCCATGCGGTGGCATCTGGGTTTAGAAATTCCGTGAAGGTGCCGCTGGCAGCTTGGCCAGGGTTTTGTGCCGCTTGCAACAGCATCACTCTTTGCGTCAGCAAATAGGCCGCATAGGGCTGGGTTCTGAAGGCATCGGCAATCAGTTTGGCAGCCGTTTCGTCGTAAATACGGGGCTTGGTTTGGATCATTTCGCGTAAAAACTGCATCAATGCATCGCGTTCACTTCCCGTCATGTGGGTTCCTTGGCTGCTGAAGATGTTTGCAAGGGTGCGCCCATTTGGCTAGAATTTTTACTAGGTCTAACCCCAAGGCCCAACTGATGGCAACCGGCCTTCAGACAACATATGCAAGGAGACTCTCATGCCACACGTCATGGTCGTTATTGACCTGTTTATTTTGGTTGCCATTGTTTGGGCTTTTTCAGAGAACAATCGCCAGCTCAAATTGCTGAAAAAAGCCAAAGAAGCCAAGCACCACTGATTGGCGCATTCCCACTGCAATGGCTCACCCTTCTGGTGAGCCATTGTTGTTTTTGGCGGCCTCTTCGGCTTGCTTGCGTTCGCGTTTGAGCTTTTCTTGCTTCAAATCGTTAAACTGGTGAATGGCAAAAACAAACACCAACGCAAAAACGCCCATTTCAATCCACATGCCCATTTGCGACTCCTGAGTTTTGAGAAACTGCGGTCAATGTTACGATGAGTGAACGGAGACAAGCCATGCTCATTCGACTTTTGTACATCAGCCGGGCCGCAGGCGCCATCACTTCCACTGTGACGGGTTCGATTTTGGAATCGGCCAGGGTGCACAACCGCGTGGCAGGCATCACGGGCATTTTGTGTCAAGGGCAAGGCTTGTACATCCAAATATTGGAAGGCGAACGAGCCAGCGTCAATCGGCTTTATGCCACGCTGATCAAAGACAAGCGGCACCAAGATGTGGAGTTGGTGTCAATTGAAGAAATTCAAACGCGAAAGTTTCCAGAGTGGTCGATGGCGCATGTGATCATTTCCGAAAGCGATCCCATCGTGCAACTCAAGCACCCCGAGTTCGACCCCTTCACGGCATCAAGCGCGCAGTTGATGTCTTTGATCGATGACCTGCTGAAACACGCCACCCCCATCCATTAATTGGGGGAATTAATTTCTCACTCGAAGAAGACTTGCTGGCGAAGGTCTCTGCGCAGCACTTGGGTGAAATCAGAAAATGCTTTGTCTGATTCTGCGCCGCACAGCGTTTCGGTTCTGCGGGAAGCGTAAACCCGTTTGATTTTCAATACATGGCCCGATAACGCATAGGTGGACTGGTATCGCAGGGTGCCCTTGGCAAACGTCACGCCTTTTGGAACGCGGGTGATCTTCATGTCTTTGGGAAAAGCCAAGTCAATCCATTCCTCGTGCTGGGTTGAGTTGCAGTAAGTTGGAAACCTTCTGTCCTTGGGCAACACCACATCGGCAAAGCCCTTCAAGCGTCCGGGCGCCAAGCCCACCGGAATGGCCATGGCGCTGGGGCCAGGCACGTTGACCACGGGGTCGAGTTCAAAAGTGGAGTTGACTTGCCACGGTACGCTGAAGTTGGTGGGTTCGGTTTTGGCAATCTCGCCCCAGCCTGTTTCTTGAAACCTCGACAGCAGTCGGTTCACCACATTCGATTGCTCTTTGTTTTGGTAATTGAACTGCGAGTTTCTAGAGGCCACTTCAAAAACGCCAAACATCTTGGCTTGGCTTTGACCTTCAATGCTGCCGTCCCGTGTGAGCTTCATTTGAATGCGCGACTCGGTGCGGTCTTTGATGGTTTGCGTCATGGGTGTACGGCTGAGGGCTCCTGTGGCCGTGAGCACCACAGACTTGCCCATGTCACCTAAGGGCAAAGTGCCCAAGGGTGCAAACCGGCTGGTGGAGTCTAAGAATACGTTGAGACTGGGCACGTAAGTGATGACGTGGTCAAAAATGCCTGGCGTAGGTAACTTAGGCAGCAAGAATGCCGTGCCCGAATTGATCAAGGCCGGCGAGCTGTCAATGCCCACGGCGGCCAGCAAAGACTCCAAGATCACCACATGGTCTTTGCAGTCGCCATAGCGGTTGTCTAAGATGCTTTGCGCATCGTGCGGCACATAGCCGCCCGCGCCCACATAAATGCCCAAGTAACGAATGTTTTGCGCCACCCAGTGGTGCAGCACTTTCACTTTATCGAGGGTAGTTTGGGCATTGGCTTTTTGAACCAACGCTTGGGCCAACGCTTGGATGGCCGGTGTCACAGCAGCCTTCTCTTTGGCACGCACGTGATAAGCCTGGCCTACATCGGCATACGTTTTAAACGTACTGGCAGCAAAGTGCGGTGCGAAGTCAGGCAAGTCGACGCGCGAATCTTCATTGGGATAGGCCGTGTCTTGGCTGAAGGTGAATTTGTAAGCCACTGTATGGGGTTTGGGCGGCATGTCGAGCTTGCCCCCCTGCATGCCCTTGGTGCTCACGCCCACTTCAATGCCCACATCGTGAACCAACTCCACGGTGACGTTTTCGTAGCGAACATGGGGGCTGTAGTGCTCCCACAAAAAGAAGTGCCCCGGAAACTCGGGCGTGTGCTGCACCGACTTTGCCCGGTAATACACCTGGCTGCCCACCTCCAACTTGGGATAAATGATGACCTTGGATTTGCTGTCGCTGTAAATGGCACCATCGTCGGCCGTTTCGTCTTGCGTGCGGATTTTGTCGAGCGGCACGCCAATGCGCGTGCCATCGGGTTGAATGGTGTACGCCTCAAGTACTTCGACATTTTCGAGGGTTGAGTTGTAGGTGATCTTTCGTTCGCCCAACATGCGCACGCCTTGTGGCGTGTCAACGCGGGCTTGCTCTTCCAAGTGTTGGGTGTAAGAGGCGTCTGGGTTGACCTCGAACTTGGAGCTGCTTTTCACCACCGTGTAAGAAGGTTTGTATTGCGCCAATGCCGCAGTGCAAACACACATTACACCCACCACCATCCATTTTTGAAACGTCATTCTTTGTTGTCCTTGTCGACTTGCTTGGCATCATCGCTTGTTTTGGGTGCTTCCAAGTTGTCTTCGGGCATTTCTTGAATGCCTTTCTTCAAATCTTGAAGCCAACTGGGTTGGTTGGGGTAGTTTTCGTTCACCCACTTGATGGCATCTTCTTGGCCTAACGCTGCAGCTTTGAACATCCAGTATTTCACTTTTTCGGGGTCGGCTTCTACGCCATCGCCTTCCATGTAAAAAGTGGCCAACTCGTGCATGGCTTCTGCATTGCCCAGGTCGGCGGCCTTTTGAAACCAGCTGGCACCCAGTTTGTAGTTAACAGCCACGCCATCGCCCGACATGAGTGTGGCACCCAACACAATCATGGCGTCGGTGTGGTCGGCGTTGGCGGCTTTTAAGAGCCACTTCACCCCTGCTGGTTTGTTTTTGGCTACGCCATGGCCGCGCATCAACGCCCTGCCAATGCGGAACTGCGCACCTGGAAACTCTGCCTCGCTGGCTTTCATAAAACACTCAAACGCTTTGGCGTGATCTTGCTTAACGCCATCGCCGGCTTCGTAGGTAATGCCCAGCAAGTACATGGCCCACAGGTCGCCTTGCAAGGACGCAATTTGAAACAAATCGTGGGCGCGTTCTTTGTCAATTTCTACTTCGTCGCCGTACATATAAGAGATGCCCAAGTAGCACTGGCATTCGGAGTTGCCAAGGGCCGCACCCTGCTCTAGCAAATCGTGCGCAGCTTTGTTGTCTGCCTCAATGCCTTTGCCTTTGCGCATGGCGTCAGCCAATGCATACATGGCCGATGCATGGCCTTGCGCCACGCTGCTTTGTAGCCATTCGATGCCTGTTGATTGCTCTTCATATGACTTGCCACGACTGACCAACCAGCCGCCATAAAAACCTTGCCCCACTTTGTCGCCCAACATGCAAACCGCCATGAGATAGCCCTCGGCTTCTTCTTCTGAGACGGGGTCGTAAAGAAACCTGTTGGCAAACCACATGAGTGCGCCAATGTCACCGGTGTCGCAGCCCATACGGCACCATTCTTTGACGGTTTCTAAGGTGGTGTCAGACCCGTCGCCTTCGTTGAAGTGGTGCATGGCCACGAACAGCGCGGCATAACCGTAGCCCTTCTTGGCGGCCTTCTCCATCCAGTGCAGGTGGCTGGCTTTTTCTTCATCGGTTTTGGCGTGGCGCTGGAGGTAATGGCCGTAGGCGTAGTCGGCGTAAGACTCGCCAGATTGCAAGGCGTTTTTGAGGTGCTCGAGTTCGTTTTTAGGGTCGAGGTCGGCCAGGTGGCTATAGCCGCTGAGCTCGCCCATTTCAATGGCCATGTAAAAGTGCGCAGCGGCTTTGTTGGGGTTGGATTTCCAGCAAAGCCTGCCAAGTCCGGTGTGGCCTTTACCGTCATTGAGATCGGCAGCTTTTTGGTACCACTTCTCTGAGAGCTCAAGGTCAATGGGCACGCCAGAGCCTAGTCTGTACCATCGGCCTAAGTGGGCCATGGCGGCGGTGTTGCCACTTTCGGCAATGGCTGTTACGGCGGCCAGCGCTTTGGGAAAGAAGGCTTCTGAGGCGGGAGCTTTCCAGTATTGTTTGGCCAGTTTGAGTGCGTCTTTTTGATGCGCCTTGAAGCCCATCATGGTTTTGACGTAACTTAGATAATCTTGAGCGTTTTGGCTGCCCTGCAAGCAATTCCAAACCACGGTGTCGATGTCTTCAAATGTGTAGGTCTCGTTCATCTCTCTCTCCTCGGTCCCTACACTCTGCCCTCCCCCAGGCTCGCCACATGAGCCCGCTTTGGGGGGAATTTAATTGGGGTCAGATCAACATTAATTTGGTCAATCAGTGAGGGCTTAGCCTGAGGGGGGCTTCCTCATACTGGGGTACCAGAAATCGTTCAGCCCCCCTCAGGCTAAGCCCTCAATGATTGGGAATTAATGTTGATCTGACCCCAATTAAATTTTGGAGTGCGAAGAATTTCTAGAGGTCTGGTGCAAGTCAATGTCTGACACGTTATTGCAGGTAGCCAAGAAAATAAACCTATCAAAGCCAACTGAGAACATGTGTTCAATTCGATTGATTACATCTAGAATGAATGAACACAAAATTAACGTGGGATCATAGAAAACGACAAAGCAATCTTTTGAAACATGGCCTTGATTTCGAACACGCTGACGAAGTACTCAGCTCTAGGTTCTGCCTCCATTTACACATCAGCAAACTGGATGAGCCGCGTGTCATTTCATTCTCATATGTCTTAAGTCACTTATGCGTACTTGCACTTGTACACAACCAACGCCATGAACAAATCAGACTCATCAGTTTTCGCAAAGCAAGCAAAGAAGAAACCATCGCTTACTTCCGGTGGCTTGAGCACGAACGCATTGACCCAACATGAAGTGCTAGAAAAAATACGTCAAATCAACCCAGACAATTTTTATGTCTGGAATGGTCTTGATCTAGACGACCAACCACTCACCCCAGAACAATTAGCGCAATTGGGGTCAGATCAACATTAATTTGGCTTGATCATCACTTTGCGCCATTGAATGGGGCCGCCTACGGCATTGTTAACGCCAGCCCCAAATTGAAGTGCGAAGGGTCCGCTGGGGAATTTATTGTTGTTCAAAGTGGCCGTAACATTGCCATTGAGTTTGACGGTCATCAAAGGGCCAAGCTGGAAGTTAAGAGGGTGCTGAGGATGAGTAATCGGCGGTTCATTGAAAGTCTCCTTGATAGGTTCAGTCAATTTCATTGGGCCTGAAACTGCATATTTCTTATACAAGGGCTTTTACTAGGACTGTCAAAACGATCAGTCCCTCTGGCTCAATCCATGAGCTTTTCGGCTTGCATATTGACTCTTCCTTAGTGTTGATGAATGCGTCCATGACAACCCACCCCACTCGCGAAGCCTGGTTACTTGCAGCCGTTGAAATGCTGCGTCCTTTGTTCAAATCCAAAAGTCACATCATTCCGGACAACTGCCAAGTGTCTTGCGGATTTGCCAGCACTGGCAGCAAGCATCACATTGGTCAATGTTGGTCGCGCAGAAGCAGCGTGCATGATCAAAATCAGATTTTCATTTCGCCTGCATTGTTAGACCCTGTGACAGTGTTAGACACGTTGGTCCATGAGCTGGTGCATGCCGTAGACGATTGCCAACACAAGCACGGCAAGGAGTTCAAAAAGATTGCCACCAGCTTGGGGATGGTGGGGCCGATGCGAAGCGCTGGTGCAGGACCTGAGCTCAAGGCCAAGTTGGCAGAGCTTGCCAGCCAATTGGGTCCTTATCCTCATGGTGGTTTGCACATCTCGATACGTTTGGTGAAACGCTCCCCACGACCACGGGCCAAATGCAAGGACTGTGGATTTGAAGTGCCGATGTACAAAAAGTTCCTGGCCTTCGGCCCGCCTCTCTGTCCCCAACACAAAACCGAAATGGAACCACTGGGTGAGTGGGAGTGAATTTAATCGGGGTCAGATCAACATTAATTTGGTCAATCAGTGAGGGCTTAGCCTGAGGGGGGCTTCCTCATACTGGGGTACCAGAAATCGTTCAGCCCCCCTCAGGCTAAGCCCTCACTGATTGGGAATTAATGTTGATCTGACCCCGATTAAATTGTTGCCAACTTAGCGGAAACCAATCGGTTCATGCTCACGCCCTGCTCTGCGGCTTGCATGGCCAGCAAGCGATGAACGTCGGCTGGAACACGAACCACAAACTTACCACTGAAGGTCTTCTCTGAAAGAGCTTCAGGAATAGTTTCATTGGCCTTCAGCATTTCAACGACTACTTCATCAACTACTTTACGAATTCCTTTGAGCGCTTTCTCAGGCGAGGTTGCAATCCAAGACAGTGAGGGAAATTCGGCGCACAGGCCAACGTGCGCCTGATCAGAAGAGGACCATGTCACGCGGTAGGTATATCGATCAGTTTTCATTCTGTTTTAACAATTTATCGATGGCACTCAAAACTTGCCTGACTTGGTATGGCTTGGCTTTACCTTGAAAATTTTGAATATTGATTCTTGGATCACCCAGCCAAGGCATTTTGAAAACCACATGACTCCCTGATGCCAGTCTTGGCTTTCCAAAATAATGAACACAGACCTTTTGTAAATCTATGAACCTCACATTGGCTGGTTGGTCGCTCATTTGCGTTAGCAGCTTCAAAATACTACTCATAGAATAGTATCACTTATGATATCAAAGTTAAATTCAATTGATGAGTCTCCACGCTCTTAGTGCTTTGACTTTGAAGGAGACAAAGGACTCATAGGGAGACATTCACTTGCACAACAAATTAATGTTGATCTGACCCCAATTAAATTCCCTGTACAAACGATCAGCCCAGCAGGCTCAAGGGCTGAGCCTCTGGTGGCTCAAAGTATGGTTTTCTGACTGAACCAACGCCACACAAGATGTTTTTGCCCTTCCTGCTTTCTGCCTCGCTCTGGCTGCCCCTTGGGGGCGTTTACACGCAACTGGCCCAGCTGCCGCCTGTGTTTAAACAGCAACCCTCGTATAAACCCAACGAGTTCCAGGCTTTGAACATCCAACTGGATTACGGCAGTTCACCAGAACCCAAAAGACTCAGTCGAAGAGAAAAAATTGCTCTTAAACTGACACAAATTACAAAAACTATTAACAAAGACTAACCATGGCAGAAATAGACCGCTACTACGCCTACCAAACCTTGTTCTCTGGCCGCAAGGCTGTGCCCAAGATGGAGTTCTTGAAGAAGTTGGAGATCTCTCCAGCCACGTTTAAACGCGACCTGGCCATGCTGCGCGATCGTTTAAACACACCCATCTTGTACGACCGCGATTTGGGCGGCTACCGATTAGAAAACCCCGACGCATTTCAACAACTTCCTGGCCTGTGGTTTAGCCAAGAAGAAGCGCTGGCCCTCATGACCATTCAAACCATGATTGGGCAACTCGAGCCTGGACTGTTGGGCCCGAAACTCAAACCTTTGCAAACGCGCCTGAACAAAATTTTGGAAACGCAAGGCGCAGATGCCAATGTTTTGTCACAAAGAATTCGTGTGGTACACGCAGGCAAACGTCGCATGCCATTGAAGTCTTTTGAGTTGGTGGCCAAGGCTACTGTCGATCGAAAGCAAGTGGAGATTGTTCACCTCAACAGGCAATCGGGTGAGTCTGTGAAGCGCATCATTTCGCCGCAGCAATTGATTCATTACCGCGACAACTGGTACGTGGATGCTTGGTGTCATTTGCGTGGCGGTGTGAGAAGTTTTTCGATTGATGCCATTGAGCATTGCTTGTTGCTGGAGCATGATGCGAAGGACATTGATCGTGAGCAGTTGCTGAAGACGATGCAAAGCGGCTACGGTATTTTTGGTGGCCAGGCCAATGCGTGGGCTGAGTTGAAGTTCACGCCTGAACGTGCGCGTTGGGTGCAACATGAAGAGTGGCATCCCGACCAAAAAGGCACGTTGCACAAAGATGGCAGCTACACGCTCCAGGTGCCCTACTCTGATGAACGCGAGTTGATAGGCGACATTCTGCGCATGGGCCCCGACGTGAAGGTGCTTGGCCCTGCACCCTTGGTGAAACAAATGAAAGACGCTTTGCAGAAAATGCAGAAGCAGTACGCCTGAAGAAATAAATGGGGTCAGATCAACATTAATTTCTAATCATTGAGGGCAGAGCCTCAGGGGGCTTCCTCATACTGGATTACCAGAAATCGTTCAGCCCCCTGAGGCTCTGCCCTCACTGATTGACAAAATTAATGTTGATCTGACCCCATTTATTCAGTTAATCCCGCCCAAACACCGCGCCCAGCCCAGTAGCCACAGACCCCATGCGCGTGCTGCCGTCTGAGCTAAAGCACCCCTGCTGAATAAACACAGAACCATCAGACCCCACCGTGGTCAAACCCATGGTGGTGTATGACGTGCCGTTGGTTGAAACGCTGAGGCTGTCAGAAATTTTGTGAACGGTGTCGCCAGAGTCAGAAACTGCAAAACTACCCAAAATTTGCCAAATAGACATGGTGTGCTCCTTAGAAAAAACTTTTGATGCCACGACTATGGCTCACCAAAAGCTCACCAAATGAGCCACCCAAAATAATTTGCTTCAATTAAGGGCTCAACGCCCACATGCCTTGCAAATTTCAAACTTGTAGCCCCTAACATGTCAAGTTAAACTGAGTGCAAGCTCACAGCCTGCCATGCAAGCTCAAACAAAAACCCTGTTGACGGTACACCCATGAACAAACGCCACTTACTCAGCGCTATCGCCTTGGCCACTTCTGCCCTGTTACTGCCTAGCTTGGCCAGTGCGCAAGATTTTCCGCCAAAGCGCCCAGTCACTTTGTATGTTGGTTTTGCACCCGGTGGCGCAGCCGATGCCGCAGCCCGATTAATTGCCAAAAAGCTCACAGAAAACATCGGTCAAAACGTGGTGGTGGAAAACAAAGCGGGTGCTGGCGGCAACATCGTTCACCAGCAAGTGGCCAACGGGGTGGCAGATGGCTCCGTCATTTTGCTAGGCTCCATTGGCCCCATGGCCATTGCGCCTCACATGATGAAAGTCGGCTATGAACCCTTCAAAGATCTAGCGGCCATCTCTGGCGGCGTGAACTTCCCCAACATGTTGGTGGTCAACAAAGAGTCTGGCATTAAAAATTTGGCTGACTTTGTGGCCCTCGCCAAAAAAGCGCCAGACACCGTGTCCTTCGCCTCTACTGGCGCTGGATCTGCCTCTCACCTCACAGGCGAGTTGTTTGCCATTCGCACCAACACAGACATGCTGCATGTCCCCTACAAGGGCGGCGCACCGGCCATGCAAGATCTTTTGGCCAATCGTTTCACAGGTTATTTTTCGGCACCGCCCACCTCCATTCCCCACGTTGAGTCTGGCAAGTTAATCGCCATTGCAACCACGGGCCTCACACGTCCAAGCTATCTGTCTAATGTGCCCACCGTGGCCGAGTCTGGCTACCCTGGCTTTGAAGCCCTGAACTGGTATGCCTTCTTGGCTTCTGCCAAAGTGCCCTCACCCATACTGGACAAATGGAATGCTGAAATCGTCAAAGTGCTCAACGATCAAAGCACCAAGGACGCACTGACCAAACTAGGACTCTCTGGTGCGCCATCTACAAGGGCTGAACTGACCAGCTTCATGCAGAAGGAATCAGAGAAATGGGGCAAGCTGGTGCGTGAGAAAAAAATTACGGCTGAATAAGCCCCCGCCACCCCTGCACAATCATCACCATGGCCAGGGTGTCTAGCTCGCAATAACGCAGAAGGGCCTCTCGAATTTTTAAACGCGTTGCCGCATCCACATCTTCAAACTGCAACCTGGCATAAGCCGTGGCGGCCGCACCGCCTTCGGTAATGGCCAACTCATCGGGGTCCTCGCCTGCCCTTACCTCTTCGCCCAACAAATCGGCGCCATACCTGCGCAGCAACTCATAAGGCTCTACAGGCACTGACGGGTTAGAAGCCTCGGGCACCCACCACGCAAAGTCTTTGAAGTTCTTGCTGAACATAGGCGCAGGCAAAGCACCCGCCACCGCACTCCCATAAACCTTCCCGCTATACAAACCCTTCAACACCTCAGACCGCTTCATCAAAGAAGGCAACACCTTCTTAATCGAACTGCTGCCCTTAATGCCTTCCGCAAAATACGCCTTCTTACTCAGCGCACACAAATCCACCATAGCCCGACTGCCGTCCTGCACAAGCGACGACAAAAACTCAATCAACTCAGCAGCATCCGCCGGCGCAGGCAATCCAGCCACCCCATAACTCCCCCCCTCCACCACCACCTTCAACTGATCCACAATCTTGTTCAAAATCGTATTCTCATGCGGGCTCCACATGAACACCGTACCCCCCATCCCCCTCTAACTCCGCCTTAAGCGCCCGCGCAAACTCAAAGTTGGGAAACACCACCGGATCGGTTAACAAAAACTCTCCCACATGCGCCAAAGAACCATCGGCCTGCATCACGTGGTGAGAAAACTGAAACGCCACCGCCTCATAAGGCCGCATGCCCGCATGAAACGGAATGGCCACCGTGCTGGTTTCAAAATCGATGAAGTGATACGGATACTGCCAAGTGCGCATCGCCTCCCGAATCACCCCATCGGCCAACCAAATGCCGCCCAGGTTCTCTGCAGCGGGAATGCCGTTCACTTGCATCCACTGCCGCTCCGACAGACTGAGGTGCGGGCCCTCGTCCTTCACCTTGATGGCATCCGTGCCCACCACTTCAGGACGCAAGCGAACCCGCGCATCACGAATCAACCTGTCCTTGACCGAGGCATTCAAATAATAAATGTCCAACACCGTGCCCTCGTCAATTTGCGAAGGCGACAAACCATACTTCTTACCCCAACATTCATAGAAGCCACTTTGCAGCGTATCGCCCGGGCGGGTTTTAAATTCACACTTGCCACACTGACTGCCCGGACTGGGCTCGATCTTCTGGTCCGCCTTGTAGGCCGCAGCCCACCTGGCCGCCAAATCGGGCAGCGGCTCCTTCACGCCTAGGCTCTTCACCCCGTCTTGCATCACCCTGTGCACATACTCGTCCACCGGCACCAAGGCCAGCAAAGCTTTGACGCCTACATCTTGAAAGGCTTGCACCGCTTGCTGCGCCTGCGCACTGGCCCTTACCTTAGAGCGTCCATTGGCACGCTCTATCTTGAACAACTGATTCAAGCCACTCACAGGCGCCCGCACCGACTTGTCGGGCATCATCAAAAAACACTTGACCGTGGCCTGAGGCCAAAAAGACCGCAGCACAAACGCTTGAAAGGCCACGTCTTCAATGTAGGGGCGCATATCGGACAGCAAGTCGCCACGGGCACCCACAATTTCTGGGGCGCTTGAGTTGTAAGACTTGGCCTTGACCTCAATGAGTTGAAAGTGATTGCCGTCTTTGACCAAAATGTCGACGCGCACCAAATAGTCGTTGAAGCGAATGGCAGGCTCAAACAACACCACTTGGTCTTGCTTTAACAAGGCTTGGGTTTGCGCTTCGGCTTCTGCGCTGTTGAGGAAAGAAATTTCAATGCCAGCGGGATAGAAACACTTGGCCAACTCGCCCACCTGGTAGCCCCCATCGGCCAGCATGGCCAGGAAGCTGTCTTCTTGCTTGAGGTTTCGGTAGAGATGCGGCTTGCCGGTGTAGAAGAGCTTGGTGGGGCACTCTGCGGCTAGTTTGAAACGGGATTTGGTTAGGTACCTTGGGGGGCGCATATCGAATAAAGCCTTAAGTAAGACATAGTCAAACGATTAGTCCTAAGACTATTCCTGAACACTGAGACAACTATACGACTGCAACAAAGAATTCACCAGTAAACCAACCCAACAAGTAACTCAATGAAAGGCGCACTAGGCTCACTAAAAATGAGCCTACCAAAACCTTTGAAACCCCAGTCAAACTGAAATAGACTGTGCAAATGAATGAAATTGACCGTGGCCTTTATCAGTCATTGCTAACAGAATCTCTAGTTCAGCAATTGCAAGAACTAGACGCCCGCCTCACAGCGCGCCATTCAGACTTGCACGTAGAAGAAGCCCCCGACCGACTGGCCATGCACTTGGCAAAGGTCATTCAAACTGCCATTGCATCCCTCAGCAAGGACAAACGAATTGAAGTCGGCGGAGAACTGACTCAAAAACTAATTCAACTTCTGGTCGACTCCACCCCAGCCAACGACCTACTAACAGAAAAGCTGTCACTCCCTCCAAGGATGCTGAAGGCCATCGATGGCAGGAATCCCGACGGCACACCAGATCAAGTTGCAGAACCGTTAATCGACCTACTCGATACAACCCTGTTAACCAACGCCAATGGCGAACCCCGCATCGGCAGTCAAATCATCAGCGAAATTCCATCAGCCGAGCGCATCTACTTGGTCATGGCCTTCATCAGAAAGAGTGGCATCAGGCCCATGATGGACGCCCTTCGCTTTCATTGCGAATCAGGCAGATCACTCAGAGTATTGACCACCACATATACCGGCTCCACAGAAGCAGCCGCCCTAGAAATGCTTGCCAGCATAGGCGCAGAAATTAAAGTCTCCTACGACGAATCCAACACCAGGCTTCACGCCAAGGCTTGGCTATTCAAACGTAACTCTGGTTTCTCCACCGCATTCATAGGCTCATCCAACCTCACTCATTCAGCCCAAGTAGTCGGTTTGGAATGGAATGCCAGATTCTCTGGCTCCAGAAACCCAGACGTAGTTAACAAAGTAGACGCCGTCTTTGAAAGCTACTGGAACAGTGGCGACTTTGTGCGCTACAACCGAGAGCAGTTTGACGAGCGTACCCAGCGAATCGAAAACAACGGTCCACAAATATTTCTAAGTCCCATTGAAATCAGGCCAGAGCCCTTTCAAGAAAGGCTTCTTGAGCAAATAGAGTTGGCCAGACAGCAAGGCCACCACAGAAACCTCTTGGTATCGGCCACAGGCACCGGCAAGACAGTTATGGCGGCCATTGATTACGCAAGACTGAAAGCCAGGCTGCCAAGAGCACGCTTGCTCTTTGTAGCTCACCGCAAAGAAATACTGGATCAATCCATGGCCACTTTTAGGCACGCCATGCGAGACCATCAGTTTGGCGAAATGTGGGTAGATGGCCATAGGCCCACTCGCTTTGAACACGTTTTCGCATCTATTCAAAGCCTGAATGCAGCAGGCTTAGACAATTTAGAACCCAATCACTTTGATGTTGTCATCATCGATGAGTTTCACCATGCCGCCGCAAATTCATACAGAAAAGTTCTGAACCACCTAACCCCCATTGAGCTACTAGGCCTTACCGCAACACCAGAGCGATCAGACGACCTTTCCATCTTTGAATACTTCGATGGCCGCATAGCTGCAGAGCTAAGACTGTGGGATGCAATTGATAGGCACCGATTGGTGCCATTTGCTTATTTCGGCATTCACGACGGCCAAGATTTATCCCTGTTACCTTTTAAGCGCGGTACGGGATACGACATCGAAGCCTTGACCAATGTTTACACAGGCAACGACTCATGGGCTAAAACAGTCATTCAAGAAGTGGTCAACCGTATAGGTGATGTACATCAAATTAGAGCGTTAGGATTTTGCGTCAGCATTGTTCACGCCCAATTTATGGCGCAACGATTCAATGATGTGGGCATCAATTCATTGGCCATCTGGTCAGACACTCCCGCTGAAGAACGCAAGTCTGCATTGCAAAAATTGGCCAACAAAGAAGTCAACGTGATCTTTTCAGTTGATTTGTTCAACGAAGGCGTTGATGTGCCATCGGTGGACACCCTCCTCATGCTTCGCCCCACAGAAAGCCCCACTCTCTTCTTGCAACAGTTGGGGCGTGGCCTCAGAAAACATGAAACCAAATCTGTCTGCACGGTTTTAGACTTTGTTGGCAGGCAGCACCAAGACTTTAGATTTGACGTGAAGCTGCGCGCCCTTCTGGGAGGCACACGAAAACAAGTAGAGCAACAGATCAAAGACAACTTTCCCTACTTGCCAGCTGGCTGCCACATGGAGCTAGACAGAGTAGCTAGCGAAATCGTGTTGAACAGTATCAAGCAGTCTGTACCCAATAGGTGGATGGCTAAAGTTCAAGAATTGCGAATTTTGGCAGTAAACAATACCGATGTTTCAATTGCAGAGTTCCTTAATGAAACAGGTTTAGATTTAGAAGATATTTACACCAGCAGCAAAAGTTGGACAGAACTTCAAAGAGACGCTGGCCTAAGCACACTAGAGCCAGGGCCTAATGAAGAACCATTGCTTCGAGCAGTTGGAAGACTTCTACACGTAGACGACCCGGATCGCCTTGCAACCTACAAGCTATTGGCAGATTCAAACACTGCCCCCGATATTGCAAACTTATCCATCAAGGACAAGCGCTATTTGCGTATGCTCATCGCTTCCCTAGTCGATCAAGTTGTGGGCAAAGACGCCACACTTGAAGAATGTATTGAGTTACTATGGCAACACCCGCAAGTCTTAAAAGAATTGAGTGCACTTTTTGAATATCTGACAACACGGGTTTCGCATCTTGCAAAAACTGTAGACCAGCTTTCAGACGTACCACTTTCAATTCATGCAAGGTATACGCGAATTGAGATCCTGGCTGCTTTTGGTGTCGGCAATAACGCCAGAACACCAACATGGCGTGAAGGCGTGCTTTGGGCCAATGAAGCAAAAGCTGACCTAATGGTGTTTACCTTGGACAAGACCAGTGGTCACTTTTCACCAACGACTAGATACCGCGACTATGCAATTAGCCGTGACTTAATTCATTGGGAAAGTCAAGCAGGCACAAGGGCTGAAAGCAACACAGGTAAGCGGTATCAAAACCATGCAAAGCAAGGATCAAAAATCATGTTGTTCTCTAGGATCAACTCTGATGAAAGATCTTTCTACTTTTTAGGTGCTGCCAAGTATGTTCGGCATGAATCTGAAATGCCGATGGCTATTACTTGGAAATTAGACAGCGCACTTCCAGGAGATTTATTTACAAGTTTTGCGGCTGCTGTAGCCTAAGCTCAAGCATTTTTAATTAATTTAAATGAAACTTCATATCGATAGAAACTAATATCGGGCGTCATAGCCAAAGCTCTACGAATTCTAGTGTCGTCTTCTAAAGCAATGATTACTCCGCGAACAGTTTGACTCTCCTCTGCCAATTCTTGTTTTACGTAGCCCATATATCGAAGTACCTGGCCAACTACCGCATCACTAGCGCGACCCTTCTTCAATTCAACGACAAGAAGTTGCGACTTATCTTTTTTGATTGCCAAAATATCCATAGGACCAGTGTCAGATTGATACTGCTGGCCAACGAGTTCACCATCTTCTTCATAAATATCAAACTCTTTACCAAGATCAGTTTGTTTCCAGTTTTTAACCAAAAAATCTTCAAGATGTTTTTCTAAGGCGAATTCCGATGGGTCTTCGATGTTTGGATCAGTTGAAGTTATCGGTGACTTGTATTCACCAGCGATCAGCGACTCTATCTCTGCAGCATAGCTACTAATGTTGCTTAAGGTGCCAATTGAACCTGTGCTATTTTTTAAAGCATCCGACATTTGTTCACGTTGAATGCGTTTATTTTCCCACCGGACACTTCTACGATGCGGCAATATTGATCCTGGAACATACTGATAATTTCCAGTCACTAATCCAACGTGGTATGCGCCATAACCATCGGGGCAGAGAACTGTATCGCCAATTTTTATTCCTTTCGATACAGTCCAAAGAAACCCACAAGCCAAACCTGCACCAACATTCGTCTTACCTGGATGATTGGAAAGATATATGTTTCGAAACTTGGCATTGAAGTCTCTCCAATTTTCAGGTAAGTCATTGGATAGATCTTGATTGATTTCAAAATCAGCCCCAATAAATCCTTCGTTAAAACAAGTTTCGGCAAAAATTGATTTCTTGCCCAGCATCACACGGTAATAACTCTTCATTAAAACTCCCTTGAGTTCACATTTTTTTGTGCATTTAAATTCCAGCCCAACGATTCACGCCGCGCTGTAATGCGGTCATTTCAATAGCAGCTGACATCTGACCAAACAAAGCATTCTGCCAATTCGACTCCGGCAAAGCTAAAAGTGTCTCAGCTTCTTCCCTGAACTTTGCATTTTCAAGCTGATACAAAACTTCCCAATATCCAAGGATGAAGTCTTTTCGCCTCCTTAAAAGATCCGTGGATGGAAGCTTGTTTGATTTACTTATATTGGCTGTTTTCGAGGCCGGCAGCAAATTCCACGAGTCGTTATTGCGCCAAAGATCAAAGGGTATGACGTGATCGACTTCAAATTTACCCTTCAAAGGTTTACCACTCCATACACACTCAATACTTTCCAAGTTTGCAAACAACTTGCGTGCAGAATCAGTACTTCGAACATCCTCTTTATCTAGCAGTAGTCCTACTACAGAAGCCACATCAATACCTTTACCCAAGCTAGTAGTCTTTTCTGCCCATTGAAGAATCACAGCCTGGCTCACCCAATAGCCTAAGTGACTCAATTCAATCCAAAGGTCATTCGGAATCAGGACGCTCTTAGTAGCCGAGTCATAGTCAAACACTCGCCCAGTAACCAAGGCGTCCCCGGCATACTTGACTGGCCCAGTCACTATGGCAGAAGCAATGTCTGACATCACTTGTTTCAACAGCTTTTGTTTGTCAGCAGACAAAGCACCTTTGTTTCGTTCAATCCGAAACCCGCTGTAGCCACCTGCCTTCACATAAAGACTTATGAGTGCACCAAGGCTGCGTCTGAACTTAATCCAGTTGTCTGCGTCTGGCGCCTCAGCATTGATCTGCGGCATAAACACTTTAGATTCAATCAGAGGCCAGTAGTACTGCAACCACTTCTCTGCCACATACCTAACGGGCAATGCCACTTTGCCATTGGCCAGCCACTTAACGTTGTTTGGGCTTTGTGTCGCAATCTCTGCCAGTGCGCGAAACAACGCAAACTTGTAAGTGGCTGTCTTCTTATCGTGATTCAGCACGCCTTCAATTTGATCAATAGGCCTGGTGTTGGCTTCAGACTTCAATTGAAATAACAAGGACACCCATTCAATGCCTTGGCGAGTCATGGCATCTGAGTTACCCCATTCGTCTATGAGGCTAAAACCCAAGCGCTCAAAAATCAGGCGTAGGTAGGCGGATGGATATGTTTTAAATAGGCGGCCGTTTGCATCACGCTCACCATCACCTGTATCAGACCTTTGGCTAGGCACAGAGATTAACAACCGACCATTGACCTTCAAGCAACGCTTGATAGACAAGGCTGCGTTAAACAGCTCTGTTGAATCAATGTGCATGAGAACGGCACAACACAAAACGCCATCAAACTCACCGCCAAAGGGAGTGGGCAGATCAGGCAACAAACCTTTCACCACCCTGCCCTTGAGTTCTGGGTGAAGCATCTGGGCTAGTTGAACGAACTCTTCGGTGCCATCTACACCGTAGGGTTGGAAGCCTTGCTTGTGGAGTTGGGCTAGGTCTCGGCCTGAGCCGCAGCCTATGTCTAGGATGCGGCCACCTGCGGAGAAAGATTCGGCGAAGCGGTGGGCTAATGGACTGGGGGCAACTTCATAGCGCTGCGCTACTTCACTGGCGTGAAGGGCGTAGTAGTCTAGGGTTGGTTTGTCCATTTAGTGCGTCGAATTTGTTGAATCAAGATAATTGTGAATTCTGTTAAAGCCTATAGAAAGCATAACTGAAACAAGGTGGGCGGTGAGCTTTTTTATCTAGCGTTGACGTTCCAATTTAGGATCAAATTCTGGATGTGATTTGAGCCTTGCAACCATCAGAGCCCCTCCTGCAACAAATATTCCTCATAAGGCTTAATGCTTAAGCTGCACAAATCCAATAGATCACCATCCCTGCTGATCTTCAATTGATTCAACACGTTCTTAAGAAACCTCTTGCGATCAAAGTCTTGGGTGGACGGAATGTCCTCTAGATTCATGCTACTGTGTGTTTTTTAATTGGAGGCAGATCAACATTACTTACCAATGAAGGGCTCATGGGGCTAAGTTAGAGGTGAGCCTTTGAATGGGGTTGGGTGCAAATGGATGAATGACATCTAGCCCAATTGGCACTTAATCTCGGCAGTTGGCATCCAATTTAGATTGACCAATTGTCATCGATCGGATACATGTTATGAAATACACACTCACTAAGCTAGATGAAATTTTTCGTCTTATTGCTGAATGGTGGTGATAAATCTTCGCAAACAGCAGACATTGCTATTGCAAAGCAGCTGGCAAGAAATTTAAAAGGATGCCTTCAATGAAAAATTTCAAAAATATCGCGAATGTTTCACCATTCGACGTAGCCGAATTTCTTCAATCCGATGAAGACATTGCTAAATACTTAAACCAAGTCTTAGCCGACAACGACGCAGGCGAACTTGCCGCTGCACTAGGTTACATAGCCAAAGCCAAAGGAATGGCTGAAATATCCAAAGCCAGCGGCCTTACCCGCGAAGCCCTCTACAAAGCCCTCAGACCCGACTCTCAGCACAGGCTAGACACCATTAAACGGGTATGTACGGCCTTGGGCGTTAAGTTGAATGTTGTGACGGCTTGATTAATTGGGTCAGATCAACATTATTTGGGTTGACTTCCATAACGTCAATCACACGTCAAAATACTTGGAATCGATGAACATGCTTTGATGCAGAACTCGAACAACCGTAATACCATGAGGCTCAGGTAAATAGTAGATAGCGTACGAGGTAGATGAAGGCCACCATCTGAGCTTTGGTAGCAGGTCTGGCCTAGAGCGTCCCATGAGAGGTTGTAAAGCCAAGATTTCGGACTCCTGTGCAATTTCATCAAGAACTGAGTCGGCACTTATTGAATCGGCCGTTGCAACGAAGATCCAAATTTCTTCTAAATCAATTTCTGCTAGGTGACTTAGAAGAACGTTGGACATGAAATCACTTTTGGGTAGAACGAGCCTTTCGTTTTATCGCATTCATGTCCATCTTTTTCACACGTCCACTTTCAATATCTTTCATCCCCTTTGCAATTTCAGACTGCAAGCTACTCAAGTTAGAAGATTGAATTTGTTGATAAGTTTCAAAAAGCCGAAGTGCTTCCCGTATCACTTCACTCGCAGAGCCGTAGCGCCCAGAAGCAACTTGTTCACGAACGCGATCCTCTAAGGCTTTAGGCAAAGAAACGTTAAGGGTCATGAGAATTCCTAAGTGGCAATAATTGCCATATATTGCCATACTTTAAATAGATTGCGTGAAACTTTTATTGGGGTCAGATCAAAATTAGTGGTGGATTGCGGGAGCTCAACGTTGCTAAAGAAATTGATAGAGTCATACCAAGCTCTCCATGTAGGGGCGCATGACGTTATGAACACGACAATGTTCTGCCGCTAGCCAGAGTTCATCCATCGTGACTTTATTTTGCTTCCAGGCATCTCTCAATGCTTCAAGTGCAACATCGATCCCAATCTTGTTTCTGAATTTAAAACAGTCAGCAACTGTTTTAGCAACGTTAGTGACATGAATCGAAATGCCACCATCAACAACAAGTGTTGTGAGGCCAAAACTTAGGTCACTCATTCTGATAACGTGAAGTGGAGGAAAGTCAAGCTTTGGGGCGCGTGCCTTTTGTCCAATCGCCACCCAAAGCTGATGTGTCAACTGTGTTGTGAGTTCGTGCATTTGAAGTGCAGTCAGAAGGCAAAAAACAATCTGTGGAAATTTAAGTGCGACAACAGCGTGGTCAATCTTCTCGGTAAACATTAGGTTGGCTGGTATGTAGACGCCCCTGCTTATTCTCACTAACTGATCTGTTTCAAGCAGCTTCTGAAGGACTGCACCAGAGGCTCTGAATTTGGAGAGTTCACTTGCACGAATCAAGCCTTTTTCGCGTGCGCGAAGTACAGCGGGATGAACAGGTTTTGAAGTCACATGAATGTATTTATGTTTGCGTCTGTATTTATTAATAAATACAGACGAAATAGAAAAATAATTGAGATCAGATCAATATTGTTTTAGCTTCAATGAAGGCTTCTTGCAATGACTGATTCATAGTGCCACGCTTCTTATGTCTGCGACTCACATAACGTATAAATAATATCTTAGCGACAAAAATTTATCGGCAATTTCTACAAATTTATCAATAACTTCATTTCTAAGATGATCGTCGAATTTATTTACAAAAAGATTGATCCGCTATAGATTGATTTGCAAGAAAAATAGGTACAAAAAATTGGATTCATGCCACACTGAATTCCGTTTCAAATGCAGTGGTTGCATTGAAGTTTTGTATCAGCAACTTTTTAGGTACTCACTATGAGTAAAGCAACCATTCGCATAGGCAGCACTAAAGAATTTTTTGCACGTGCACAATTGGTTGGTCAAAAAATAGATCGCGGCGATCAGATTGAAGAGCTCTTCACCCTCTCCTTTGGAGATCCAGAAGATTTTCTGGACATTTTCCGTGAACCTCTACGCCAAATTCTGATCGCTTTGCGTCACCCCAAAAGCATAGAAGAGCTGGTTGATGAACTCAGAGGCAACTCCAGCGACTTACATCAAAACCTCAATAAATTAACAGAGCTTGGACTTGTAGTACGGAGTCAAATTGCTACCACCAGCGTTGTGGACCGTAAGGCATATCAACGTGCTCATAAAGACGTTGTTGTAGAACTACTTTGTGAGGACCCCGAGTTGGCAGAGATTTACCTTACAACCGCTTTAGAAGAATCATATTTGCCAGGAGGTCAGGAAGCGTTGATGAATGCTCGCAAGTATGTTGCTGAAGCGGAGGAAATATCAGCTCGTAGCATAAGGTTTCAAAGTGTCTGGCAGGCTATTGCGGCAACACCAAGTGATGCAGCCAGCATGCAAGCTCGCTCAATGCTGATGATGGAAATCAGCAGTTTTGTTGAGAAGCTTGAAATGACTCATGGAGATGTTGCTGCTTTGCTTGGTGTCTCTAAGTCAGATATAGCCAAACTGATAGAAGGCAATTTCAATCATTTTGATTTAGACATGCTGCTAGACATGGCGGCACTTGCTGGACTGTCACCAAAGGTAAGCCTGGGTGAGCCTAAGTTTCCGTTGGCTTAAGTGGCTTGGCACCATGACCAAAATAACTGATCTTCACAAGCTATGGCTTAAGCGAACTGGCTATAGAAAAGTTTTCAATAATTCTGAAGCCAAATTTAAATTGGCTCGGAAGCTTATTCAAGCTAGAAATAAAAATGTGAAGACTTCTGTGATTAAAAATTTTATTCAAACTGACGAAGAGCATGACCTTGCGTTGAAAGAGCTTTCAAAACTTTTCGATCTGAATCCTGAGATGGGTTCGCCTGATGGGGATAGGCTGGAAGAGCTCGTTTCTCTGGTTCATGCATATGAGGCACTTCAATTCCCAATGAAGTAGGTTTCTTAAGCAAGTACAGAAAGCCCATGCTTGTTAACGATGTCCAATAACTTAAGCGCCATGCCACTTGGGTTCTTGGTACCCGCCTCCCACTTCTGAACAGTAGACTCACTTGTGTTTAGGTACCTCGCAAAAATTGACTGACTGACTTTGACACGCTTTCTGATTTTTTTGATTTGCACAGGTTTTAATTTTGGAGTTTTAACAGTGCACTTTTCATCAAACTTGCTCATGGTGGCTTTATCAATTGCGCCCACCAGATAGAGAGCTGAAGCCGACTGATGAGCTGACTCAAATATGTCGCTTTTAAAGATCGTTTTAGTTTTCATTACTTTGGATATGGTCTGCTACTCATAGGATATTTGAATTGCAAAAATATTTGTTGTGGCCATAGACTGAAACACCACAAAATGACTTCATCGTGAATTTGCTTCATCACGATCAAAAGTAAAGTTGTGTGTAATTTCAGACCTAAGATTTCGAACATCTGCCAATATCTCCATCTTGCTAGGCTCTTCACCGACATACATCTCTGTTACATGTCCCTTTCGAATCACAGTTTTTTTAAACTCTAATTCATCACCTACTTTCAAGCCTAATGCGTTGACCAATTTGGCGGACAATATGACTGCAACGTTACTACCCCATCTTGTAACTTGCTTTAGTAGCTCACAAAATTTTTTCATAAATAAATGCGCAATTTATCGAACCCTGATACAAGCAAACAATCGTATGAAGTAAACGAATTTTCAGGAAAAAATTTTGTATTTGTATGTTATTTTTCAAAGCTCAATTCAAACGTAATTTATACGATGATGCAACCTCTATAAATTTTGAATTTTTTCCCAAATTTATTGATTTGAAAAATTAAATTAGTACGTGTAGTGTTTTTTTGGTTTAATGAATAGCAAATTACTTATCGAAAAAAAATTTTGCAACGATTGGCGTTTTGAAGTGAAGGTTTAAAAAATTTTGAAATTTCCAATTGACATAGAACAAGGTGATTCTCGCCATATCTGGGGAGTTGTGGTGCCTGACCTTCCCGGCTGCTTTTCAGGCTCAAACCGAGGCATTGAACACGCCATTGATAACTCCAAAGAGGCAATTGAGTTGTGGATAGAAACTGCCCTAGACATGGGCCAAGTAATACCTCAACCTAGCCTCATATCAAAATTTCATCTACAAAATGAATACAGTGGATGGATTTGGGCCGCGGTGGAGATTGATACTACACTTTTGTCTGATGAAATGAAACGATTCACCCCTCTTCTCTAAATGTCCTGGCGCGATTAGATTCACTTGCTAAAAATATGGCAAAACCTGACTTGGCCTAATTGCACAGCTGGCATTGATGATTGAGTAAATGAAGCCATGTCACAATTGTTTTTACTAGACTCAATAGCACACATTAGCAATGCACATGCTAATGCGATTGTCATCTCTGGATCTCATGGCGGAAAATCAGCCGCTGAATTTGTCATTGCACTCAGCCAAAAACCAAGCTGCGTTTTCTTCAACGATGCGGGTGGTGGCAAAGACAACGCAGGAAAAGTTGCGCTAGAGATACTGCAAGCTCACAACGTTCCATGCGCTTGCTATTCCCATTTGTCTGCGCGCATTGGTGATGCACAAGATGGGTATGACAATGGCGTCGTATCTGCTATGAATGAATTAGCGCAGCTAAAAGGCGTCGAACTGAACATGCCAGTCAAGGTGGCCATGCAAATTGATTGGTCATCACATTAGGGAATGCCTGATCTGGACAGCCCAGTTTGATGCCACCAAAATGGTCTCTCCATTCACTCAGGAGAGGTCATGTCCATTTCGCGTCGTGATGTTTTACAAGTGGCCGGTGTGGCCAGTTTGCTCAGCGCTGTTGGCCAGCAGGCTTGGGCGCAAGCCCAACTTGAGAGTTTGAAAATTGTCACTGGCTTCCCGCCTGGTGGCACATCCGATGCCATCTGCCGACGCGTCTCCGAAAAGATCGCGCCCTCTGCCTATACCAAAGCCGCCTTTGTTGAAAACAAAACAGGTGCTGGTGGTCAAATTGCCGTGCAGTTTGTGCGCAACGCGCCCGCCGACGGCGCCACGGTGTTGCAAACACCCATGTCCATGCTGGGCATCTATCCGCACATCTACAAAAAGCTGCCCTACGATCCAGTAGGCGATTTAGCGCCTGTCTCTTTGGGTGCTGTGTTCGACTTCGGTTTTGCAGTGGGCCCTATGGTGCCAAACAGCGTCAGAAACGTTCCAGAGTTTTTGGCTTGGTGCAAAGCCAATCCCATGTTGGCCAACTTTGGTTCACCCGCTGCGGGCTCTACTCCTCACTTCATTGGATCCCTGCTTGGCCGAGAGGCCAACGTTGACTTGAAGCACATTGCGTTCCGCGGCACACAGCCTGCCATTCTGGACATGATCGGCGGCCAAATTGCCGCGGTGTCTGGCCCCATTGGCGAGTTCACGCAGCACGTGGCGGCCGGCAAATGCAGATTGCTGGCGGCTACTGGCGCCAAGCGCAGCCAGTTTGCGCCCAACACACCCACGTTGGTTGAGCAAGGTTTAAAAGGATTTGTTTACGACGAATGGTTTGGCTTTTATGTACCCGCCAAAACCCCCACCGACATCATCAATCGCCTCAACGCCGTCATGCGCGTGGCCTTGGCCGCCCCCGAAACCGTCAACGGCATGGCCATGATGGGCCTGGTGGCACAGTCCTCGAGCCCCGCCGAATTGGCAGCCCGACTCAAATCCGACACCGAACTGTGGGGCCCCTTGGTCAAAACCATCGGATTCTCAGCAGACGCTTGATGCGAAAAAAAAGCACCTGGCGCTTCCGCTAGGTGCTTCATCTAATTGGGGTCAGATCAACATTAATTTTTTCAAATTAATGTTGATCTGACCCCAATGACCTTCTCCTGTACAGTTCAGTGTTAACGAATCCAATTCAACATGAACTTACAAGGCACCCAACGTAAAGTCACTTACGTTGCCATCTACGAGGCCATCGCTTTCTTGTGCGGCACGCTTGGCTTTTTCAGTTTCAGCGACAGCAGCCTCGAGCGCGCAGGTGCCCTGGCTGTATTTGCATCACTCTTCGCGGTGGGTTGGAATTTTTCCTACAACGCTTTGTTCGAGCGCTGGGAGTCTAAAAGACTCACGCGCGGCCGTGGCTTTGGGCGTCGCGTACTGCACGCCGTGGGCTTTGAGATGGGCTTTCTGGTGGTGCTGATGCCGGCGGCAGCATGGTGGCTCGACATCAGTTATCTGCGCTCATTCACAGTCAACCTGGGATTGAACGTTTTCTTTTTTGTTTACACGTTTGCTTTTACGTGGTGTTTTGATCGGGTGTTTGGACTGCCTGAATCAGCGTCAGCGACAGGTACGGTATGAAGTCGTCACAATGAGTCGATGAACAATCATCAAAATTAATGTTGATCTGACCCCCATTAATTTCAAGGTTTGGTCGATCTTCTCAAAGCGCGATCAAACGGGTTGATTTTTGGACTCAGCAGTGCCGCCTCTTTCTTTAGCAAGTCCACCACAACCAACAATCTGTCGCCGCTCAATCGGGTGGACAGTGTTGCCACACTCAAAGCGCCAATCACCTGGCCTGCTGCGTCCCACACCGGCACAGCAACTGCTGCCACCCCTTCAATGACGCCCGTATCTTCTGCCGAATAGCCTTGCTGTTTGGTTCTTAAAATGGAGGCTCGCAACTGCACGCCATCCAAAGTTCCCATGCCCATCAGGCGTGGCACGTTGTAACGCAAAATTTCTTCGCATTCTTCGGGCGCAAGATGCGCAAGGATAGCCATGGCCCCTTGACCTCCACCCAACGGAACTCTGCCTCCCACATCCCCTGTGAGAGTTCGAATAGGAAACTGCCCCTCCCAACGATCGAGGCAAACGGCGTCAAACCCTGAACGCACAAAAAAGAAAACACTTTCACCCAATGCTGCACCCAATCGAGCCAGCACAGGGCGACAAAGTGATTTAAGCCCTCCGGGACCTTCACCCCCATGACTGACTTGTTCAACGGCATGCGTTGCAAGCGTGGCCAATCCCAAGCCAAGCGCATACCGTTTGTCTTCTGGAAACTGACACACCAATTCGCCTTCGGTCAGTTGTTGCAAAAGTCGATGGGTGGTGGCTTGT